>JAAUSO010000153.1 GCA_012033205.1 Richelia sp. SL_2_1 | reverse complement strand
GTAGTTACAGAAATGTATCGTCGCAAATGGCAGGAATTTTACTATTGTAACTGCGGTCATATATGGTGGGCTTGGAGTAATGATAGACCACCAGTGGATATTTCACCAATTACGCCAGAATAATCAATTTTAATTTTAATTTTAAAGAGGAAAAATGACTCAAACTCTACCTAAAATACTCACAGAAACATCGATAACATTTGAAGATTTCGTCAAATTAGAAACGGGAGATAAAAGATATGAACTACATTCAGGTGTACTTGTAGAAGTGGCTCAACCAACCGGGGAACATGAAAATGTTACAGGGTTTTTATCAACAAAAATAACTGTAGAATTTGACCGATTAAAATTACCTTATTTTTTAGGTTCAAAAGTTTTAGTCAAGCCATACGGTAAAGATTCTGGCTTTTTACCTGATGTTCTAGTATTAAACAAGCGCAATTTAGCAAACGAACCATTGTACAGAAAGGAATCCACTGTTTCTCAAAGTGCAACAATTCCATTAGTTATAGAAGTGGTAAGTACAAATTGGCAAGACGATTACGCATTAAAGTTTGATGAATACAGCGATATTGGCATACCTGAATATTGGATTGTAGATTATTTAGGACTTGGTGGTAAAGAGTTTATTGGGAGTCCAAAACAACCAACTTTTACTCGGTGTGAATTAGTAAATGGTCAATATGTCAGAAATTCACTAAAAGTGGAGCTATTCAATCAAAAGCATTTCCTGAATTAAATTTAACTGTAGAGCAAATTCTCAATGCTGCTGCATTTTAAGATACCGCAATTAAGTAAACCTTTGTATATAAAAAATTTCAGTTGAGTCCAATACACTAAAACCTCACCCCCTTCCCCTCTCCTTAATAAGTAGAGGGGAGCAGTACGGCGGGGTGAGGTTCTACGAAGTGTATTGCACTCAACCGAAAAGGGCTATATTTTCAAGTCTTTAATCGATACCGATTTAGAACTTGAAGGTTGTACGTAGTGTACCTACGTAAATGGTGTCGTTAGCTTCGTTGTGTTCGGGGTTGAAGATTACCAATAAGCCAGGAGTAACAGAAATTCTGTCGTTAACCTTCATATTGTAAAGACCTTCTAATGGTAAGAAGTATCTTGGTCAGGAGTACCGTTAGTGATTTTAGTCAATTTAGGAGGCTGACCAAATATTAGACCCAATACATTACCTTTAGCACCAAAGTCTTTCATACCAAGCGTCGCAGCCCAGTACTGAACTTCTGAATCTCCACTACCATTGGTTTGATCTGCATCAACAAAACCGTACCAACCACCAAGAGTTGTGGTTTTGCTCAGTTTTAAAGCAGCTTGTACACCGTAGTGATTGGAGGTAGTTGCAACACCACTACCAAAAGGTCTTCTCGCAGAATTGCCAGCGATGCTACTACCAGTGCTACCAGTAACATTAGTGGAACTACCATCATCAAAACGACGCACGTAGGTCGCACCTATGTTTAAAGCTTTTATAGGCTTGAATTCTACTTGACCTAAGAAAGCATTGTTACCATTGAAGAAACCAGTATCGGTGTCGGTTGGATTAGTAGAAGTATAAGATCCACTCAATTTAATAGGGGAATTCTTACCACCGATGGTAGCTGTAACACCAGCGTCACCACTAGCAGCACGATAGATGGGGCTGAAACGACCGTAACGAGAGATAGCACCACTACCACTGCTACTCAATAAAGGGTTGAATACGTTAACGTTGTCATTCAGATCAGCTTCATTAGCGTCAACTTTAACCGTAACACCTTTAACAGGCATGAAGGTGTAGTTTAATTCGGTGAGTTCAAAATCGTTACCGTTGTCGCCATCAAAGCCCAAGCGAGCCATTCTGGTGCCTGTTGCATCAGTAAGTTCGGGAGTGTTGCGAGCCTGCAAACGAACTCTCAACTTGTCTTTACCAGTGAAGCTGCTATCAAAGTTTAAACGAGCGCGGTTAGACAAAATAACATTGTCTTCTACATCTCCGTTACCATTAGCTTTTTCATCGCCAAAAGCAGCAGAAGCTGCCATTATAACTTCACCACTTAACTTCGCGGTTGTAGAAAACTGATTAGCTTCCAGTTTAGCAGAACGGGACTCCAAAGCATCTACACGACCGCGTAGAGTAGCCAATTCCGCAGCATACTCTTCTTGCAAGCGCTTCAAGGTTTCTAAGTCACCAGAACCAACTCGTTCGGTTGCGATCGCAATTAATTCGTTAATCCGATCTAAACAAGCGTTCAAACCAGCTGCAAATTCATAACGGGTTAAAGCCCGGTTTCCACGGAAAGTTCCGTTAGGATAACCTGCTATACAACCGTAGCGCTCAACCAAGGATTGTAATGCTTGGAATGCCCAATCGGTGGGCTGTACGTCGGAAAACTGGGAAACGGATGTTACTTGACCAATGTTATTAGATTCGACCGATAGCTCAGCAACAGAAGTGGATTTTTCACTTACTTCACCAGCGAATGCGCTGTTAGCAGTGAAAAATGTTGCAGCAAGAACTATTGGACTTAATTTAAAAACGTTCCAAAAAAGCTTTGTCATTTTTTTTCTCTCTCACTCACACCTACCGTTTCAACCACCATTCAATTATTCGTGTTTTCTTTTACGAATATTTGCTGGGGGTTGTTGTATTAAATTAAAAAACAATACTAGTAGTTAAAACAAGTCAACTAACATACCTTTTCCATATTTATATATATAGTTATGATTTTTTATCTATGAAGCGTAGATAAATAATTGTTTTTAGGTATATTAGCGTTGCTCGCGCTTCTCTAAAGTTTTATAGCAGAATTATTCTTTTTTATTGGTATTTTTTATCACTATCTAAATTTTAGTTGCCAAATTAGATTAAATTTTGGGATAGGTTTGGTTAAGTGAGAAGTCGGTTTTTTTGGATAATTGTGTTTTCTAAGAGAATATTCGAGTTAAAAACCCGACTTCTAATCGTGGGTGGGGGTAAGAAGTCGGGTTTTTACTCCTATTCCGCTCTAAGATTACCTTTCACCCGCAGGGTGCCGTTCATCTCTTTTTACCTCTTTCCTCTGCGCTCTCTGCGTCTCTGCGGTTTTTTTTTATCGGTAATCTTCTGCCGGGAAGGGAGTAGGATGATTGTGTTTTTTAAGGGAATATTCAAGTTAAAAACCCGACTTCTAATCCTAAGTGTGGTGAGAAGTCGGGTTTTTATGATGATTGTGTTTTCTAAGGGAAAATAGCGGTTTTCACTTGGGTGCAATACAAATTATTACCTCACCCCGCCCTCCGGGCACCCCTCTCCTTATCAAGGAGAGGGGATGGGGGTGAGGTTGTATTGGACTCAACGGAAATTTGCTATATTTCAGTTAAAAACCCGACTTCTGATTTTGAAACAATCTTAGAATTTGAAAGTAGTACGCAGGGTACCTACATAAATGGTGTCATTATCATTATTGTGTTCTGGGTTGAAAATCACCAACACTCCAGGAGTGATCGCAATATTATCGTTGATGGGCAACTTGTAAAGTGCTTCTAAGTGATAAGAAGTATCTTGATCTTCCCGTGCTGCAATATCATTATTAGTAACTCTGGGCGGTTGACCAAAGATTACACCAAGAGTACTACCTTTAGTACCAAGGTCTCTCAGAGCCAAGGAAGCCGCCCAATAGAACATTTCTGCATCATCACCTTGATTAGGTCCGGCTTTGGCTGTAGCATCCGAATAACCAGCCCAACCCGAAACAGCAAACTTAGAGCTAGGGCTGATTGACGCTTGGACTCCGTAGTGGTTAGCCGTAGTTGCAAAACCAACATCATCTCCATCTTCATCAACAGTAGTAGCAAAGGGGTTATTAGCAAAAGCGCTACCTGTTGAAGAAAATAGGTTAACCCCACCTTCATTATTTTGATAGGTACGAGCGTAAGTTAAACCAACACCAAAAGATTTACTCGGCTGAAAACCAATTTGACCGATGGCTGCGTAGGAACCATTAAAAACTCCCGTACCCAATCCGGGGTTGCTGTTGTTTTCTGCTAAGTAACCAACCGATGCGCTAATAGGTGATTTGGGAGCGAAGGTTAAGGTTATACCAGCACCATCACCTTGGCGGTAAATGGGGCTAAAACGTCCGTAGCGTGATATCGCACCACCACCACTGCTTTCAAAAGCGGGGTTAAAGTTGTTTAGATTATCGTTGTATTCACCGCCGACGGCATCAATATGTACTCTTAAAGCATCGCCGAGGGGAAACTCGTACCATAATTCGCCAATTTCAAAGTCGTTGCCGTCATCCCCGTCAAAACCCAGACGGGTCATTCTCGTACCTGTTAGATTAGGTCTGGGTGAAGTACTAGAAGTACTTCCATTATCAAATTGAGGAGTATTTCTAGCCTCCAGACGGACTCTCAATTTGTCCTTTCCGGTAAAGCTCGAATCAATATTCAAACGAACGCGATTGCTAAAAACAGTATTCGTGTCTAAGTCAGGGTTATTATTCGGGTTGTTATCATTATCTGCTACCTGGTCGCCAAAAGCTTGAGATAAAGCAAATATTACTTCACCATTTAACTTAGCAGTAGTTGAAAACTGATTTGCTTCTATCTCAGCAGTACGTGCTTCAACTGCATCTACCCTACCTCGTAAGGTAGCTAGTTCTGCACTAAATTCTTCTTGTAAACGTTGTAAAGTTGCTAAGTCTTCTTTAGTAACTATATTCGCTGTCGCTGTGGCAATCAGCTCGTTAACTCTATCCAAACAAGCATTCAAACCGGCGGCAAATTCATAACGAGTCAAAGCCCGATTTCCCCGATATGTACCGTTGGGATAACCGGCAATACAACCGTAGCGCTCAACCAATGATTGTAATGCTTGAAATGCCCAATCTGTTGGCTGTACGTCCGAAAACTGCGATACTGATGTTACCTGACCCATGGAGTTTGTTTCTTCAGACAACTCAGCTACAGGTGTTACTTGTTCGTTAATTTCTTCTGCTATTGCACCATTAGCACTAAAAAATGTTGCTGCTACAATGGCTGGACTTAGCTTCAGAATATTCCAAATAGTTTTTCTCATCTTCTTCCCACACACACCGATACAATTATGTTTATTTATTTATTAAACCATAAGTTGTACCCTTAAATTAAGATTAGTTTAAGGGATTTTACTTATGAAGAAAAAACTAAACAATCTAATTGTAGCAAAAAAATGTTAAGTGGTTAACAGTGTAAACCACCTAACATTTGTGATTATTTTCTACCGTCTTTATTCGGTAAACGTAGAATGATACGACGTTTGTGACGTACTATATTCTGTTCGTCTTCAAACTGTTGCAATAAACGAGTGACGGTAACACGTGTTGTATTTAACACTTCTGCCATCTCTTGATGGGTAACGTTAAGGTCGATAAGTTTACCTTGTTCTACTTCACGACCAAATTTTTCACCTAACCAACATAAAAATTGCCACAAACGTAGCGAAATTGGTTTGCGATGTACTATACTTAATAACTCTTCTGACTGTTGAATGTGAGATATCAAGGCTTCAACGTCTTGCTGCCACATTTGAGGTGGTAGAACACTAACTTCAACACTGGTCAGACATTCGATTTGGTAAGGTTTAACTCTCGAAAGTGGATAGCCAACCAAATCTCCCGGACCCCAGTAACCTAGAGTGATAAATGCCCCATCTTCACTCCAGGTTAATGTCCGGATTGCACCCCGCTCAATCCGCCATAATACGTCGTTACGTGGTGGAATCACTTCCCGACGTGTAAATAATCTTTGTGGCAGAGAACTGCTGTTAGTGCTATTGGCGTTGTTGTTAGCGTTTTGCGAAAAGTTACTGTTGCCAGGGCGATTTGTAGAATACATTATCAAAGATTCCGTAATTGGTAAGGTTTGTGTTTGCTTGATTTAAAAGCGTTCAAAGGTATTCCATCGATTTGCCACCACCCTGTAAATATGGTCAAATCAATTTAGGATTTAACTCATGCGCTTAGCGATTTGTATTCGCAAAGAACTCTAGTTAGTTTTTTTGGCTCAGCCAAAAGGTAGATGAAGTGTTTCAAGGAACTCTGCTATTCTATAGATGAATTGTTGGTAATTATATAGTTCATCTAGAGTAAATCCCTTGAAAAAGACATACTGCTGCTGGCTCGACAAGTCTCTTAAAAGAGCTATAAATTGTTAGCAGTAATAATAGGGGTTGCAAGTATATTTAGCCACTAATAATTAGGCATGACAAATACCATTATTGCGTAAATTCACTACTTTGTGTTTATGAGAACGTTAAAGTTCTTTTATCTTTACTTGCAAATTTATCTCAAAAAAAGTAAATCTGCCGTGTTTGGAATCATAATGGAACTAATTCTAAACTAATTGCTAATAATTAGCAACTAAGTTCATAAGGTTTTTGTGACATAAATAACTGCGGGCTTGGGAGGAGCATCTAAGCTGTTGTCGGGCCAGTTAGAACCAATGGGGACTTTACGGCTTTGTGCGAACTCTTCTCCAGTAGTACTATACACAAGATAGTCTCGGTTTTCCGAAGCTTGATTTAAGCGCGTACCGTTGGCTTCTCCAGGATGCTGGATGGCAAGAAACATCGTTTGCTCGTCGGGAGTAAAGCAAGGTCCGGTTGTTTCGCATTCCATCGGTCCGATACCAAATAAGAAAGCTTTACCCGCATTTTCACCAGAAGTGGGAATATACCAAATAGTATTATTACCAAATAATCCTGATATATTTGCAGCTTTACCTTTGTCGTCGGTACGGTTTGTGACGGCACTATTTAGTTTGGATGTTGAAGTATCTGTGACCATCCACAAATTACCACCTTTATCGATTAGCAGGTTATCGGGGTTTGCAAAACCCATCCCGCCACTCGCAGGTTCGCCACCAGTACCAATCATTTCCCATTTAAAAGTCTTGGCTGCTGGATCATTGCCGTCTTCTGTGAGACGCATTACCCATCCATATTCGTAACCAATTTCGCCTTTCGGACCTTGGAAAACTCTGCTATCGGCACCGCCGTCTTTACTAGGAGTACCGGAGGTAAAGCAAATATACAAATCTCCATTCGGTGCAATTTCGGTGTCTTCCGGACGAGCCGTACAAGTTGCACCCACTGCGTTAGCAGCGTAATGAGCGTCAATTAATATTGCACCCTGCTTTTCTTCGTCGTTACCTGTGTATAAATCGCCAAGTTTTTGGAATTTTTGCTTATACTTTGTAACTTCTTCGTCTTTTGACGCTACTAAATAATTGCCTTGAATGGGTTGTGGAACTTCAAAAAGCGTGCGCTTTTCCCCTGACGATTGCGGTCCTAATGGTAAATTAATTAGATTTCCAGCAATATTGCTGGGAATATCTGGATTTACAGCAGTATCTGCATTTAAAGGTATCCATTTGCCCGTACCGTTAGCGTCAAACTTAGCTGCATAGAGCATTCCCTCAGAAAGTAGCTGAGAATTAGCTTTGTCTTTCGGATCGGAAACTTTATCCTTACTAACGAATTTATAAACGTGTCCACCTCTTCGATCGCACCCCGAATAAAACGCTAAAGGTTTTCCTGACTCGGCACGCACTCCTACGGCTTCATGACGGTAGCGTCCTAACCAACTATGTTTTGTCCCATAATCGTTGGGGTTAGCTGGATCTACTTCTACTATCCAACCGTATTTGTTCCCCGCAAGTCCAAAAACGTTACCTTGTCCGTATAAATCTCCTTCGGCTATGGTAAAACCAACTTTGTCTGGTTCAAAGGAGGTTCCATCTGCGTAAACTGGTTCGGGTACCTGAGATTGAAAATTTTCTTCCGCACTCAGCACTGTTCCCCAAGGTGTGGTTCCACCTGCACAATTACCAAAGGTTCCAATTATGCGATCGCCAAGTTTATCGTTGTAACCAAGTCCTTGCTGTTTGCGAAATATATTTACAGCCGGACCAGTTGCTTTGAGATAACGTCCGTCTTCTAAACCGGAAATTCCGCTGATGCGTCTATCTGCATTGCTGTTAGTGCGTTCCCATTTCCATCTCCATTCTTACGGATGGAGATAATGCCTAATCCCTGATCTAATAATGCTTCGGAACAGATTTGCCGTATGTTCGCTTTTAACGGCTCATCTTCACTCAAACCATAAGCGTTTATCTCACCTTTCCCCTGGGAATCCGCGCTTAGTTTGGCAATTACTTGATCGAAGGGTAATGATTTTCCGATTACCTTGGCATAAGTTTGCATCCAAGGGATAGCGCTAATGTACTCAAAATTAACTGAGAGATATCCTTCGTTTTCTCCTGTTGGTACAAACGATAAATAATCATTGTTGTAGCCAAATCGAGAATCGCCGACTTTATCACCCCAAGCAGCAATAACTTGGTATTCAAAACCATCGGGTAATACCAAATCATCAACTACTTCGTAGTTACGATAAGCTTCTTGCTGTTGTTCGGGATTAAACCCAGCAGTTTGTAATGGAATCGGGCCTTTTATAGGTTTAAATACGGATAAAGCCTTTGCTTGTGAACCATTAGGCTGCACTGTTACTTTTTGATCGCACCCTGACAGCGAATTCAGCGCTACTGCACCCGCGCTCGCTCCCATCAACAGCAAAAAATCACGACGTTTGATACTCATCAGTTTTTTTTAATTACACCAGCATTTTAAGTTAAATAGAAAACAATTTTATCTTGCCTTCGTTACTTTAATGGTGAAAGTTTAAGAATAGGTAAGCTTTAAGTAAAAAGTAAGTTAGTTTACAATCCTTTGGGTTGTGTCTTTTTTCTTTATCACTCGGAATAAATCAGTAATTACCGACTAATTTTTGCTGATAAATCTGTGTTCATTTAAACAGATAATTATTGAAAGTGTCAAATGTTTTTCATATTTTATTTGTTTTTCTCAGAGACAAATAATCTATTAATAGTAAGCTTTTCACCAAATATTACCTGAATATGACTTCTGTTTTTTTCTCATTACTGACTAGTATTTATTCTTATATACAAAGTCAATATATGTGTTTTTAATAACTTTATTATTTGCGCTAGACAGCTATAAAATATTGGCAACTAGTATTTATTTTTGCTGTATATATTTACGTGATTTAAATTTTCCAATCTATTGTCATAAGCCCCGGCTGGTGCCTAACTGCTACCAGTCTTATTTATTATTGGTTACATACAATATTTATTCGAGCGTCACACACCCGTTGCGTCCAATACACTAAACTCACCCCCTTCCCCTCTCCTTGGCAAGGAGAGGGGTTAAGAGGGCGGGGTGAGGTAAAATTTGTATTGCACCCAAGTGAAAACCGCTATATCCACAGCAATGTTACACCAATTCTTGATCAAGCTGCGCCCTCGGACTAGCCAAACAAAAACCTCCCCTTAGTTAGGAGAGGATGTGTATAGCACAGGTGGGTTATCCATCGCAAATGTTTTAACGATTCGTATTATTTACAAAAATAGTAGATAGTTCAAATTCTACTGTTGACGATTTACTATTTGATGAAATATAAAGAAAAAATTAAGAACGCTGACCTGTAACAATATAAGCTACTCTTTGACCAATATTGGTTGCATGATCTGCCATCCGTTCTATACAACGAATTGCTAATGCTAATAGTACAATTGGTTCTACAGAACCTTGAATATCTCGTTGATTTGCTAGGGTTTCGTAAACTCGTTCGTAAGCTTCGTCTACTGCGTCATCTAGTACTTTTATACTTTTTGCGCCAACTTCATCTAAATCCGCTAATGCTCCCAAACTGGTTGCTAACATTGCTTGAGCGTGACGAGACATCACCGCAATTTCTGGAATGCACGAATGTGGCTCGTAAGGAAAGATTTTTACAGCTATTTCGCTTAAATCTTCGGCATAATCGCCAATACGTTCTAAATCGCGCACTAACTGCATAAAAGCACTTAAGCAACGTAAATCTTGCTCAGAAGGCGATTGTAATGTCATAATCGCCGTACATTCGGCTTCTATTTGTTTATAATATCTGTCTATTTTCTTATCTAATAATGGCAGCTGTTCGGCTACTGATAAATCGCGAGCAAATAATGCTTGGTGTGTCAGACGAAATGATTGTTCTACCAAAGCACCCATACGCAATACATCTCTTTCTAGTCGCCTAATATCGCGTACTAGATGAGGTTTTACAAAATTTGGACGACTTAGGAGAGCTTTCACGCTTGTAGTTTCAAACATGAAGTTATTTTCTTAAATATAATCTTGAGTTACGGATTTTGCCATGACTTGGGGGAGATGAATTTGTAGCCAAGCACCACCTGTTTGTGGATGATTCATAGCTTTGATACTACCCCCGTGAGCGGCTACAATTTGATAAACAATCGCTAATCCTAAGCCGCTTCCATCTAAAGTTGAATCTTCCTCCTCTTTTATAGAGCGAGAACGGGCTTTATCTCCTCGGTAAAATCTCTGAAATATATGGGGTAAATCCTCTTGGGCAAAACCTACACCAGAATCTATAATGTTTATTTCTAGAAATGGCGAACTTTCAGATTCATTTTTATGCTTTTGTTCTAAATATACATTAACATTAGCTTCCACTCGGATAAATCCACCCGGAGGACTGTATTTTATACTATTATGAATTAAGTTAAAAAATACTTGGTAAAGCCGGGATTTATCAGCATTTATCACCGTATCTTCAATGGCAGTAAAGGCAAGAGCCACTTTTTGACGCTGCGCTATCGGTTCTAAACTTTCCCAAACCGAATTTATCAACTCTTTTATTTCTAAAGGTTGGCAATTTAACTGAGTTGCCGGGTTAGTTTCGAGTCGAGTCAGGTCTAACCAACTTTGTACTAAATCAATCAGTCGGTCAACTTCCTTGAGAAGGCGATTAATCCAGCGATTCAAAGGTGGATTTACACGGTCTTGTAAAGTTTCCACAACTAAACGAATAGAAGTTAGTGGTGTTCTGAGTTCATGGGCTAGGTCTGACAAAGTTCTATCCCGTGCTTGGCTCATTTCCAGTAGCTGCTGACGATTTTCCAGAAATACTCCTACTTGATCCTGGGGTAATGGCAAGCCTGTAGCTCGCAAAACCACAGATTTTTGTTGTAACATTGCTTCGGCATTCTCACAAGAGGGGTGAAACACCCACTCCCTCTCTTGGGAAGAATGGCGATCGCGAGTTTTTTCGATTAAACGGTCAAGTTCGTAGGAACGCACTAACTCTAACAACAAACGGATTTGTCCGGGTTGCCATTTTTCTAAGGACAACATTTGTCGAGCTTGTTCGTTACACCAGAGTAATTGATTTTCTTCATCAACTTGTAAATATCCTAACGGTGCGTGTTCTAACAAGTTTTGGTAACTTTGTAGTTGTTCTTCTAAGCATTGCTGCTGCTTTTTTAATCGAGCAAACTTATGCTGCCATCCACGAAATGACGATACCGCAACATGGGCGAAAAAACTCTTTTTTGAAGAATCAAAACGTCCAAAGTAGCGGTCAAATTGTATCGTATGCCAAACCCATAAGCAGATGCTTAGCCCTAAACCTAAGATAAATCCCAGTAACAGCATCACAATTGGTAATTTGCGTTGGGACAAGAATAACTAACAATTACCCAAATCTATACCCGAACCCCCTAACTGTAACAATATATTCGGGACGGGAAGGGTCTATTTCGATTTTTTCCCGCAACCAGCGGATATGAACATCTACAGTTTTACTATCGCCAACAAAATCTGGTCCCCATACTTGGTCAAGCAACTGCTCTCGCGACCATACGCGACGAGTATAACTCATAAATAGTTCCAGCAAGCGGAATTCTTTGGGCGATAAGTTCGCTTCTTCTCCACGAACTAAGACGCGGCATTCTTGAGGATATAAAGTAATTTCTTTATGATTTAATACTGGAGCTTGAGTAGTAGTACTTAGACGCTGACGGCGTAACAGCGCTCGACAACGGGCTACCAACTCTCTCATACTAAATGGCTTGGTTAGATAGTCATCAGCCCCCACTTCCAAGCCTAAAACCCGGTCGGTTTCGCTACCTTTGGCACTCAGCATTAAAATTGGTACTGGGTTTCCTTGATGACGCACTAACCGACAAATATCTAATCCATTAATTTGAGGCAACATTAAATCTAAAAGCACTAAATCGAAACCAGCCTCATGATTATTTGCCTCCAAACTTTGGAGTTGCTCTATGGCTAAACGTCCATCAGTGGCAATTTGCACCTCATAGCCTTCTTCCTCCAATGCCAAAACTAGCATTTCCCTGATTAATTCTTCATCCTCTACCACCAGAACGCGATTTCTTTGTCTGATATCCCCCGCCGAAGCGTACTTCGTGGACTCATTTGTATACATTGACTTACAAAAATATGAGGATTTTACTTGTAGCTATTTAACTATGATTTTTGAGCAATTTTACGTAGCTTACAGTCATTTAATTAATGAAAAGTGTAACATATGTAACAGCATTTTCTTTATTATAAAACACTACCGCAAAAAGCAGTCAAAAACTAGTGGTTGCTTTACTTATTTTTGTAATTTTGCAATGGTGTCAGATTAGTTCTTGACAAAAGTATTTTAATTCGACTACTATTATTAGTACAAAAATACTATAATTTTAGTGAGAATCTTATTAGTTGTAGGTGGCTGAACTATTTCGGTGTTTCCACTGCGCTAACAAGGATGTTTCAAAGGCTACTCTGAAATAGCAAGGAGTACGTCTTTGTGAGGTTATTTAGAAGAAAATCATCAAACAAAGATAATTAATAGGAATCAAAAAATGAATACAGTTGGAGTCAAGGATAGTAAACAACAATTGATGCGAGCATTTGAGCAAATTATTGCAGAAAAGCAAAAATTTGATTCAAAAATTGCCACCAAACAAGAAGAAGCTGAAAAAGAAAAAGACAAGCAAATTTTAACCGCAGCTTCAGCATATACGGTTGATAATATTGTCAAAGGGTTGGCAGATTTACAGTTAGAATTTGGTAGTATTGTTAACGAGCTTTCAGAAAAACTAGCTAAAGAAAACTCGAAATTAGACGAGTTAAATCGTGCAATTGATGTTGAAACTCAATATTTACAACAATTACAAAAAATAAGAGTTGTTGCAGATACTTTAGATGTTTTAACTCAAGAGCATCAGGAGAATTTGAGAAAATTAGAAGAAGATACTAATAAAAAAAGAGAAGCATTAGAGAAAGAGAAACAGCAAACGCTTCAGGAATTAGAAAAAGAACAAGCCAAGTTTACAGAAGCAGAAGAAGCTTACAACGAATTATTAGCCAAGAATCGTGAAAAAGAGCAAGAAGAATATCAATATAAGTTAGAAAATTCTCGCAAAATTAACGAAGATAGTTACCAAGAAACAAAGCGTCAATTAGAAAGAGAAATACAAGCAGCTACTCGTCAGAAAGAAAAAGATTGGGTAGAAAGAGAAAAAAATATTAAACAACATCAACCTTTATTAGAAGAATATCAAAAAAAAGTTGCATCTTTCCCTGCTGAGTTAGATACAGAGGTTAAAAAAGCCAGAGAAGAAGCGATAAAAGACACTTCTCAAAAAGCCAAGGTGGAAGCAGATTTGTTTGAGAAAGAGTGGGAAGGTAGTAAACAAAGCTATGAATTAAAAATTACCTCTTTAGAACAGACTATTGAAAGACAAAATCAGCAAATTGAAAGTATTTCCAATCAATTACAAGAAACTTTGAAACAAGCTAAAGATTTAGCAATGAGAGCTTTTGATAGTTCTAATAAGTAGGGAATAGGGAGTAGGAGGGAATAGGGAATTTTCCGATTACTCCAATAGAGGATTCAAATTTACAAGTTCTTGAGTTGAGAGGATTATTATGTCTGTAAATAAAATTAATCAAAAGAATACTAAAAATGAAATTTTGCAAGCTTATGATGAGTTAGAAAAAGAAAGATTAGAACTTAAAAAACAAGTAGATCAACTTATAAAATCTAGTAATTCTGTCAAGTCAGATAATTTAAAAACACCGGAAAAAACTGTAGTTAATCAATACTCTAAAGTGCAGCAGAAAATGAATTTTACCATTGAAAGCTTAGCAAAAATTCAGTTAGGTTTTGGTAGTGCTGCAAATGAATTATCCGAACAACTGACTACAAAAGCTTCTAGATTAGCAGAAATAAAGCAAATTGTAGAAGAACAATTGCAGCAATTGCAGCAGTTACATAATTTAGAAGTTGCTGAAGATACTTTAGATAATTTGATTCAAAGTTACGAAGAGAACAACTCAGCTTACCAACAAGAGTTTAACCAACTTTCTGAAAGATTAAATCAAGAAATCCAAGAATTAAAAGAAGCTTGGCAAAAACAACAAGAAGAATCTCAGCAGAATATTAAAGAACGAAATGAAAACTCCCTCAAAAATCGTCAACGAGATGCTTCTGAATACAAATACAATTTAGAACTACAACGCAATTTAGAAGTAGATTTATACGAACAGCAGCAAAAAGAGTTATATAAACAATTAGATGAATTTCAGCAAGAAACAGAAAAACAGTGGAATCAACGAGAAAATACAACTGCTGAAAAAGAAAAACAGTTTGAAGAATTAAAACTTAAAGTAGAGAGTTTTTCTCAGGAAAAAGAAGCAGCTATTAGAAAAGCGACAGAAGAAGGTAAAGGTATTGCTCATTATCAAGCCAAAGTTAAAGCTAATTTACTTGCAAAAGAAGTCGAAGGACAAAAAGCTTTCTACCAACAAAGAATACAGTCTTTAGAACAAACAATTACCAATCAAGAAACAAGAGTTGGAAGCTTGTCGAAACAGCTTGAATCAGCCTTGAAACAAGTCCAAGATTTAGCTGTTAAAGCTATTGAAGGTTCTGCAAATGTTAATTCATATCAAGCGATAAAAGAAATTGCTTTAGAACAAGCTAAAAGTCCGATGAAAAGTAAGTAATATTAATTGGCAATCAAGTAGTTTAGATAGAGCAAAATTGATATTTGAGAAACCCGATATCTTGAAGATATCGGGTTTCTAGTTAATTTATAAAATAATCGGAGACGTAATGTATAATAAATAAGAGACGTAATATATTACGTCTCTACATTATTGATATGAATATTGAATTTAATTATTTGATTTGATTCGGTTTTATAACTTCTTTTCTAGCACTAACATACTGGGAAAATCCAATTTCTCTTCTTTTTGGTCTACCGTAATCTGGTACTTTTACTTTTCTTTTTGTTGTTGTTGTCCAAGTCATTGTTATTCTCCTTAAATTTTGTATAGTATTTTGTTTGTATATCTTTATCTACATTGTCTTTTAGTTGATTCCAGAAAATAATTATAGAAGTCGGGTTTTTTGGATAAATATCCGTAACATCACAAAATCCCATTCAAAAATCCGACTTTTTACCTCGTTTTAAGACAAAAACAGAGACGCATTTGCAGCATCTCTGTGTAGGAAACCCAATATTTTAAAATTTTAAAAATCTGAAAAATCTATATGACTAAAGTTTTAAACTGAAAAATCCGGTGTTTTCGCAAAGGAAGACACTAATGTCAAGGGAAAAATCCCCAAGACAAACTTTTCAATAAAAGCGATGCTGGGATATATTTATTTATGATTAAATATAAGTTATAGAAAATACTTGCTCTGTAGAAGTAACTCCCTACGCATTTGAATACAGTAGCAATGATTAACAATCCGGAAAAATACCAAAGTAATTTTTTGGCGTTGCTGAATCCGGGTATGAATTTAGATTTTGAGACGTAGCACTGCTACGTCTCTACAGGGGTTTTGGTTCTTTAATAAATAAAATCATACTTCTTTTGAGCAACGCCATTTTTTTATATTAAAAACTTAAAAACCCAGTTTTTGAACAAAACCGGATTCAAAAAGCTTTTCATTTAAAAACAATATAGTTATTAAGTTATTAAGCGAAAGTAGAAAAACCATGAGGAGGTATATCTTGAATACGTCCTGAACCTACCGCTCGTACTGCTTCACGAAGAGAAATATCTTCAGTATATAAAGCACGTCCGACAATTGCACCAGTTACACCTTGGGGTTCTAAGGCTAATAAACTTAATAAATCTGTCACCGAACTAACTCCACCAGAAGCAATAATCGGAATATCTACGACAGCTGCAAGTTCACGTAAAGCGTCTAAATTCGGTCCACTAAGAGTCCCATCGCGGTGAATATCAGTGTAAATTATTTCTGCTGCTCCTAATTCTTGCATTTGTACCGCAAGTTGTGTTGCTAAAACCTCCGAAGTTTCCAACCATCCGCGAGTTGCAACTTTACCATTACGAGCATCAATACCAACGATAATTTTTTAGGGAATTCTTGAGCAAGTTCTTGCACTAATTGGGGTTGTTCAACAGCAACGGTTCCCAAAATTGCCCACTCCACACCAATATTAAATAATTGTTGCACAGTTTCTCGACTACGCAATCCGCCACCCACCTCTACAGGTACCGAAACTGCATTTACAATGTTTTCAATCGCCGACAAATTGACAACTTTACCAGCTTTTGCACCATCTAAATCGACAACGTGTAATCTTGTTGCACCTTGTTCAACCCATTTTTTAGCGATATCAGCAGGATTTTCGCTGAATACTTCAGATTTTTGATAATCTCCTTGATAAAGTCGTACACAACGGCTTTCTAATAAATCTATAGCTGGAATTACTTGCATTTTAATTGACAGTTGATAGTTGACAGTTGACCTTTAACCTTTAACCTTTAACCTTTAACCTTTAACCTTTAACCTTTAACCTCTAACCTTTAACCTTTAACCTTTAACCTTTAACCTTTAACCTTTAACCTTTAACCTTTAACCTTTAACCTTTAACCTTTAACCTTTAACCTTTGACCTTTGACCTTATTAATTATTTGCTTGGCGGAAACCGATTACAACTAAAATATTTTGACAAAGTTTAAAAAATACTTCTGCATCTTCCGTGTAACCAATTCGACAC
>JAAUSO010000152.1 GCA_012033205.1 Richelia sp. SL_2_1 | reverse complement strand
TGTAGGTTGGGTTGAGGAACGTTCACCGCTAGGTGTGCCGGAGGCACAACCCAACCTACAAGGCGGGTTTGTTGGGTTTCGCAGAGCCTCAACCCAACCTACAATTTTCCTTAACTGAACCGTATTGTTTTATAATCTTATTTTGCCGTAGAAAATATTAACTTTCTAAGCATAAAATATTATTCCCTCCCCGGCTTGAACATTAGTCATTTGAGGAGGCATAAAAAAGAATTGTATCAGTAATTTGTTTAGCGTATTAGAAGTAGTTAAAACAATTTACAATTACTCTAACAAGTGATTTTATGAACGCAATTAAGTTTGATCATTTTAAGAGTTTTTTTTCAGTTCATTTTAATAGGTACACCCTCGTGAAATGTGAGTAATTCTCCCGGTTGAATTTGCGTCCAAACTTCGTTGTCTGTAAGGGGTGTAGTAGCGATGACAGCCACTCTATCACTAGGGCGGGTTAATTCGCTGAAATCCACTGTCACATCTTCATCAATTAAATGAGCCGCAGCAAAAGGCGCTTGGCGTACAATGTAACAAAGTTTAGTTGAACTGTAAGCAAAAAAATGTTCGCCATCAGTTAATAAATAATTAAATATACCGTGTTTAGCAATTTTATGAGTGATTTTTTGGAGAATGGTCAACAATGGTTCTAAAGGTGGTTTTACCATGGGAAATTGTTGTCTTAAACTTTCTAAAATCAAGCAGAAAGCTTTTTCGCTGTCAGTATTACCCACAGGTTCGTAAAAATCCATAAATGGCAAATTAAAATCTTTCAAATCACCATTATGAGCAAAAACCCAATATCGTCCCCATAATTCTCTACGGAAAGGGTGAGTGTTTTCCAAAACAATTTCACCTTGAGTTGCTTTACGAATATGGGCGATGGTGTGAGTTGAATGAATGGGATAACGTTTTACAAAATCGGCAATTTGAGAATTGACGGAAGATTTAGCATCCATAAAAATCCGACAACCCTTTCCCTCAAAGAAAGCAATACCCCAACCATCTTTATGATCATCAGTTTTACCTCCCCGAGCTGAAAAGCCTTCAAAAGAAAAGCAAATATCAGTCGGTACATTGCAATTCATTCCCAGAAGTTGACACATCGCTCGGTTATTCGGTTATCGGTTATCAATTTTCACCACTCAGGTGCGTTTGATCAATTATCAATCATTAGTTAATAGTTATAAGTTATCGGTTAACAGTTGACAGTTTATCCCCTTATCCCCTTATTTCGCCATCCCCTTATCCCATCATCCGTGCTGCCACCATATAGCGAAAAACATACTCTAATATTTCAATGTAATTACGTGCGTGTACGGTAGATTCTGCCCAAACTGTTACACCGTGGTTACGAATTAATAAAGCGGGTATTTTAGGAGGATTACTACTAAAACGTTCTTTAATTTCATTTGCGATGCGCTCTACTTGTAGATAATTATGGAAAACAGACATTAAACAACAAGGATTTTCTTCCCAAATTCCCAATCCTTTGAGCATTTCTAATGATGGTAAAGGTAATTTACCTGTTTCTGCTAAGCCCGAAACCAAATTTGCTTCTACTGAATGGACGTGATAACAAGCTTGTGCTTGGGGAAACAAAGTATATATACATTGATGAATACAAGTTTCTGCTGAAGGCTTTAAATTAGCTGAAGATTCTAATCTGCCATCGGCATAAACGCGAACAAAATCATCAAGGGTTAGCTCTCCCTTCAAGCATCCACTAGCTGTAATCCAAAAACTGCCATCGGGTAAACGAGTTGAAAGGTTTCCGGCAGTGCCTACCATCCAACCTTGCTGGTAAAAGCGAGATGCAGCATTGACTAACTCAATACGGGGGTCTGCTAAAGTTGTACTGTGCATAAAGGTCAAAATTACTTCCACAAATCTTTTAAGTAATCGCGTATTTCGATAAAGTCATTCCAGGGAATATACGGTTTTGAATATTCCTCTAGATACTTGACTAAACGGTCGCGAGCAAATACCATTGGCACTTCCAAGGACATATTTAAATCTGTCAGCGAATCACCTATGGCAATTTTCTCATCCCTGGGATACTTTTCCATCACCTTAACTTTCGCAACTAATTCGTCCCCTTGCTCATACTCGGAATTTACCTGTAAATATTCGCCGCTAATATCTAAATCGACAGCATGAATTGCCCAAACCTGTTCGAGCAAATCCCCCATAACAACTTCTATAATACTCCGCAATCCACCCGAAATTATAACTAGAGGAACGTTGTAATCTTGCAAAAAATCGAGAAATTCCCCAAATCCTGGACGTATCTGCTTGTTACGGCTAAATTCCAGGATTTCTGGGTATACAGAACATGGAATTGATTCTAAAATCTGCTTAACTCCTTGCCGCAGCGTTAATTTTTGTGCGTACATTTGAGGAATTAATTGTTGGGAAACCTCTGGAGAAAACTTTTTCAACACTGCAACAAAAGTTTCTTCAGCCGTAATAGTACCGTCAAAGTCGCAAAAAATGATTCGCTTGGACATTTTATACGCGAAATAAGATTGTCAATTATCAGGAATAATTCCTAGTTGCCTGTTTTTCAATCAACTAGAAAAATTAATTATAAAATAATATCCTAATATTTATATCTCAATATCTATATATACTTTTTTCGGTTATATCTTGCACCATAGAAGCCTATATATAGTCAAAATAATGACTAATTGTTTGACTTCATTTTTACCCCCCTGGGACTGCAAGTCCCAGTCTGATAGCACAAGTCCATTAAAATGGACTAGGATGCTACATTTTTCTGTGATGGAGCTACTCAGGTTAATTAAAAATATTTATTGTAAATTTTTGTATCGTTGTCAACCAATTCATTCAAGTTATACACTGCCTAAACGCTTACTCAAACATGATTTCTAACAGCAGAATGTCATGCTCATAACTGTTAGAAGATTATACATAGGGTGAAATAAATGGCTGATATCGTAGATACCGCAGTTAATGCAGGTTCTTTTAATACTTTAGTTGCTGCTGTTAAAGCTGCTGGTTTAGTTGATACTCTTAAAGGCAATGGTCCATTCACCGTTTTTGCACCTACCGATGATGCATTTGCGAAACTTCCTGAAGGTACAGTAGATGGATTACTTAAGGATATTCCCCAACTCAAGAAAATTCTGACTTATCACGTTGTTTCAGGTAAGGTAATGGCCGCTGATGTGGTTAAGCTGGATTCAGCTACAACAGTTGAAGGTTCAGATGTGACAATTGATGCTAGCAATGGTGTAAAAATTAATGATGCTACAGTCTCTCAAGCAGATGTTGAGACTGATAACGGTGTTATCCACATCATTGACACAGTGTTGCTTCCTTCCTAAGCAAGTGTCGATCAAACTAAAGCATAGTTAGTTGATTATATTAATGAAGTAATATTTTTATATAGTTATCTATAGTTATTACTTCATTAATTTGATTAAAAAAGGTCGTAAGCAACCCAATCAAATTTCATCCCTGCTGATTTTATTGATGATAACTATTTGTTTTTTTAATTCATAGTCGATCAGGTAAATTATTTGAGTCATAGCAACTAGAAATTAACTTATAGGAATTTATCTACAGTTATTATCCACAGAGGCTTTGAACTATTTTTATCATTGCTTGAGAAGATAAAAAATTTAATTAACTCAATTTTTTTTAATAACTTAGTTGTAAAGAAAAGGTTGCAAGTTACAATAAAAATGTGATTCGTAAATTTTACGATAATATCTCAACAAAAAAACTTGGATGAGGTCTTTTTCTTGTGGCAAAACGGTCACTCCAGGCATCGTCAGCAGGAGTCAAACAAGCCAAAATAGCTTTTACTAATAAAGGCTGGACTCAAGAAAATCTGGCAGGGGAAGTGAATCTCAAAACTCGTCAGCCAGTTTGGAGATTTTTTACAGCTCGTCCGATTGAACGTTATACTTTTATTGAAATTTGTTCTGTATTAGAGCTAGATTGGCGGGAAATTGCTGCTAATCTCCCAGCCGAGTTTTCACAACCACGTCAGATATCTATAAATATAGATGCTCTGGTAAAGAAATTGCGATCGCAATGTCGAGAAAAAATGCAACACCAGTGCGGTAGTTTACAATTATTGGATACTAACCGTCCTGTTGAAATCGCAAATATTTACATTGATGTGAATATATTCGAGGAGATTGCCAGTCAACAGTGGATAGACATCTCTAATTTACCAAATCCGACTGCCAAAGAATTCGACAGTTTTGGTAATGGTGAGATTTATCAGAAACAAATACCAGCCATGAAGGCTGTTGAAAGCCATTCTAAGCTGAGGATATTAGGTAAACCAGGGTGTGGTAAAACTACTTTTTTACAACATCTGGCGATTCAATGTAACCAAGGAAACTTTGCAGCTAATCTAGTTCCGATTTTTATCAGTTTAAAGGATTTTGCTGACGATTCAAAAGATGCAGCAACGTTGAGCTTATTAAATTATCTTAATTCTGAATTTCTCAACTGTGGGATAGAAGAACAGTCTACCATCGTAACTCTACTGCGTGAGGGCAGAATGTTACTGTTGTTGGATGGACTCGATGAAGTGCAGCATCAAGAGAACAAGACAGTTTTAAAGGAAATTGGCAGATTTTCTGAACAATATCCCCAAAATGTATTCATCGTCACCTGTAGAACAGCTGCTAAAACATTTCACCTTAGAGGCTTCACTGATGTTGAAATTGCCCCCTTTACCCAATCGCAAATTGCTAGGTTTGCTCAAAAGTGGTTCTCCGTATTTACGAAAAAAAATCCCCAGGATGAACTGAATATAGCAGTTGAGTTCATTGAAAAATTGGATTTACCCGAAAACTTGCCATTCCGCCGACTGGCAGTCACACCGTTGTTTCTACATTTGATTTGCTGGGTGTTTCATTACCAAGAAGCATTTCCCAGTCAAAAAGCCCCATTCTATAAGCAATGTCTAGAACTACTTTTAGGCAAATGGGATCAAATTAGAGGTATTGAACGGGATGAAATTTATCAGGGATTTTTATTGCCACAAAAGCTCAAACTGATAACTCAGATTGCCGCCGCGACATTTGAACATGGCGATTATTTTTTTGAACAACGAGCCGTTGAACAATACATAGGTGATTTTATCACTAATTTACCCAATGCTTCCACCGAACCAGAAGAATTACAACTAGATAGTGAAGCGGTGCTAAAAGCCATGGAGTTGCAACACGGGCTATTAGTGGAAAGAGTGCGGGGAATTTTCTCTTTTTCCTGTTTAACATTTCAAGAATACTTCACTGCCCGAAACATCGTCGCTAATCAGAATGTACACTCATTAGAGCAAGCCTTGGAACGTCTGGTGAGTCACATTACAGAACCACGATGGCGGGAAATATTTTTATTGACTGCTACGATGTTGCGGAATGCAGACTCCCTTGTACAGTTGATGAAACAACAAATCGATGCTTTAGTCGCTGAAGATGCTTATATTCAAGAGTTTTTAACCTGGACAAATCAAAAATCTCTGGTTATACCCCAACCGACTTTAGCTGCAACTTATGAGTTTGATCTGAGTCTTGTTCAAGCTTCACTTAATATCCCTCACTTCACTGTTCCCTGTACAGTAGATCAAGATATTATCCTCGATACGTTATTGGATAAACTGCTTTTAGAATGCGCCATTGGCTCTAGCCATGATTTTGCTCATGCTCATGCACTCAGCAATGCTCTGAGTAATGTTCTGACTATTGTGCTTGATGTTGGCTTACAGCAATCCTTACAACAACTCAAACAAGAAATACCCGATCCATATCGGGAGCAAAGAATATTTCAGTCATGGTGGCAAATCAACCATCTCGCTTGGACAGAACGTTTAAAAACGGCAATTTACTTTCATCGCAATATCCAATCTTATTGGAATTTTAGCTCTGAACAGCAGAAAGTTCTAGAAAACTACTATAGTGCCAAGCAATTGTTGATTGATTGTCTTAATAGTAATTGTGAGGTGACAGTGGCAGTGCGTCAAGAGATTGAAGCTGGTTTGGGAAGAGGGAAGAGGGAATAGGGAATAGTTTCACTCCTATTATTTCTAATTTTTTGGACTCCAATCACATCATGTCCAGTTAAACACTTGTAATAAAGTTGCTTCGGGAACAGTCAACAATTACCAACTACTAACTACCAACTACCAATTACCCATTACCCATTACCAACTACCAATTACCCACTACCAATTACCCATGACAATTAACCTCTCCTTAAAGGGTAAATGATTTTTGTTCCTAATCAGTTTGAGGTGTTACCATAGTATGTATGAAAACACAAGCATCAAATATCCGCGCTGGCGATCGCATTATTGCCTACTTCAAAAATAAAAGGCAGATTTGCACAGTCAGGTGCATTTCTAATCCGGATTTAAACAATATTACATTATCAGTATTCCTTGGCGAACGTTATCGGCATTCAAACTCAGGTGTAATTCGGTTTAAACCGGAAGCTTTAGTCGATTTGAGCAACCGAGCCTTAAAAATTTTTGAGGAAGAAACAAGTCTCGAACCAATACAAGGTTAGAAAAATATACATTTTGACAATCTTTTTCAACCCCATGAATTTATTCGTGGGGTGTTTTATTTACCATATTTTAAGCTTTGACTTTTGACTTTTGATCTTTAACTTTTTCTGTACCTGTATATTCAGGAACCCAACCTTCTTTACCAATAAAATAACGTATTGCTTTAATGCGGCGTGTGGGTGTTAAATAAAACCAGTGTTCGCATCCGGCAGGTACATTAATGTATTCTTGTGGCTGCACTGTCAGCTCTACTTGACTACCATCGGGACGTACAAAACCAAATATCCCTTCTCCGTCGATGATGTAGCGGACTTCATCATCTGCATGGATATGTATACTATCAAATTTCTTCAGCATTTCATCTAGGTTGGGAATTCCTGGATGGAGAACGATTAAATCTCGTTCTTGATAACCTGCTGTTTGCTTAAGTTGCTCAAAATATTTATCTAGGCTTTGCAATACTTGTTCTTTTTCCCTATCATCAAGACTGGCTTGTGCAAGCTTTTGATCTAACTCTTGATTGGACTCGATTACCCAATAATCAAGTTTAATGTTTAATGGTGCTAATTCTTTACTAATAGATGGTAAATCAGTATAAATTGTGCCACCTTCTAGTTTTAAAATTGCCATGATTTATCTCCTACAATTAATAATTTAGAATTAATAAATAAAATGTATTTTTGATTACATAAACTAGCATATCATTTTCAAATATTTTCTGAAATAAATCTGAAATAAATCCGGAATAAATTAGGTTGATCGGGTTTATTTAATTAATGCATAATGCAGGTAAAAAGGCATCTATCGAAAAAGTAGTTTAATATAGCAGTAAAGAGCATTCATATTTCTTAACAGATAAATCCAATGCTTGATCCAACTTTATGTCATCGTCCTCCCAGTCAGTGGCTTGAATTAAAATCCGCGCTTGCGGGTTGGCTAATGACTCCAACTTTAGTAGTATTGCCGTTGGTATTTTTGATTTTCTTACCTTGGATTGTTCCGCGATTTCGTTGGAAACGCTTATGGAGTGGATTCGCAACTTTATTATTATTTACTTATTTTAGCGCTCAATTTCCTTTAACAACGGCTGCCGCAAATAAAGGTTTAGTTGCATTTATTCCTGAAGATAGAGGGCAAAATGCAGATGCTATTGTAATTTTAGGACGCGGAGAACCATTTAGAAATTCAAGAGTTGAAGTTGCAGCCAATCTTTGGGAATCCCAAAGAGCTCCTTTAATTTTTGCTAGTGGTGTCGGTGATGGAACTGAAATAGTTCAAAAACTAGAACAAGAAGGTATTCCGAAAACAGCACTCTTTGAAGAACACTGTTCTCAAACTACCAAAGAAAACGCTTTATTCACTGCTTCGGTACTAAAACCCCAAGGAGTTAAGCGAATTATTCTGGTAACAGATCCTCCCCATATGTTGCGATCGCTATTAACATTTCGCAATGTTGGATTTGAAGTGATTCCCCACACAAGCCCTGCTCCCCATTTACCTCAAACTAGAAAAGCAATGATGATGTTTTATGAGTATATGGGCTTAGTTAAATATGGTTTGAAAGGGGAATTGACTCCTCAAATTGCCAAACAAGAACAGCCGCAAATTGTAGGTCAAACATAAATATAAAATTTACAATAAATTTACAACAAATTTACAACCCCTCGGATTTATCCGTGGGGGTAATTTAAAATCGAAGTACTTCTGTGACTTAGATATGAAGTCGAGTGAAAAATCATAATTTCAGCCGATTTAGCCAATCTTTGCATTGTTATTTAATTAGGGTTAACTTGTACGGAAGAACCCTTTTCTTTCTCTCTTAACCAACTTACGGCAAAATCAACAGCATCCCGAACAGAAAATAATTTAGTTTTTGCGGAACCAACTTGTGAAACTTTTACATAACCAGCTTTCTCAAAATCCTTACCCATATTTATAAAACAATCAGTATCAAAATCAATATCTTGATAAATTTTCCAAACTCGCTTTCCCGCTTCTAAAATTGGCGCTGCATAATTAATTATTTTAATATTACCTATTCGATATTCTGCTAAATGAAATATGGTACAAGTATCGTACTGGGTTCCTAATAAAAGTACGTAACCGTTCAAATCATAAAGCCGAGCTAGAGGTGATTCTTCTCCTAAAGAATAATTTAAAGAATGATTTTTAATGATAGTTTTAGCATGATTTCCCCAAGCAGCAAACGAGAAACTTGGGTGAGAACTTCGTAAAACATTTTCATAAGTTCGGAAAACTTCAACAATTTTTCCCATCTGTCTTGTAGGAGTAATTTTCGCGTCGTAAGCTGGCATTGTATCGCGAATAATCTGCCACCACTCAGCAGGAACGGCTGGATTTTGCCAGGGTTCGGGGTCTGAATAATCGCTATTATGGGTAGGCATTACCAACGTTCCGGATGGTGAAATTATATCCATTAAAGCTTGAACTACCGTTACCGCACCACCAGAAACCCATCCCAAAGAACTTAAAGAAGAATGTACAATTATTGTTATTCCTGGAGTTAAACCTGCGTTGATTAAATCTTGTGTTAAACTCTTGCGAGTGCGGGGTAATTGTGTTTTGGAAATAATATCTGCTTCAGTCATTTTATATTAATTAGATGTAATGTAAGTAGGTGAGTGGAAAAATTTATAGCTATGTCATTGCGAACGGAGCAAAGCGAAGTGAAGCATTCAGCCGGAGGGTGCCGTTCATCGCAGGGGTTTTAGGTGTTTTACATTTAGTTACATAGTTCGATTTATTTGAGCCAACCTACTGCCTCATTCCCTTAATAAGAGGCAGAGTCTCAAATTAAGGGTTGCTACCCTCTAGCTAGTAAGCAGTTATAAAATAAAATTGATGATAAAACCAAAATTCCCTCCCTACATTTTGCAGGAAGGGAAAAGATTGAAAATATCTAAAAGGCAGAAAATCTACCTTTTAAAATTCAAACCTTAGTATCTGTAACCACCACTACTTTGGTTGGGTTTGTGTACGATAAAGCTAAGAATTTGACATTGCTTAACGTTGTCAAAACCAACTACACGAATGAAGCAGGTAGGAAACTGAGAGCGGCAACCTTGAACTTCAGCTAATACTTCTTGGGGGCTTCTAGCATTGAACAAAGGTAACTTCCACATTGTCCAATACATTTCTGTTGGTTCAGAAGTTTCATTGAATTCAATCGCAGGAAAATAACCTTGGTCTAAAATATATTGAATTTGACGATTGATTTGAGCGTCATTTAAGGGTGGTAAGTATGAAAGGGTTTCGTAACGACGCTCTTTTGGTAAAGTTTGCATATTTCTATATTAGTTGTTATTGGTTATTGGTTGGTTGTTAGTTGTTAGTTGTTCGTGGTTAGTTGTTAGTTGTTAGTTATTAGTTATTAAAAACTCCTAACTCCTAACTCCTAACTCCTAACTCTTAACTCCTAACTCCTCATTCCTAACTGTTTTCGCTGGAAATTTCATCCGAGCTACTATCAGATTTTGGTTGTTCTTCTTGGATACTGGAGTTAGATAAATCTAATTGCGTAATTCGCTCAAGATGCTGCCGACGATGTTCCATATTCGCTTGCACAATCCCAGTGCTAACCATTTCCGGCAAAAACTCACTCACTTCTTCCGCTAAATGCTGCCTGACTGTCATAATCCGTAAAGCCAACTCAGGCTTTTCTCGGAATAATTCTTCGATATACGCTTCTCCATCTTGGATTTTTTCCTTGGTTGAAAAGCGATGCAGCCAAGCTGCAACATAAGGATTCGTTTCATTAATTTGAGCCGACACCGTTCTCACTGCTTGATAAGTCAAGTAGCTTTGCAGCATCTTGGCTGTGTCTTTGGCAATTTGCTTTATATCCATACTTGACCCCAGCCCATAATAGTTATGAGTTATAAGTTTTGAGTTTTAAATTAAACAGATTTTAAACTTAAAACCCAAAACGAAACACTCACAACTAATACATTTAGACGGTATCCATTGCCTCGAACTCGAACTTGATTTCTTTCCAAAGTTCGCAAGCCGCAGCCAATTCAGGAGACCATTTCGCAGCTTCGCGAATAATATCATTACCTTCGCGAGCCAAGCTACGTCCTTCGTTACGCGCTTGAACGCAAGCTTCTAAGGCAACGCGGTTTGCAGTTGCACCAGGAGCATTACCCCAAGGGTGTCCTAAAGTACCACCACCAAACTGGAGTACGGAATCATCTCCGAAGATTTCTAACAGTGCGGGCATATGCCATACGTGGATACCACCAGAAGCCACAGCCATTACACCAGGCATAGAAGCCCAATCTTGAGTAAAGTAAATACCGCGAGACTTGTCTTGCTCGACGTAGTTTTCACGCAACAAGTCAACAAAACCCATGGTAATACCGCGTTCACCTTCAAGTTTACCAACTACGGTACCAGTATGGATGTGGTCTCCACCAGACATACGTAATGCTTTAGCTAATACGCGGAAGTGAATACCGTGGTTCTTTTGACGGTCAATTACTGCGTGCATTGCTCTGTGGATGTGCAGTAATATACCGTTGTCACGACACCAGTGAGCCAAGGTAGTGTTAGCAGTGAAACCTGCGGTCAGGTAGTCATGCATGATGATGGGCATCTTGAGTTCTTTAGCGTACTCAGCCCGTTTGAGCATTTCTTCACAAGTTGGTGCAGTTACGTTCAGGTAGTGACCCTTGATTTCGCCGGTTTCTGCCTGTGCTTTATAAATAGCATCAGCAACGAAGGTAAAACGGTCTCTCCATCTTTGGAAAGGTGCCGAGTTGATGTTTTCGTCGTCTTTGGTGAAGTCCAAACCACCGCGCAAACACTCGTATACAGCGCGTCCGTAGTTTTTCGCGGATAAACCTAACTTAGGCTTGATGGTACAACCCAACAAAGGACGACCATATTTGTTCAACTTATCGCGCTCAACCTGAATACCGTGTGGAGGTCCTTGGAAAGTTTTGAGGTATGCTACAGGAATCCGCAAGTCTTCCAAACGTAGCGCCCGCAAAGCTTTGAAACCAAATACGTTACCGACAATTGAGGTCAAAACGTTAGTAACAGAACCTTCTTCAAACAAATCCAGAGGATAAGCTACATAGCAAATGTACTGGTTGTCTTCACCGCGAACTGGCTCGATATCATAGCAACGACCTTTGTAGCGGTCTAGGTCGGTGAGCAAATCAGTCCATACAGTTGTCCAAGTACCTGTAGAAGATTCAGCAGCTACAGCAGCACCAGCTTCTTCTGGAGGAACTCCGGGTTGGGGAGTCATCCGGAAAGCCGCTAAAAGGTCTGTATCTTTAGGAGTATAGTCCGGGGTGTAATAAGTTAATCTATAATCTTTTACCCCAGCTTCATAACCTGATTTAGACTGAGTTCTCGTTTGAGAGTAAGACATATTTATCCAATCCTAAAAATCAATCTTTTCGCTTACAAATTGCCTGACAGTAAAACCTGCGCTCAAATAGGATATTTCCTTGATAGGAAAAAATATCAATTCCTTTTATTACTTGTCTGTATTCAAGGGACTTTTGTTTACCAAAACAAAGAATACTTAGCAAAGTCTCGATTTTTCAAGTTTCTACAAGTTCTCTGCCCCTTTCAAACCCCAAGCAAATCAAAAAAAATTATTCCAACCTCGATATCTCTCAAACAACAAAAAGCAGAATTACTTTAACTTAGTTGAGATTTAGACAAGCTAATAACGAAAGTCAAAACTGTACTTTGAGCAATCTGTAGCCTGTCTCACAATATATCAAGAATTTGATTGGTTATTATTTGAATTCTTTTAACTTTTATATTTGAATTTCTTATCAGTCATTTATTTTAACGTTTCATTAAGAAGTCTTTACAATATGACCGCTATAATGGTGTGTCTTTTTTTTTAGTCTTTTTAGTTTTTTGATCGGAGTAACTCCTATCCTGCGGTAGTCTTAACTTTTAATCCAAAATCTAAAATCCAAAATTCTTTAACTCCTATTCCGCGTTAAGATTACCCATCTCTTTTTACCTCTTTCCTCTGCCTACTCTGCGTCTCTCTCTTGAAAAGTTGTTCATGGGGGAGACCCCCAAGACCACACTTTCCGCTGCGGTTTTTTTTCGGTAATCTTCTACCGGGACACGAGTAACTGTTAACAGTTAACTGCATAAAGGGAACACTGTAACTAGTTGTTTTCGTAAAAATTATTATCGTGGTGTTTTTTAATCAACGTACTAGTTTATTTGTTTGTTCTTCGTTATTGGGCTTGATGGCATTTTCGGGTTTTGGCGATCGCGTTGCAGCTCAAAAATTTCTGCGAGTCGATCCATCAGAAGTAACTCCGGCTTATCCTGCTGCACCACCACCACCGCGACAGCAGCCTTTACCAGAACAAAGACGACAAATTGAAAACATCGAAGAAACCGATTTTAGCGTCAAAGCGTTGCAGGGAGATTATACCGGAAATCTTTGGGTTGGTTACGGACGAGGTTTAACGCGAATTAATCCCCACACCGGCGAAATTTTAGCTCGCGTTAATTTGCCAAATCGTGCTATTGGGGCAATGGTGCAAGATCAAGTTGGACGGTTATGGGTGGGAAGTTATGAAGGATTGAAGCGAGTCGATCCCCGCAGCAATGAAATTACAGCCCAGAATTTATTTTTACCTTCCAAAAGAGTATTATCTTTACAAGTTGACAAACGCGGTTATGTTTGGGCGGGTACCGATAGCGGTTTGGCTTTGATTAGTCCAGATGAAGGGTTAATCATGACCACCTTGAAAAAACTTCCGGGTGTGAGTGCAAATGCCATGACAATGGACGCTCAAGGTCATCTTTGGGTAGGTACTTTAGATGGTTTAGTGCGAGTTAATACAGCGAATGCTTTTGTAATCAAACAAATTAAAGATTTACCCGGTACAACCGTCCAAACATTGGCTATTGATTCTTTAGGATTAATTTGGGCGGGAACACCAAATAATTTACTCGTTATCAACCCGAAAACAGGGGCAATATTACGTTCTGTAACATCTTTACGCGGACGCAATGTTACATCTATAAGTTTTGCTAAAGATAAAAGCGTTTGGGTTGGTACCGATAACGGTCTGTTACGATTAAATCCATATACAGGAGCCGTATTAGATCAAGTTGCCGGTCTTCCTTCGAGTAGAATTATTTCAATTGCTCCCGATGTTGGCAACAAACTATGGATTGGCACCACTGAAGGTTTAGCTTGGTTAATGCCCAAAATGGAAAAAGCCAAAGCACATCTTGCATTTACTAGAGCAGTGCAGTAATAAGTTAGGAGTTAGGAGTTATGAGTGATGAGTTTTAATGGTCTTAATTTTGACATAATTTCCGACTTCTTATTTCTAATTCCTCATTCCTCACTCCTCGCTCCTCACTCCTCACTCCTAACTAACTGAAATGGCTATCACTATTCAAAAGTTAATGCAATACAAACAGCAACAGCGTCCCATTGTAGTTTTAACTGCTTGGGATTATCTGATTGCTCAATTATTGGATGATAGTGGAGTTGATTTGATTTTGGTTGGTGACTCGATGGCTGGGGTTTTGGGTTATGAAAATACCCTGCCGATTACTTTGGAAGAAATGTTACACCATGCTAAAGCTGTGAGACGTGGGGTGAAGCAAGCTATGATGATAGTTGATTTACCGTTTATGACTTATCAAGAAAGCGTTGCTCAAGCGATGCATTCGGCAGGTAGAGTATTAAAAGAAACGGGAGCCCAGGCTGTAAAATTAGAAGGTGGCTATCCGGCAATGATAAATACCATTGCTTGTTTGGTACAAGCAGGAATTCCGGTGATGGGACACGTTGGTTTAACTCCGCAATCGGTAAATCAAATAGGTTTGCGGCAACAAGGTAAAACAGAAGTAGCCCGAAACAAGATTTTACAAGAGGCGATCGCCCTAGAACAAGCGGGTGTTTTTCCATAGTTTTAGAACATATTCACCCAGATTTAGCATTAGAAATTACTCAAAAAGTTAGTATTCCTACTATTGGAATTGGAGCCGGTTCTCACTGCGACGGACAAGTTTTAGTCACTTCTGATTTATTGGGACTTTCGGAAAAACAGCCGCCATTTGCTAAAGTTTATACAAATTTACGAGAGACTATTACTCAAGCTGTAGAGGAGTTTAGTCAGGAAGTTCGGGAAGGAAAGTTTTGAAGAATGACACAAAATAAAATATATATTGTCACTAGCATCAAAGTCTACAAGTAAAAGGATTTGAGAATCTCCGAATATATAATTAGTATTTGGGAATCCACCGAAAGTTATTTAGCTTCCTCTAGGTAACTGTTCGACATTGCACTGATTCATCAAGTAAATTATTTTACACAAAGCAATTTTTGCCATATTTTTCTCTTTGGGATTTTTTTATAAACTCTAGGCGTGATTCGTGTTATTGGTTGATTATGTCTAGTTTCGCTGCAAGTGGCGATTAGCTGCACGGCTGTGGCATAGCGCTGATGAAAAAAAGGCTATTTGGTGCGTGTGTCATTCTCGTGGGATTATTGTAAAAAGTAATTTATATATGAAACGCCGTTCGTTTAAGTTTAAGACTTACAGTTCCCCTACAAACACTTATCAGCTTTAAAATACTTCTGTTATGTCTAAGGTTCTAGTTTCCGATTCAATTGACCAGGCAGGAATTGACATCTTGTCTCAAGTTGCTAACGTTGATGTTAAATTAAATTTAAAGCCAGAGGAATTACAGCAAATTATTGGTGAATATGATGCACTGATGATTCGTTCGGGTACTCAGGTGACTCAAGAAATAATTGAGGCTGCCACAAATCTGAAAATTATTGGTCGTGCTGGTGTGGGTGTTGATAATGTGGATGTACCCGCAGCCACGCGCAGAGGAATTGTAGTCGTAAATTCTCCAGAAGGTAATACCATTGCCGCAGCCGAACACGCTTTAGCGATGATGATGGCAATGTCTCGTAATATTGCCGATGCTAATGCTTCGGTAAAATCCGGTGAATGGGATCGCAAAAGTTTTGTTGGTACTGAAGTTTATAAAAAAACTTTAGGTATCGTCGGTTTAGGTAAAATTGGTTCTCATGTTGCTAGTGTTGCTAAAGCAATGGGAATGAAATTATTGGCTTTTGATCCGTTTATTTCTAACGAGAGAGCGGAACAAATGGGAGTTCAGTTAGTAGATTTAGATTTACTGGTACAACAAGCCGATTACATTACATTACACATTCCCAAAACTCCCGAAACCACTCATATAATTAACGCCGAAATGTTGGCGAAGATGAAACCCAACGCTCGGATTATTAACTGCGCTCGTGGTGGAATCATTGATGAGGAAGCTTTAGCTGTAGCGCTCAAGGAAGGTACAATCAAGGGCGCGGCGTTGGATGTTTATGAGTCGGAACCTCTGGGTGAATCTGCCTTAAAAGCTTTAGGAAAAGAAGTGGTTTTGACACCGCACTTGGGAGCATCCACTACTGAAGCCCAGGTAAATGTTGCCATTGACGTAGCCGAACAAATTCGCGATGTATTATTAGGATTACCAGCCCGTTCTGCGGTAAATATTCCCGGACTAAATCCTGATGTCTTGGAAAAACTCAAACCTTATATGGAACTAGCAGAAACATTAGGTAATTTAGTCGGACAGCTTGCCGGTGGCAGGGTAGAATTACTTAACGTTAGCTTGCAAGGAGAACTGGCAACTAATAAGAGTCAACCTTTAGTTGTAGCTGCTCTCAAAGGATTGCTTTACCAAGCTTTACGAGAACGGGTAAATTATGTGAACGCTAGCATTGAAGCGAAAGAAAGAGGAATTCGCGTGATTGAAACGCGGGATGATTCGGTTAAGGATTATGCCGGTTCGCTGCATTTACAAGCAACAGGTAACTTAGGAACTCATGCTGTAACTGGGGCTTTGCTCGGTGGTGGAGAAATTCGCATTACCGATCTTGACGGTTTTCCCATTAACGTACCACCAAGTCGTTATATGCTATTTACAGTACACCGTGATATGCCCGGAATTATCGGTAAAATAGGTTCCTTACTCGGCAGCTTTAACGTGAATATCGCCAGTATGCAGGTAGGACGTAAAATTGTTCGTGGTGATGCGGTAATGGTCTTGAGTATAGATGATCCCTTACCAGACGGAATCTTGAAAGAGATTACTAAAGTACCCGGCATTCGAGACGCATATACTGTTACCCTGTAAAAAGTTAGGAGTTATGAGTTATGAGTTATGAGTTAAGAGTTAGGAGTTAAGAGTTAATAATTAAAAGTGAACATCAGTAAATAAGAAAAAGCTAGGAGTAAAAATTCTCTTTTCCCAATTCCTAACTCCCAATTCCTAACTCCTAACTCCCAATTCCTAACTCCTAACTCCTAACTCCCAACTCCTAACTCCTAACTCT
>JAAUSO010000151.1 GCA_012033205.1 Richelia sp. SL_2_1 | reverse complement strand
TCTTTGACTACAGATGTTACCGAAGTGTCGGTAATGATAATACTATCGAAGAAAGTAATATTACTGAAGTAAACTCAAGCAAACTTCACCTGCGGATTTGTGGGCAGAATCCCCAAACCGGAACAATCTGCATCTTTGACTACAGATGTTGCAGAAGCGTCTGTAAATGATAATAATATCGAACAAAGTAATATTACTGAAGTAAATCAAGCAACTTCACCTGCTGATTTGTGGGCAGAACCCCAAACCGAACAATCTGCATCTTTGACTACAGATGTTGCAGAAGTATCGGTAGATGATAATACCCTAGATAACAGTAATATTGCTGAAGAAAATCAAGAAACTTCACCAACGGATTTGTGGGAAGAACCCCAAACCGAACAATCTGCATCTTTGACTACAGGTGTTTTAGCTGGTGGAGCAGCAGCATTAGGAGGAATTGCCGCAGTCAGTTCGGGGTTGTGGAATAATCAAGAGACATCGGAGAACGATAATAACAATGTAGAAGCACAAGTAGATCAACAAACTTCACCAGCGGATTTGTGGGAAGACTCCCAAACCGAAAAACCCCAAACCGAGCAGCAAGAAAATTTACCAAACATCACCGATATTAGCGATCAAGAACAGCCCCAAATAACCGAAGAAGCGCAATTATCGACTCCCGATTTACCTGAAGTTCGCATTATAGGTTTCAACGAGCAGTCAGCAGATGCTCAAATAACACCACCCCAAGAGCAAAAGCGAACTGATGCCGATGGTTTACCAAATGTTTGGATAACCCAACCGACAACCCCAACAGAAACAGTCTCAGAAGAGCAATCACAAGAACTTGCACAATTTGGTATTTCGTCTAACTCCGAGGATAACCCTGCATCTGCGGTTGCTGCTACCGTATTAGGAGCGGGTGCATTTGCGCTTGCTTCTCAAATGCTTGATGACAATGAAGAATCTCAAGAGCAAGATGAAAATCCCGCAATTAGCGAGCCTTCAGCATCTCAATTATCCTTAGTGAAGATGTTGCTTTAGATCGAATTGCAGACGAAGCCGAAGTTGATGTAGATGTAGATACTCAAATGTCTTCATCCGAGCCAGATTTAGATGAAGCAGATACAGCATGGGACAGAATCTACGGTATCCACCATCAAGGGGGTACGGGAGTACCGGGTGAAAGCAATATATTGTTAGCAAGTCGTACTCCTAAATGGGCTTATGCTTCTTGGAATATTTCTGCTGATTCTAGAGAAGCAATGCAACATCTAGGTGCGACTCAATTAGTATTGCGACTGTATGATGTAACCAATGTTGACTTGAGTTATCAAGATGCTAAATTAGTTCAACAGTACGAATGTGAAACTACAGTTAGTCATCGTTACGTAGCTATACCCAATACCGATCGCGATTATATTGCTGAAATCGGTTATTTGACTACAGATAAAGAATGGTCATTAATATCGCGTTCGCCAATTGTCCGAGTATTTAGTCGTCCCCATAAAGACTTCTGGTTTGAAGCGGATGCAGAACTAATCATTCATGGTGCCACTGAACCCGGTTCAACTGTAACTATTGAAGGAGAAAATATCAAAGTCAAGCAAGATGGTACTTTCCATCTACGGGTTCCCTTTACCGAAAGCACAATTAACTACTTGATTACCGCTGTTGCACCAAATAGTGAAGAAGCCAAAACTATTCATATGCAATTTTCCCAGAAAGAGCCGAAAAATAGTTAGGAGTTGTAGAGACGTAGCAATGCTACGTCTGTACCGGAGTTAGGAGTTAGGAGTTTTTAAAGAAGTCGGGTTTTTACTACAAATATCCGTAACATCAGAAAATAGTCATAAAAACCCGACTTCTTACTTCACGAAAAATTAACCTTTTACAGTTGATTTTTGTAAAAATTCAGTAATCGAAGATTTTTCATCTAATTCACGTTGCGACAAGAGAATGTATCTTAAATTATCACCTATGAAAGATCATAATTATTCCTTCAGATGTCATAAACTTTAGGTATCAACTTGTTAAATAAAGTTAAATAAAACAAGTTGATATTACAAAGAGTAAAAAATATGAATAAACAATTAATAGCAATTATAGTATTCGGGATGCTGTTATTATTCATCATATCTCCCTTCAGCGCTCTTGCTGGTTTAATGGTGATATTATTAAGTGCAGCAATTTACAATTTAGTGATTAATTTATTTAAAGCATTGATCGGTGAAAGTAAAGCCGATGCTAAATAATTATAAATGCAAATTTCTGTTACAACATCCAGGATTGATGGCAACTCCAACTACCATCAGAATGTAGCTGATAAAAACGCAATTCCCATCTTACTAATGCTCGATGATTAATTGTTTGTTCGGCGATTTTTTTCAACTTTTCTTGTTGTTTTGCTGGGAATTCGTAAGCAAGACTTAAATGCAGCCAATCTTTTAAGCGTAAATCTTGATTGCGAGTCGGAGATTTAGCTGTTTTAGCAAAATCAATAATTAATTGCTTTAACATCGGTGAATATAATTCTAAACCATGCCATTCAAGTTTAAATATTATATTCAAAACGTTAATTTCTGGATTAGGAAATTTCAATAAAGCCTGATTTAATGCTTTTATATAAATAGGAATAGCTGTTAATTCATCTTCAAAAAAGCCGGTTAAAGTACAGTGAGGCATATATTTATGAGCTGCATTTTTACCACATTCAATTTCACTGATTTTAAAATACAATTCCAACTGCGAATTTAATTCACCAACTGGACAAGCATAAATAATAAATTTTTCCATTTATTGATAACTGTACTGTCCACTGTCAACTGTTACGATTTTGATAAACTTTAATTAATCGATCAATACCTTTAAAGCGATATTTCCCCATTGGTTGAAACATCTGAGGTTTGGAAAGCAGTTGATAAGTTTGTTCGCTAACGACACATTCACCGGGATTACAAACTCCTTCCATCCGTGATGCTAAATTAATTGTTGCACCTAAAGCTGTATATTCTACTCTTTGAGAACTACCAACATCACCTACTACAGCTTTACCACTATTGATAGCAATTATTAATTCTAATGGTTCTTGCCAAAAATGATTGAAATTTAAGTCTTCTAAGCGCGTTAACATTCCCATTGCAGCTGCTACAGCTCTATCTGCATGGTCTGCTTGTGGTTCCGGTGCGCCAAAAAATGCCATAATACAATCGCCTATATATTTATCCAAAGTACCACCGCAAGTAAATACTTCTTGCAACATTTCTTCAAATAATTTATTGAGTAATTCAGCGATTTCTGAAGGGGTAAAACGTTCCGACATTGGTGTAAATCCCACAACATCGGCAAATAAAATGCTAATTTCGCATTCTTTTGGAGGTAAACGCCCGTCGGGTAAAGTCCCCAAAGCTATCAATTGTTGTACAACCGCTGGTGAGTGATAGCGTTCCAATCTTTGCCGGAGTATTTCTTCACTTTTCAGCTTTTCTAATAATAGCCAGCGTTGAACGCTAGAAGAAACTAAATTCCCTAAAGTTGAAAAGAAACTTAAATCTTCAGAACCTTCCTTTACCCAATGAGAAGAAGAAAAACTTGCATCAGCATAAAGTACACCTACAACCTTATTTTCATCCCATAAAGGTACTGCAATCGCGCTGCGAATTCCCTTGAGAAAAACACTGTGTTCTTCAGCAAATCGTTCGTCTTGATGAGTATCTGCTGATTGGATGGCAACTTTTTCTGCAAATACTTGTTGACATATACTCTGACTGATCCAACTATCATCAGCCATTAATTGCTGTTTACGATCAGCATTTCTAGTTGCAGCATTCATTAATACCAATTTACCGCAACTTTGGACATCTATTAACAGCGCTAAACGGTCAATACTATTAAGATAGCGAAATACAACCTGCTGTACTTGAGAAAATATTTCTTCAATAGAAGTAGCACCTGATAGATTTTTAGCTATATCTACCAAATCCTTAAGACGAGCAATTGTTTTATCTTTGTTACTGATATTACCATTTTACTATCAGCATCTATCCACTGCTCTTGTAATTGCTTGACATTGCCAAGTATTGTTTTACTTTCGGAAAAATCTGTATATTTACTCGCAATTACTTGAGGAGGAAGGCTCAAAAGCACCACTAGAGAAATATCTCCGACCCAGATTATATCACCATGAGAAATTACAGTAGGGGAAGTTACGGGTTGTTCGTTTAAAATTGTACCGTTTTTGCTCCCCAAATCTTCGATGATCCACAGACCATTCTTCCTTTTAGTAAAACGGGTATGACTGCGAGAAACACCCCCAAAAGGTAGACATAGATTGCATTCTTGCAACCTACCAACGATAAAAATATCTTGATCTACTGTCACCTTTTTTTGGGTAGTTCCCCTTTGCAGAAGCAGTTTCAACTCTGTCATAGCTGGGCTTAATTAATTCTCGAAGCAAGGAGTGAACGGGTACAGAAAACCCAATACTACCGTCAAATCATTAAAAATGAGGTTTATACGGCAATGTTAAAACCAACACATTTTATTTATGACACTCCATACGCTACTCCGACAACTATAGCGGTTTTCACTTGGGTGAAATACAAATTATTCAAACAACACAAAAAAATCACGAATGCGAATAATGTCACCGAATTGTAACGCAGATTGTTCTGACAATTACCCATCGAATAGCGTGCATTTTTGGTTCTTAAACTTGATTTAGCATTTATAAAACCTAGATAATCACAGAAGTCGGGTTTTTACGACATAAATATCCGTAACATCAGAAAATAGTCATAAAAACCCGACTTCTTACCCCACAAAAAATTAAGATTTTAGCGATTTAGTAATCGAGGGGGGATTTAACTTCCCCCTGCCGCTCTCAACCTCAATTAACCAAAGTTATCAAACACAAAATTACCTATCTGTTCACCGACACTGACACCATCTACATTCGCAGAGTTAATATGAACTCCACCAAAAAGACGACTGTCGGCATTTTCATCAGCAGCTTGGGAAAAACTACCATATGAACGAGAAACACCTGGTAATTCTTGAGAAGGAATATCATAACTGGTGTTGTCACCGAAAAAGCGAGCCAGAATTGCGCTTGCTGCACCACCAAATACTGAATGTCCGGATAGGTAATCGGGAAATGGAGGAGTATCTAAGAGTGGTTCCCAAGTTGGATCAGCAATAGTATTCGGATTATTATCTGCGTCGGCTTCTCGAATTGCAGTTATGGGACGAAGTTGTTCGTAGACATACTTTGCGTCCCATGCTGCAATCCCTGCATCAGCTAAACCAGTGTTTAACACTGCAAATAACTTGGCATTATCTTCTAAAGAGTTACCTTTATCTAATGCCACCTCTTGAGCAATTTGATTCCACTGTCCGGGTGGTCTAAATGAATCATTACGGTCATAACCCCAAAATTGGGCGATTTCAGTTTGATCTGCACTACGAGCGGTACTGTTTTCTGCACCTAACTGTTTTACTTGATTTAACTGTGTCGCGTAAAAAGGACTATTATATTGCGGAAATGTATTGGGACGAAATTGATTACCGCTTTCCAAGACAAATGGAGTCACTGAACCCCAATCTGCAAATAATGCCTGGTTTGCAAAACCGGGTATTTGATCTGTGGTATCACCATCACTAAAAGTAAATTGCCAATCACCTATACCATTTCCGGGTGTAAAGGGTACTTGTGCAGTTGCTGATCCATCATTTCGCCGTTCGTTTAGTACATTAGCAGCAGCTTGTTTTCCAATCTCGATACCATTTTTCTTTGCCTCACTATTCGGAATTGCTTTAAGAAAATTATCTCGTAAGCTTTTAATTGTAGATGCTTGTGTGGGAAACAAATCAATTAAAGTTCGATAACCAGCTTCCACTACCGCAGCTTGATCAGATGCAGCTGGTGCTTGCAAAACAGCATCATAAATCGCGTTGTGAACAATTGCCTGTTGACGTGCTGCTAATGGCGGTGGTGTTCCATCTCCACCATTTTTTCCCGTAGCTTCGATTGTATTTAAGAGAATCGAATTCCATTGAATAACAGCGTCACCTTGAGTAATTAATTTACTGGCTCGGTTGTTAGTTAAATTAGTATCAGTAATATTATTACCTGGTTGTACCTCTGCAAATAAATAGTATAAACCTGGTGCAACAACGCTCGCGGTGCGAAAATCAGACCCTGCGAAATCGATAGTTAAAGTTTGAGATTTTCCGGGAGCTAAGGTAATGTTGTCTTGTTTAAGAGTACCTAAAAGTTCATCAGTACCTTTGAGCAAATCATTTCCATCTGCACTCACATCGTCTATTTTGTTGAGATTATTTAAATCTAAGACTTTATCGGTAGAAGCGTAAAGTTTTAGGTCTAAAGGTGCGTTGAAGTCTGTATTTCCTTGATTGGTAATAGTAACTTCAACTTTACCTTGTTCGTCAGGAAAAATTGTTGGTGTTTGAATTACTTTACCGAATTTAACAGCTAAATTTGCGTCAGCCATAATTATTCCCTCTTTTTTCTAATGAGTTGGTTTATTCACTGAATTGTTAGACCTGTCATCTGCATTGACTTACACTTAGATTTTCTAGTAATAAATAATAAATAAAAATAATTTATCTATCACTTATTACTGGAAAATAATATTAATGAAAGTGCTGGCAATATCTTATCGTTTAACAGCTACTATCTACTTACAAGATTAAACGTAAATAAATTGATTTGTATCACTCAAACTCAGATTTTCAAGAGATATTCCCTCAACAATACCAATTAATTCAGGTACATTTTGTCCTTCATTTAAAAATATTCCTGTACCAGAAATATTGTTAATAGGAGATGTACCCAAAGAATACATACTCTCTGAACCTGCTAATTGAATTTTATCTACACCAACATTAACAGTGTCCTTGAGAAAGCCAAAATCAGTGATTAAAGCATAATCTCCAGTACCACTATTGTTGATATTGCTATTCTTATAAAGAACTACATCTTGAATTACAACATCATTGCCGCTTTCATCTCTACCGTTAGCTTCACCAAATCCTAAAACAAAAGTATCGTTATCTCTACCACCAGTTAAGGTATCTCTCTCCCCAGCACCAAATCCTAATTCTGGACGACCGAAAAAATCGGTTTCCGTACCAATTAATACATCTGCACCATTATCACCTTCGAGAACATCGTTACGTTGTCCGCCAACCAGTGTATCTTGTCCTCCGTTCCCTCTAAGAGTGTCGTTTCCTAAGCCACCGAAAAGTTGGTCTTTTCCTTTTCCACCGGAGATATCGTCATCACCACCGACACCGGAACCTCTACCAATAGCATCGCCGAAAAGAACATCTGCTCCATCACCACCAAGGATTGTGTCGTTATCATCTCCACCTACAACAATGTCATTTCCTGAATCTCCAAAAAGTTGGTCTTTGCCGTTTTGTCCATTCAGAATATCATTGCCCTCGCCACCTTTGAGGGTATCATTGTCATTTCCACCGTTGAGCGTATCGTCTCCTTTTTCCCCAAAAAGTTGGTCTTCACCGTTTTGTCCATTCAGGTTGTCATTTCCCCCACCACCTTTGAGGGTATCATTGCCAATTCCAGTAAAGTCTGGGTTTACACTAGGATCGTTTTCCCCAAAAATCAGGTCGTTCCCTGCATTTCCTTCGATTAAATCGTTTTCACCTCCTCCGATAAGTAAGTCATTTCCACCTTTACCAAAGATTTTGTCATCACCTTGATCTCCATCAATTATGTCGCTGCCAGCAGTACCATTAATTGTTTCTGGATTTGGAGTTCCTGCGATCACATTAATGGCAAATCCATTGACTTGCACCCTTCTTGATTGCCCTTCGGGTACTGTTAATTGATTTTCTTCAATTCGCTGCAATACTTGTGATTGAGCTTCTTGTTCTGAAGTCGGTTCGAGTATTATTGGTTGTTCTGGTTGTTCTTCTGTGATTTTTAGTTCTTGTAATTGAGTTTGCTGTTCCGCTCCTAGTTCTGAACCTGCTGGTTCGGTTGTTTCAAAGGTTGCTTCCTGTGCAGCGTTAGGTTCTAATGCTTCTTTTTGAGCTATTTTTTCAAGTTGTAATTCTTGTTCGACTGTCAGATTTTCTTCCATTGTTTTTCCTCTCTAATTACGTGATGTCATGTCGGTTTAATTGACCTGAATAACCATTTGATATGCTTGGTAAGGCTTTCGCCAGCAATCAGCTAAAAAAGTGAGTTAAAAGCAGTTGAGAAAGACAACCACTAATTATTACAGCTTTTTGAGCAAAAGGTTATTACTATCTATTTTATTAGATTGGTGAGATTTTGCTTCCGATATGCACTTAAGTGTAATTTTTTTATTTGTATATATTTATATTTCTTATGGATTTTGCTGAATTATTCCATGGCAGTAAAAACAGCACCTGGATAAGTTGCGCCTTTAACTCCGTTTGCGTTTGCTTTACAAGCTACGGAAAAATTGTCGAATGACTCAAAGCGGAGTAGAATCGATAACTAAGCTATTCAATAGTCGATTATTGGGTGTATTATTACCTTAAAGCCAAGTTAATAAAGTCAAGTAAAAATTAACCCATTCTTAACTATTTTTTGATCAAACATCAATGAAACGTCACTATACTTCTTTACCTTCAAACTTAAATCAACTGAGAATTTCGATATTTTTGATTCTAGTCATTTTCAGTGTCTTAGCAGTATTAATAGCAACTCTCTATCCGTTTAACTTTTCATTACCAGATAGTGTTTCACGGCGAGAATTAGTTGATAGTTTTGATAACAATAGTTTTTTTAAAGACCAAGTAAATAATGTTTTGTTATTCTTGCCTTTAGGATTTGGCTTGACAGGTTTATTGCAAAAAAGAAAATTTAAATTAGCTTCACAAATTATTGCGGTAATTTTAGCTAGTGCAGGTTTATCTTTAACAGTCGAATTATTACAAATTTTATTACCTTCAAGAGCGCCAACACCTGCGGATATTTTTAATAATACTTGCGGGGGATTTTTAGGATTAATTGGTTTTTATGTCTGGAATTTTCAAAGTTTCAAAGCTATATTACAAAGAGTTGAAACTAGTAAAGCAAGTAATTCGCGTAGCAAAATAACCTTATTTTTTACAGGTTACATCATCCTGACATTTTTAATTACAATTCCTTGGCAAGCTACAACTAATTTAAGTGGTTGGAATTCTAATTTTCCGTTAATTATAGGCAATGAGACAACTGCTAATAGAGGGTGGGAAGGTTATATTTCTCAGGTGAATATTGCCAATCAAGCTTTTAGTAAAAACGAAGTAAAACAAATTTTTTCTCAAAATAATAATTTTCCCCATTTAGAAAACTCTTTGCTTGCTTCCTATGAATTTACGGGAAAAGCTCCATATCGAGATCGAACGGGAAAACAGCCCGATTTACAATGGTATGGGGAATCAACAATTCAAAATGAAAAAGGAGTTTTATTAAGTCCTAATCATTGGTTAAAAACAGCAACTCCCGTTACCTCATTGAGCGAAAGTATCAGGAAAACTTCTGCTTTTACTATTAGCACCACAGTTACTAGTACTAAAAAAGAACAAACTGGGCCAGCGCGAATTATCTCGCTTTCTCAAGATTCTTATCTTCGTAATTTTACCTTGGGACAACAAGGAAGCGACTTAGTATTTCGGGTTAGAACTCCTCTTACCGGCGCAAATGCTTCTGATGTAAAACTAGAAGTTCCTCATATATTTGACGATTTAAAACCCCATCAAATTGTTATTACTTACTCAAAATCATTGTTAACAATTTATGTGGATAAAGTTGCGAATATTCATACATTAAATTTACTCGACCTCATACCCAAAGAAAAAAGATTTTTCTATTACGGACTCACATTTATTCCTTTAGGACTCTGCTTAACTTTGTTAACAGCATTAGCCAAGAGAAAATTAAACTTTTACCGTTGGCTGCTTCTCACGGGAATATTATTACCTTCCTTGATATTAGAAGGAATTTTGGTACAGGAAAGCGGTAAAAATATTAGTCCGAAAAACTTATTTCTCGGTATATTATTTACAGCCGGTACAATGTTAATCTTGAAAGTCAGAACAATCAACAATCAACAATCAACAGTTAACAGTTAATCATTGATTCTGGAAGTTCTAAAGGAAATTGCCCTAAAAGTCCTTTACGAAAATCGTTTAAAATATGTCTAGCACTACGTTCTACATCACCTTGATATTTATGTTCGGCTAAAGCGTAGAGGTATTCTTCCCCGGTGTATGGTGTTGATTCGAGGTTGTAGCGCGACAAAAAGGGATTTTCTGGTAATATTTTGGCAGCGGTTTCCTGTAACTCCCCTACTAAATCGACAAATACTGCTGCTACTTTTTGATTGTCGTAGGATGCTTCCCCAATATCGTCGCAAATCGCTAATTTTAAAGCTACTTCCTGATTGTCTAACCTTAGAGGTATAATACCAGGAGCATCTAATAATTCTAATTCTTTGGAAATTCTTACCCACCGTAGAGAACGAGTTACACCGGCACGAGCGGCACTTTGTACTATACGTCTTCCTAACAACCGATTGATCAAAGCTGATTTTCCCACATTCGGAAAACCGATAACTACAGCACGAATCGGACGAGGTAACATTCCCCGTTCTTTACGTCGTTGATTAACGGCACTTCCAGCAGATTGTGCGGCTTTAGAAACTGCAATTATGCCTTTTCCTTCTTGAGCATTAGTATAAAAGGGAATTTCATGGTGGGTTCTGAAGTAATCACTCCACAATTCCCTAGCTTCTGGTGAAATCATATCTAACCGATTGAGTATCAACAACCGGGCTTTATTTCCGATCCATTCAGCAACTTGGGGGTGATGAGTTGATATGGGAATTCGAGCATCTCTTACTTCTAAGACTACATCAACTAACTTGAGTTGTTCTTTGAGTTGTCTTTCAGCTTTAGCAATATGACCAGGATACCATTGAATTAGATTTAATTTATAGTTTTGAGTTATAGCCATTATTTTTGTTAGTTAACTAAATATAGTAATTCAATTAAATTATATAGCGTTATAATAATCTGCATCTAAATAAGATAATAATTCAACCTTAGACCTTAGACCTTTCACCTTTAACCTGTTTTATGGGACTCATGTAAAATAATTCGATTTCCATCAATATCATAAGCGTAAATTTCTCTACCGTGAGAAGTATTGATAATTTCACCAAAAGGTGGATGACCTAATGTTTCGAGGTGATACATCACACTTTCTAAATCATTGACTTCCAAGCATAAACTCATATAACTTCGGAAAGAATCATTGAATTCGGAACTGTGGGATAGTTTGGGTTGAAAAATTCCTAATTTCAAGCTAGAAAGCTCAAATTCAGCGTAAACATTCGGAATATAATTAGTAGGATTTTGGCTCAGAAATTTTAGATAAAAATCAACTAATTTTTCCAAATTAACAGTTGCGATCGCGACAAATGCATTAGTATATTGAAAAGACATATCACCGTATAGGTTAAAGGTTAAAGGTTAAAGGTCAAAGTAAATTTAATATTTTTCGCCGAAATTTAATTGTTTGGTTTCGACTTTTCTACTTGATAATTTTTCAGACCATAAATACAGATTTAAATTGTGTAAATCAACAACCAAAAGCGGAAATATTGCTCGGTATCTATCAACAAAATTGGCAACGTTTAGCGATTAAAATAGATATTAATATCGAACAAACAAAATTATTTTTATCTGGTTTAGTTATCAAAAGAAAGAATTTATTCAAAGTAAAGAACCGGATTTACGCAAAAGTCTTTAATTGAAACTGAATAGCAAAAACAACATTAAATCAATTAAATAAAAATAATCCCGTGATGCGATGAAATGTAGCACAAGTTGTTGACAGCAAAAAAGTATTCATTTAACCTGAAGCGCAGAAGGTTATCGATTCTAAAACCGCCCAGATACATCCAATAACATTAAAAAAAGGCTTTTTATTATAGAACGATATGAAAATATTTGTCAAGATAAGCATTTATACCACCAACTAAAAAAATCAAAAAATGGTTATTGTCAAACTTTCGATATACATTCATTCGCCTTAGCATAGCTACCATCAAAGATGTAACTCAATACATAAAATATCATGACTAACATCAAATCTGTACCCGATTTTATCGAATCTCTCTTAGGTAACGAAGCCAAAGACTTACTTACCTACAAAGCAAAAGTTCCTCAAGATATGCTACACCTACCGGGAAGCGATTTTGTTGATCGAGTGTGGAATATCAGCGATAGAAACCCCCAAGTATTGCGTAATCTGCAAGCAATGTACTCTACCGGAAGACTTGCGAATACAGGTTATCTATCAATTTTACCTGTAGACCAAGGTATTGAACATTCCGCAGGGGCTTCCTTTGCTCCCAACCCGATGTACTTCGATCCGGAAAATATTGTTAAACTAGCCATCGAAGCTGGTTGTAATGCTGTGGCTTCAACTTTGGGAGTTTTGGCAATCGTTTCCCGTAAATATGCTCACAAAATTCCTTTTATTGTCAAAATAAATCACAACGAATTACTCAGGGTTCCTAATGATTACGACCAAGTTATGTTTGGTGATGTAGAACAAGCTTGGAATTTGGGTGCTGCTGCTGTCGGTGCCACAATATACTTTGGTTCCGATAACTCTACCAGACAAATTCAAGAAGTTAGCAAAGCTTTTAAACGCGCTCACGAGTTGGGAATGGCAACTATATTATGGTGCTATCTGCGTAATAATGCTTTCAAACAGGATAAAGATTATCATCTCTCCGCTGATTTATCATCCCAAGCCAATCATTTGGGTGTAACCATCGAAGCTGATATTATCAAGCAAAAACTACCCGAAAATAATAATGGATACGGTGCAGTCACAAAGGCGATCGCCAAAAGTTATGGTAAAACTCATGATCAAGTTTACACTGAATTAACTACAGACCACCCCATAGATTTAACTCGCTATCAAGTACTTAATTGTTACTGCGGACGTGCTGGATTAATCAATTCTGGTGGTGCAGCGGGTGAAAACGACTTTGCAGAAGCAATACGTACCGCCATCATTAACAAACGTGCTGGAGGAACTGGGTTAATTTCCGGACGCAAGGCTTTTCAAAGACCTTTCGCAGAAGGTGTTAAATTATTCCACGCTATTCAGGATGTTTACTTAAGTAAAGATGTGACTGTGGCTTAATTTGTTTACAAATTTAATTGATGAATTTAAATTAGATTTGTACCTTAACTCCCATACTGTTGGATTAAAGCCAAAAACTTGAAATTGTCTAGGTTGGGTTGGGGAACGTTCACCTAGTGTGCGGTAGTCATAACCCAACCTACAATTATCCTTAACTCAACATTTACTGCTACTTCCTACTCATTTTTAATTCTTAACTCTTAACTCCGGTGGTACTAACTCAGAGATAATGAGATATTCTTAAAGAACAAAGAAGTGTGAAGTAAAGATGAAGCTGGCAGCAAGAATTAGTCAAGTATCGCCTTCTCTAACTTTGGCGATTGCCGCGAAAGCAAAAGCCATGAAGGCTGAAGGTATTGATGTTTGTAGTTTTAGCGCTGGAGAGCCGGATTTTGATTCCCCAGCCCATGTTAAGGCTGCTGCACAAAAAGCTTTGGATGAAGGGAAGACAAAATATGGTTCCGCAGCAGGGGAACCGGAGTTAAGAAGAGCGATCGCTAACAAGTTAAAATCGGAAAATCATCTCGATTATCAAGCTGAGAATATCATCGTGACTAACGGCGGTAAGCATTCTCTGTTTAATTTAATGCAAGCGTTGATTGAACCCGGTGATGAGGTAATTATTCCCGCACCTTATTGGGTTAGTTATCCAGAGATGGTTAAGTTAGTGGGTGGCAATCCCGTAATTGTAATGACGGATGAAAAAACTGGGTATAAAATTGAGCCAGAAATCTTACGAAGTGCCATTACATCCAAGACTAAATTATTCGTATTGAATTCACCATCGAACCCTACAGGGATGGTGTACACACCGGCAGAAATCAAAGCTTTAGCAGAAGTGATTGTAGAAAAAGATATTTTAGTTGTTTCCGACGAAATTTACGAAAAAATTCTTTACGACGGTGCAAAACATCTGAGTATTGGTTCTCTAAACGACGAAATTTTTGCCCGTACTATTGTCAGCAACGGTTTTGCTAAAGGGTATTCGATGACAGGATGGCGTTTGGGTTATTTAGCGGCACCTGTGGAGTTAATTAAAGCCGCTACAACCGTTCAAGGTCATAGTACATCAAACGTGTGTACCTTTGCTCAATATGGCGCGATCGCAGCTTTGGAAGGTTCGCAAGAATGTGTTGAGGAAATGCGTCAAGCTTTCGCAAAACGTCGCCAAGTGATGTTAGAAAGAATCAACCAGATTCCGGGATTAAAATGTTCTCAACCCGATGGAGCATTTTATTTATTTCCAGATATTAGCAAAACGGGCTTAAAATCTTTAGAATTTTGCAACGCTTTATTAGAAGAGCATCAAGTAGCAGTAATTCCTGGTGTCGCTTTCGGTACAGATAATAATATCCGTTTATCTTACGCTACCGATATGGCAACAATTGAAAAAGGCATGGATAGATTGGAAAAATTTGTAAAATCAGTTATCAGTTAACAGTTAACAGTTAACAGTTAACAGTTAACAGTTATCAACTAGCTGGTAACTGTTTTTATTTGATTTTCTGGATTTTCCTGCTTTTAACCCAGAGGAATATCGAGGTAAGCGCAAAGTAACGCAGATTTTTATTATCATTCTTAATTTTTAATTCCCAATTTTTAACCCCTAATTTCTAACCCCATATCTTTTAATCCTTTACGCAACTGTTGCGCTTCAAGCAGATTATTCTGTTTCTCATATAAATTAATAGCTTCTTTAAATGCTATTAAACTATCTTCTACATAACCAGCTTTCAATAAAACAACACCTAAATTTTGATAAGCTTGAGCATATTCTGGCTTTAAATCAATAGCTTTAACATAACAGCCAATAGCATCTTTTAACAAACCCATCGCTTTAAATGTCATGCCTAAATTGTAATATCCGGTAACAAAAGCAGAGTCTATTTTTAAAGTTGTTTCGTAAGCTGTTTTTGCACCATTTAAATCTCCGATTGCTTTAAGTATATTGCCGAGATTGTTATATGCTCCTAACTTAAGTAGCGGATAAATTGGCAGTTTAATTGCAGCTTTATAATGAGAAATAGCCTGGTGAGAATTTTTCAACTGAGTGTAAGCTATACCTAAATGATAGTAAAGTTCGTACAAAATCTCATAATTTTCACCTGCAAGAGTGACTCCCTTTGATAGCAACTGGATACTTTGAGGAATTTCCCCCAAATCCATATACAATGCTCCCAATTTACTGCAAACATAAGCATCGTCGGGATGAGTTGCGAAAAACTCTTCCATTGCTGCTTTGGCTCTAACAAGTTTATTTTTTTGAGTAATTTCGCTTTGTTGATAACCCGAATGTAGAATTGCAATTCCTGGTATATAACCTATTTGCCAATCGGGTTCTTTAAGTAAAATTTCGGAAACACTGTCATCAACTAAAGCATGATAGGGACGAGAAAAATGAATATTGGGATGATTACGAAACAACCTAGAAACCATCGAATAAGGAGATTGCACCGCACCAATTTCATCCCGTACCAAATTAATTAGTAAGTATTCTTCTCTTTGTATTGCTTCTCGCAACTGCGGAATAATTTCCGGTGCTAACATTTCATCCGCATCCAATATCAAAACCCAATCACCCGTGACATATTTTAAAGCTTGATTACGAGCAGCACTAAAATCGTTACACCATTCAAAATGATATACCTTAGCACCAAATCCTTGGGCAATACTAACGGTTTTATCAGTTGAACCAGTATCTAATATAACTATTTCATTGACAAACTTTTTCGCACTACCCAAACACTTTGATAGCGTTGATTCTTCATTCTTGACAATCATACACAGGCTGATTTTCATAGATAATAGATATTTTTGATAATTTTTGCGACTAATTGTTGATTCTTTCGCAGTTAGCGATTAATAATATATATTATTTATTTTAAATTAGCTTGTGCTGGAAAAGAGACTTTATGGCTTAAGTCGATCTTCGTTTTTACCCGCCTGGGACTGCAAGTCCCAGTCTGATACCAAAAGTCCATTAAAATGGACTAAAAATATTACAGCTTTACATTGGACATCTCCGGAAAAGATGTAAAGACGTAGCATTTCTACGTCTCTACAAAGGTTCAATAGGGATTAGTTTTAATTGCAATAGTAAAAATTTCTATTACCAACGTCCAACATGGATATGTTTCAATCCCTAATAGGGATTAGTTTTAATTGCAATTTAGCATAATCTATGGTCATATCTGCAACAACAGGTTTCAATCCCTAATAGGGATTAGTTTTAATTGCAATTGGTTAATTAGCGAGAATGAAATGGAATGCTATGGTTTCAATCCCTAATAGGGATTAGTTTTAATTGCAATATCACGTTGCTAGCGGGGTCAAGGTCAATAGGTTTCAATCCCTAATAGGGATTAGTTTTTAATTGCAATTTTCCCATGATTTTTACCTGCTTTGTGTTAATAGTGTTTCAATCCCTAATAGGGATTAGTTTTAATTGCAATTTATATTTACTTGTCCTCGATGGCTTAATACTTGTTTCAATCCCTAATAGGGATTAGTTTTAATTGCAATCGGAGGCTGTTAATGGAGGTACACAGGATTTTCTGTTTCAATCCCTAATAGGGATTAGTTTTAATTGCAATCATTTTCTAGATCCAGCCATATGAAAGAAAAGTTTCAATCCCTAATAGGGATTAGTTTGAATTGCAATGCATCAGTTAGCTAAAGGTTCATCAATTAGGAGTTTGTTTCAATCCCTAATAGGGATTAGTTTTAATTGCAATCGGAACCGTTTCCATCTCAGACACAAATCAAGAGTTTCAATCCCTAATAGGGATTAGTTTTTAATTGCAATCGAAGTGTCGATTTTTTTTTTTGTTTTTAGAAAAAAGCTTTGTTTTCAATCCCCTAAT
>JAAUSO010000150.1 GCA_012033205.1 Richelia sp. SL_2_1 | reverse complement strand
AGTTACGAAAATACTGGCGACAGTGGCGACAGTTCGGTAAGAAGCCAAATTTTAGAAAATGATTATGAAATTAATAATGGCGACGGTGACAGTGGCGACACTTGGGTGAAACGCAAGTACAGCAAGATAAGAGCGGTGGCGACAGTTACGAAAATACTGGCGACACTGAAAGCACGGATGAATCCAAAACCATTATCAAAGACGTTCTGTTAGAAGTTTATGAGCAAATCGAACAACGTCATGAAGGCATAGCGTTACCCGGAATACCCACAGGTTTTTACGATTTGGATGCAATGACTTGTGGTTTGCATGGTGGAGATTTAATAGTTCTGGCTTCTCGCCCAACCCACGGAACAACTGCCTTAGCTTTGAATATTGCTCAAAACGTTACTGAACAAAGTAAATTACCCGTTGCTTTTTTCAGCTTGCAGAATTCTTCATTTGAATTAGTTCAAAGAATATTATCTAGTGAAGTAGAAATAGAAAGCAGTTATTTGAAGACAGGAAGAGTATCGGATAAGCAATGGGAAATTTTGAGCAAGGGAATAGATTCGCTTTCGGAACGAAAATTAAACATTTTTGATTTGGAGAAATTTAGGATTGAAAGAGTTCGCTCGCAAGCAGAGAAAATGTCACTTACAAGAGGGGTAATAATTATTGATGATCTTGACAAAATTCATGACCTTACAAGTGCTTCAGCATATACTATTAAATCAACGCTCAAAAAGCTCAAACAAATCGCTCAAACTTATAATGTGCCGATAATACTAATTAGTAATGTGAATGAAAGCGTTGATAGACGTAAAAACAATTGCCCAAAACTTTCTGACTTAAAACGCTGTGACTCAATTGAAAATACTGCCGATTTAGTTGTGATGCTTTACCGAGAAAGCGTTTACCTTGACTCGGAAAATAATGTTGCTTCCATCGCAATTGTCAAGCAGCGAAATGGTTGTACTGGTCGAGTAAAACTGAATTTTGATACAAGATTTGCGAGGTTTAAAAATCTTACTTAACCGTTTCGCTATTAATAGTTTAATATCGCGTCGGTGTGCTTCTGCCTTTGCAAGGAGACTTCGAGCGTGTGCAAGAAAAAAGACTAACCAAAACGTTTTGGTTAGCAGCAGATTAAAATGGAGTAAACCTACAATATACAACCCTTTTTGGACAGTTCGGAGTTGTCCCAACGCCCCTATTAATATGGCGGCGTATTTGAGAACAGCTTTATCAAATATCTGTTTATCCTGTTTCCTCACCTGTTGTCGGCTGATAAATTGAGCGCAATTCGGACAAACTGCGAGCAGTTTTTATTCCTGTCTTTAATATTCTCTAATTGTTTGACATCAGAAATTTGGGATATCTCTGGCAGTAAAGTCAATCCCGAAGTACCGAATTTTAGTTCCAAACCGAATCATGGTTGAGATAATATATTTCAACTTTAAATATTTTTTTTCAACACGCCATACCGCCAAATTACTTCTCACGAAATTTTATTCAATTTTTACTAATTTTTCATACCCAAAATACAGTACCATTACATCACCCAGTAGTATCTCCCAGCAACCAAAATACAAATTATCCTCCATTAAATACAGTACTCCATAGCAACCCGTTAGTATCCTATAGTTGCCGTTTTATCTACCATATTCGTTCGCTGCGGTGGTAGACAAGGTATGTAAAACGTCACAAAATTTGAAGCTAATAATCCTCTAAGCAATCTTCTTTACCGTCGATAGCAATTCCAATAGTCAAAAAAGCGACGCGGGTAATTGCTTCCTTATTTGAACTTTATTCTATGAAGAAAGCGATGTCCGTGCGGCTGGTTCGGCAGGAACAACCAGAAAGCTACTCGCGTGCGAATGTTTTTTCATATATGGTTGTAGCGTAAACATCATAGTCTTTGTATCTCTCAACACGCTGTTTCGCACGTTTCCGTGCGATAGTACCTAGATTTATTTGAGAAAGCAAGTAATAAGGATAACCGCAGAAAGACAGAATATTAGTAATACTACAATCAAGAATTACGTTTACGCTTCGGCGTTCATTACTAGAATTACAGTCCGAGTAGCAATCATCTTCTTTGTATTGTCTCAATTTACGCGGATAAATTCACTTTTTTCTCCCACAACACATTTATAATGCAGCCAATCGAACTATACCAACTGCATACATTAAGACTGTAAATTATGGCAGATATACTCAACAAAAATTTATTTTTACACGACTCCTTCGTAAAAATAATTATAAGTAAATTTCCAAAATATTTATGCTCTAAAAACAGTCATTTCTTTAAGTAAATACTGTTATTTCCCAATACATCAAACTTCTTAACCAAGGAGATATCTTTATAAGTTCTTAATAAAAGTCCTAGCTTCTCAGAAAATACACTGATAAAAATCATCTCACTTCGACCTTACCTATAAAAATATCCAGTATATTCACTATTATCTAATTCTGAGATATTAGTATATAAATATACTGATTGCCGCTCATAATCGGAAAATACTCGGTTATATGTCGGAACTGAAGTCATTAATTTGTTAAACCCATTAGTATAATTATCGACATTTGTACAATTGTCTCCGTATTGTTTCTGTATAAAATTATTTATTTTTCTGCGGTTAATACGAGAACACCTCTTGCATCGATCTATTAACTTTACCTATCGCATGAACTTTCATATTAATTAATTCTTCAAGTCTTAAGGAGCGAGCAAATTATAAAAATCATTCTTCGCGTAGATAGTAGCAGAATCGTACTTTAACTTATAATTAAAAATCAGGGTGTTATGGCTAGTATTGATATATTTGGTAACGGTACTTCTAATAATGAAGAACTTGTTGATTCTTCTATATTAGATAATTCTGAAGAAGATATTTATGGTTTAAATGCAGCCGTAATAGTTAATAAAAATGCAGGAACTGAACCCTTAGCTGCGGAAATAGAACGACTTCAATCAGAAAACTTAAATATTGCATATAACACCGATAACATTGGTGACGATACCGTTAATTCAGTATCGTCACCATTTTCATATAATCAAATATTTACTCCAAACCAATTATTCGGACAACAAGTAACTGATTTTAAGAAAATAAATACCGATTTAGATAAAACCTCGATTGATTTCATTACTGGAAGTAACAATCCGGGTTTAGTCAGTAATATTGAATTTGACTCAAATTTCAACTCAGATTCAAATTCATTAATAATAGAAAACGACATTGCTGCATCTCCCATCCCAATGTCATCTGCTGCACCTACTCCTAAATATGCAATAAGAACAGAAAAACAAGTTAGAATCAATAACGGTGGAGATTTAGATGGTAATCCCCTCGATCTAAACGACGATGCACTCATTTATGCTGCCAAAGGTTTTACGATTAATGGCAACATTACCCTACCAGTACAAAGAGATGGAAACGGTAATCCCCTTACTAATAATTCTGGTAAATTACTTTTAGTAAATAATGCCGTTACCGTTGCCCCAAATTACACTACCATCAACGCGAATAACAATCAATATGCTAATTTAGTCCCCCCACAAGTAGTTTCGGAACAAGTAATTGATATTCCAGCTTATGCAGACTTAAAACAGCAAACATTAGATAGCGTTATTGCTCCAGGTACACAAAGCGTTACCTTTAATTCGAGTCAAAATCCCCTGAATAATTCTCAAGATTGGAATAATAAATTTCCAGCACCGGGTACTGAGTCAAATCCCAGAGTTGTAAGAGTAACGGGTGGAGGATTAAATATTCCCGGCAATATCAATATCAGCAACTATGTTATTACCGTAGAAAATGGAGATATCAACTTTAACGGTAGTAATCATAACTTTAATAATGTTGTATTGATTACCAATAACGGTAATATCAATTTATCTGGGGTACAGGCAACAAATTTATCTGTATTTGCTTCTCGTTCAATTAATATGAACAGTACTGCTAGATTTGCTAGTTCTACAATGCTAGCATCTGGAAGTAATAGCGGTAGCATTAACTTCAATGGTGCGACGACAAGTACTAACGATTCGGATAATCTAAGAGTCGTTAGTGCTGGTAGAATCACATTTAATGCTGCATTGAATAGCCGTGGGTTATTTGAGAGTGTAGGCGATTTTACTTTTAATAATAATTCCACTTTGTACGGTACTATTGCTGCCAAGGGAAATATTACTTTTAATAATGGTGCCAATGTTATCTACACCAACGATACAACTGAAGAAGTAGATACGGAACAACCAGTAATTACAGCTGCATTGGTTAACGATACAGCACCAAATAATACTACCAATACAGATAGAATTACATCCGACCCCACAATTAATGGTACGGTAACTGATAATGGGGAGATAGTTGAATTCACCGCAGGGTTTGACGATACAGACATTGCCGCTTATGTCAATGTATTGCCTCAACGCTCGGCAAATGGTAATTTTAGCTTTGATAGAGCAACTTTAGAATCCATTTACGGTAACATTTTACCGGATGGAAATCATACTTTACATTTACTTTCCAAAGATGCTTCGGGTAATGTTTCCAATTCATTCGATTTAACGTTTACTTTAGATACGGTAACTCCAGCACCAGCAGATTTAGATTTAACAGCAACCAATGATAGCGGAGTTGACAACAGCGATAATATTACTAATAATTCCACTCCTACCATTACAGGTAATGCAGAAGCTCTCTCAAAGGTAGAATTATTAAATAATGGAGTCAAGATTGGAGAAGCGGAAGCTGATAGCAACGGTAATTGGCAAATAACCACCAATAATTTAGCAGACGGTAATTATAGTATTACAGCTATTGCCACCGATATTGCCGGGAATCAAAATCAATCAGATGTACCTCTGTCGATTACAGTTGATACCGCAGCACCCCTATCTCCCATTAACTTAAAATTATCACCAGATAGCGATTCTGGAATTAGCAACAGCGATAATATTACCAATAATAATTCTCCCACCATCACTGGTAATGCGGAACCACTAGCTACAGTAAGGTTGTTGCAAAATGGAGAATTAGTCGGAGAAACAACAGCTACTTCGGATGGAAGTTGGCAGATTACCACAAATAATCTTGCAGACGGTACTTATAACTTTATCGCGATCGCAACCGATATTGCTGGAAATACCAATAATTCTCCAACACCACTGCAAATAACGGTTGACACTACACAACAAACAATCAACCTTACCACGAGCATTGATACACAACCGCTGACCCAGGGGTCAAAATTAACTGGTAATAGTAATAATGGTACTGGTAGCGATATTTCTACTATCAGCTACCGTTTTAACGACGGTGCAGAAGTTCCCGTTCCTTTTGATACTGCGGGAGCCTTTGACCAAGAATTTGATTTAACCGGACTTAACAACGGTGCTTATACGCTGACTGTTACTATTACCGATACCGCAGGCAACGTCAACACGATGACCTACAATGTCACCGTCGGTACGGTTACAAGTGCCTATGAAATTACAGCAGCTTTAGTCAACGATACTGCTCCTAATAATACTACCAATACCGATGGTATTACCAGTGACGCAACAATAGCTGGAAATATTAATAATTTTAGCGATAGCGTCCGTCTGCGTGTGGGTTTTGGCGATACTCCTGTATTAGATTACGTAGATGTCACCGCAGATATCAGTAGCACAGGTAACTTTAATTTTAATTTGAGTCAGCTAGCTTCGATCAACCGTGCATCTTTAGAAGATGGAGCATACAGCCTCAATTTACTTTTAGAAGACTTACAAGGCAATCAGTTAAATACTTCCACAGTTAACTTTACCCTCGATACTAGCAATCCTATTCTCGCATTAAATACGCCCTTAGATAGCGGCGAACATAGCAATAGGACGCGACTAATTGGTAACGTTAGCGATACTGGTAGCGGTTTGTTTGATACTAGCTACAGGTTGGACGGACAAGCATCTTCTCCTTTAACCATTAACGATCGAGGAAGATTTGATCAACCCATTGTTCCCACAGGTTTGATAGATGGTTCTCACAACTTGGCATTATCGGTATTTGATATTGCTGGTAACTCTACCCAAACGTCCGCTAACTTTACAGTCAGCGACGATTTTATCATTGGTAGTACGCTCACTCAAGGCTGGGGAATTAAGAGCAATAATACCGTAATTTTGGGCGAACAAAACAGCTTTGTCACCCAAACCGCAATGCAAATTGAACTTGGTCAAGATGAAGGTAAGCGTCAGTTAGAATTTGAAATCGATGCTCAATTTGATACCACCGACACCAATACCGCATCGTCAGACAGATTGTCACTTTATCTGGTAGATTCAATCAACCCGGACATCACCTTACTCGACAATGGTGAACCGGGAACCGCTTTATTCTCCCTTTCTGGAACCAATGCAGAATTCATCCCCGGACTGGTAAACTACGATGGAAATCGGGTTAGAGTTGACCTCACCAGCTTATCAAATCAAACCAGCGGTTCCTTAGTATTCCAACTAATTAATAACGACAACGATACTGGTAGCGTCGTTCAAATCAAAGATATTACCAATACCGTTGATATAGAAGCAATAAATGGTCTCGTATTCCCTACAGATATTGACCGAGCGGAAATCGGCGACCAAATAAATTTAGATACTTTCAATACCTCATCTGACGTAGAATTACTGCTATCCAACGTCCGACTTGATAGCGATACGGGGACTTACACCGCAGATTTACAAGTCCGCAACAATGGAACTACAACCCTCGGACGGGAATTAGCAGTTGTATTGACAAATTTACCTGCGGGTGTTTCCTTAAATAACGCTTCTGGAACCCATCCTGGAGGTTCTCCCTACATCAATCTCAGTAATGCCATTCAACCCGGTGGCTTAAATCCTAAAGCCATATCCGATGCAGTACAAATTGTCTTTGATAACCCATCCTTAACCCGCTTTGACCTGCAACCAGTATTCTTAACAGGAGCGCCAGAACAACCGCCTCAACTGGCTCCTATAGCATCGCAGAGCGTAATGCCGGGTGGGCGCTTGGAAATACCGTTAATTGCCACCGACCCCAACGGCGACCCCATCAGCTTCTCGCTGCGTTCCAACACCCCTCTACCCAAGGGAGAACTAACCGGGGATGGGACGTTGGTTTTTACCCCCAGCCCCGATGATATTGGCACTTTTGATTTGACTATAGTTGCTAGCGCTGGTGGAGTAGACGTTACTCAAGATGTTACCATCACCGTAGAACCAGACCCCATTACTACTACGAGGATTTCTGGTGTAATTCAAAACACCGACCAAGCAGCACTAGCGGGAGTAGTAATTGAATTGGGTGGAGTGCAAACGACTACCGATGCGTCGGGTTACTTCCAACTGGAATTTAACGGAGAATTGCCCAGCGATACCCTCAAGGTAAGAGCAGAACTACTTGCTGGTGACGACGCTTATCCGTTCATTGCCGAGAAATTGCCGCTGGTATTAGAACATGATGTTTATACAGGGGTAAATAACGTAATTAGCCGTCCCATCTACCTGCCAGTGCTAGATACGGCAAATGCGGTTAATGTTGACCCGAATGCGGATACAACCGTGACTACCGATACTATTCCCGGTGCATCCGTATTTGTAGCAGCGGGTAGCTTAAAAGACCAACAGGGGAATGCTTTTACGGGCGGGTTGAGTATTACAGAAGTCCCCGCAGACTTAACACCCGCTTCCTTACCAGAAAATCTGCGTCCGGATGTGGTAGTTACCATTCAACCAGGGGAAATGGTGCTTACAACTCCTGCACCTTTGTCGCTGCCTAATCGTGCTGGATATGTACCGGGATTGGAGATGGACTTGTGGTCAATTAATCCCAATACTGGGTTGTTTGACAAAGTAGGAGTCGGAAGAGTTAGCGATGATGGTAGCGTGATTGAGACGATAGAGGGCGGGATTCGTAATAGTAGTTGGCACTTTTTTACTCCACCAGCCCCCGAACTCAATGACCCCAATGACGACCCGCGCAATAAAGATAATAAATGTAAAAATTGTGAGTTTACTAAACCGATTAATTCAGAAGTCGAACTGCACTCCGGGGTAGTAACAGAAACCCACAACATGATTACTTATCAATCCTTGGGTGAAACGAGGGGACTGACATTAAATTATCATTCGTTGCGTGCTGACCCCAGACATATAGTACATTTTGGCTACGACAATGTTGCCGCCAACTCAAACGAACTCTTGCTAGCAAAGCTGAAAGTAATTCAAAGTGACTTCAGTTACCTTCTTTCTGGTATTGCACCGGGAGAATACGGCTTATCTGGTGGCGAACATATCTGGTCAATTCCATCGGGTGGTGGCGACATTGATGCTGCTTTGCTCTTAGATATGGGTTCTTTAGCTTCCGGAAAATATGAATACGAACTGACAACAGGCTTACAAATATTTACTGGAACTAGCTTCAACGGTTCTTCTACAAACAGTACTGGTGAGTTAATCAACGTTAACAGTATTAACAGTGCTTTTGGTAGCGGTTGGGGATTAGCTGGATTGCAGTCCATAGTTGAGAATGACGATGGTTCCTTGCTGCTAATTGATGGTGATGGTAGCCAGCTATTGTTTGAAGCTCCAACTCAAACGGGTGGTTCTTATATTTCCCCAGGCGGCGATTTCTCTAACTTAGAACGTTTAGTAGATGGTACTTTCCGCCGCACTATGGAAGATGGCACGGTATACCAGTTCGATGCCCAAAATAAACTTGAGTTGGTACGCGATCGCAATGGTTTAGAAACGCAGTACCAATACAATACTGACGGTCAGATATCTAAAGTAATTGACCCCGTAGGTTTGGAAACTGCGTTTACTTACACCAACGGTAGAGTTAGTAGCATCACCGACCCAGGAAATCGCGTTACCGAGCTTGAATACGACACCAAAGGTAACTTAATTAAAATTACCGACCCCGATGAATCTTCTCGCAAATGGGAATACGATAATTCTCACCGCATGATTGCTGCAATTGATAAACGTGGCAATCGCGGAGAGGATATTTATGATGCTTACGGTCGCGTCAAGAGTGCCGTTCGTCCGGATGGTTCGGTGGTTAAGGTTAATCCAGCACAAACGCAAGGATTATATCGTCCGGGACAGACCGTTAATCCCTTCAATGCCCCTCTAGCCCTCGAACTGGGTGATGCAAAAGCTAGCTATGCTGATGGTAACGGTAATGTAACCCGCACTCAACTTGACCAAGCAGGTCAAGCTATTTCCTCAGTGGATGGGGCTGGATTATTGCCCGGAGTTCAACGGAATGATAATAATTTGGTGACAAAATCTACTTCTGCTAGAGGATATGTCACAGATTACACCTATGATGAAAGTGGCAATGTTCTCAGCATTCAAGACTCCCTATCAGAAGGCGGACAGTTTCTTGACATTAGTGGAACGGGTGATTTAGTACCAGGAATCCAAAATCAAGATGATGAGAGCGCACTGGTGAATCTGCCATTTGAATTTACATTCTTCGAGCAGAATTATAACCAGATTGGCATTAGTACCAACGGCATTCTGAGTTTTGGAGGAATTAATGACGAGTATAGCAACGACTCTCTTGAATCTGGTGGGTCTGGTTTATCTGGCTTACCTTCAATACTGCCTTTCTGGGATGACCTGGAAACCATTAGCGATGAAGGTGCGGCTGCCAGCATTTTCACTCAAACTCTGGGTCAACCAGGCAACCAACAATTTGTGATTCAATGGCACGAAATTGAAGCTTACAGTCAGTCTTCTCAAACTGGCACTATAACTTTCCAAGTTATTCTCACGGAAGGAAGCAATGCGATTCAATTTAACTACCTTGATGTTGAGTTTGAAGGAGATACCGATGTAGAACACGGAGAAGGGCGTTCTGCAACGATTGGAATTTGGAATAGTACTACAGAATTCCAACAGTTTAGTTTCGATGAAACTAGCTTGAGCAATGGTCTGTCCTTAATTGTGACATCTGAAGGTATTACGGATGCTAACGGGTCTGGTGTAGGGGTTGGTCTACGCCGTTACACTTACGACCCCACTTTAACCAAGTTACGAGCTTCACTGATGAACTTGGTAGAATTACGCTTTACGAAATCGACCCTAATAACGGAAATATGCTTTCTACCACCAGAGTAGTAGGGGAAGTTGGCGGTGATGATGATGTAGTTACCAGTTACACTTACACAGATGACGGTCAAATCGATACAATGACCGATGCTTTGGGTAGGTTAACTGACTACGATTACGATAATTTTGGAAGATTAAATAAGACGACCGTTGCTAAGGATACTGTAGATGAAGCGATACAGCAGTATAAGTATGACGGTGCTGGCAACCAAACGGCTGTCATTGATGAAATGGTAATCGTACTGAGTATGAGTATGATGGCTTGAACCGTTTGGTGAGAACAATTGAAGCTGACCCGGATGGTGCGGGACCGCTGACATCGCCCGTTACCACTTATACCTATGATATAGATGGCAATCAGCTATCAATGACTGATGCACGCGGTAATGCTAGCAGAAGCGAATATGATAGCATGGGTCGCCTGACGAAAACTATCGATGCCAAAGGAGGGGAAACTCTCTACAGTTACGATGATGCAGGTAATTTGGTGTCCGTTGTCGATGAATCGGTACAGAAAACTCAATACCGCTACGATACCCGCAATCGCCTAGTGGAAACTATTTATGCTGATGGTAGTAAGGAACAACAGCGTTACGATTTCGATGACAATCTAATTGCAACGATTGATGCCAACGGCAACCCAACCAACATGGTTTACGATGCCCGTGATAGGTTGATTCGCATCACTGACCCCTTAAGTAATATAACTCGAATTGAGTACGATGCAGCCAACCAGCAAGTTGCCACCGTTGATGTTAACGATCGCAAAACCCAATACGAATACGACGACTTGGGGCGGCAAATTACCGTCACCGATGCCCTGGGCAATATTACCACAACAACCTATGACAAAGTTGGTAATGCCATCGCCTGGACTGACGAACGGGGTCAAACAACTGGCTACACCTACGACAATCGGAATCGCCAAACGGTAATTACTGACGCTTTAGGAAATACCGCAGTCACGGAATACGATGCCGTCAGTAATATTACAGCCATTACCGACGAACTGGAACGCACCACTCAGTATACCTACGATGCCCTGAATCGCCAAACCAGCATTGTTGACCCCCTGAATCGCACCACCACTTATAGTTATGATGCTACATATAACCCCACGGCAATTATTGATGCCCTGGGACGCACCACCACCTATAGCTACGACGTTCTCAACCGCCGAAATGCAGTTACCAATGCTTTAGGGGATATGGCAATCACAGAATACGATGCCGTCGGTAATATTACAGCCATTACCGACGAATTGGGACGCACTACCAAATTCACCTACGACGAACGTGATCGTCAAATTGCCATCATAGACCCTTTGGGTCATAAAACTACCAGGGAATACGATAATAATGGCAACCTCACCGCAATTATTGATGCCCTAGGACAAACAACCCGCTACAATTACGACCCGCTAAATCGGCAAATTGTCGCAACGGATGCCCTCAACCAAAGCACTACTACCATCTACGATGCTGTGGGTAACGTGACTTCTATTACCGATTCCGAGGGCAATAAAACCAGCTACACCTACGATGAGTTAGATCGGTTGGCTGCTGAAGAAAATCAACTGGGCAAAATCCGCAGTTATGCATATGATGCAGCAGGCAACCCCATCGCCACTACAGACCGCAACGGTCGAGTCCGCAGTTACACTTACGATGCTTTAAACCGCCAGCAAGCAGAAGATTGGCTGGATGGTAGCAATAATATTATCCGCAACATCAATTATACTTACGATGCCGCGAGTCAACTTATCGCCGCTATAGACCCAGATTCCAGCTATTCCTACACCTACGACTCAGCCGGACAGTTAACTCAAGTAGATAATGCAGGCACCCCAGGAGTTAATAACGTTGTTCTTGATTACACCTACGATGGGGTAGGCAATCTCAAAACCGTTACCGATACCATTGACGGAACCCAAAGCGGTATAGAAGCATTTACTTATGACGACCTCAATCGGGTAACTAGGATTACTCAAAGCGGTAATGGGGTAACTGATAAACGGGTTGACATGACCTACGATGCAGCCAGTCAGTTAAAGGGTGTAAATCGCTACGCGGATTTAGCTGGAACTCAACTTGTTGCCGATAGCAGCTATGACTATGATGTCGCAAGTCGTCTCAAAGAATTAAAACACTTCAAGGGAACGAATGTCTTAGCCGCTTATGGCTTTGATTACGATGCTGGTAATCGAATTACTTCTTTCTCTTCTCCAGATGGAACCAGTACTTACGATTACGACTTAACCTCGCAGCTTACTGGTACAGACCACAGTTATCAAGATGATGAAAACTATAGCTATGATGCTAACGGCAATCGTACCAATGATGGTTATGACACTGGTACTGACAATCGTTTATTGACTGATGGTAAATATAATTACTCCTATGATGATGAGGGGAATCGCACTCAACGAGTTGAAATCGCTACGGGTGAAGTGACCGAATATAGTTGGGATTATCGCGATCGCCTCACGCAAGTTGTTGTTAAAGATGCTGATGGTAACGTTATCAAGACTGCTGGGTATGCCTACGATATGTTTGACCGTCGTATTGCTAAGGAGGTAGATCCAGATGGAGATGGAGTTGCAACGGCTGAGATTGAAAGGTTTGTTTACGATGGCGACCATATTGCGCTGACCTTTGATGGGGATGGTGATTTAACTCATCGTTATTTACACGGTCTACAGATTGACCAGGTTTTGGCAGACGAAAATGCCCAAGGTGAGGTGTTATGGGCGCTGGCGGATAATCAAGGTACCGTCCGCGATGTAGTTGATAATAATGGTACGGTTGTCAATCATATTACTTACAATAGTTTTGGTGAAATTAGCAGCGAGACAAATCCCAATGTAGATTTCCGGTTTGGGTATACAGGAAGGGAGTTTGATGAGGAGACGGAGCAGTATTATTATCGGGCGAGGTATTATGATGCTGCTGTTGGGAGATTTACCAGTCTTGACCCAATCGGGTTTGCTGGTGGAGATGGGAATTTATATAGGTATGTGGGTAATAGTCCCATCAACGGTATAGATCCAACGGGGAATTTGCTGAAAGAAGCAGCCGAAACCGCTACGTCCGCTGCCTCAAAATCACTACCTGGGTTAGGTGGTGTTCTTCCGTGGTTAAGCCCACTTACTACAATACTTTATAATCCTTTCGGGGGTGGATTGCTTAACCCTCTGCCATTATCTGATGGTACTCCTCGAACGCCTCAACCCACACCTACACCGACTGTGCCTCCACTCCAAAGACCAGTACCACGCACGACCCCACAGTCAGAACCAGTACCCGAACCAGATAAGCCTAAAATCCCTGGTAATTGCCCGGATAATAATAAGAAAACTTGTAAAACAGACCCAGAATTAAGTAAGTATGTTAATTACGATGAAATTAAAACGGGAACCGGAGGTGGAAGAAATGGAATCCTGATTGGTTTCAGTTTTGATCAACTTGAAGGACCACAAAGTGCAGCAGCAGAACTTAAAAGTATAAGACGTAGAATGTCACAGAAAAAACCAAAAGATGAAAACCAATGGTGGACTCAAAGCTTTGACGTGGAGCCAGGAAAAGCACCTAGAGGTGGATCGGTGTGTATGTATCCCGCTCCTATTCCGACGGGAAATGTGGCAACTGAGCGAGGTGGTTTGCACTATAACGTATTAGGAAATAATACTAAAAATGCAAGAGGTAGTTATAGTGTAGGTTCACTAGCACGGTGTGAAAGTTGTCAAGATACTGCAAAGGGTCCAAAAAAACGAGTTACGTATGCTATTTTGAACGCAAAAGATTACTACGGGGTTCCAATTTCTAATGCTGACTTTGCTATGTTTTGAACGTAAAAGATTACTACGGGAATGAAATTACTGCTGTCCAATTTACCTCATTAAACAAAAGCAAATCGGATTCACATTAGTCGTAAGTTACTTTTTTCATTCCATTCCTACTTTTTTACTAATGCTAAGCGTAAGTTATCGCAGTATCACTATGAATAAAATAGAGTACCTGATTCTTTATGCTGCTTTAGAACAATGCGAAACACTCAAAAATGTTGCAAGTGATTGGCAATTACCTCACACAGAAGTAGCAATTGCCGCCAATCACTTGTTTCAGAATGGCTACATATTAGCAAGACTTTTTTCAGGAAAAGGAAAAGGAATTAATGATGTGACTTTAACAATGACTCAAATTCAAGCGCACTTGGATGGGAAATTGCCTGCTATTTACTACTTAACTCCTAAAGGAGGAACAAAATGGGAAGCTGTATCTAACCCCGATTGGAATCTATTTTATACAGGGCGCTTTGGTTCTAATTACGATATAGAAACTGGATTGTCTGAGGCAGAAGCTATCTCTCCTTCTCCTGAGTTAATAGAAAATCATCTCAGGGTTAGCGGACATTTAGATGGCTTAGTTCATATTCCAGAAACAGTTATTTGGTCGGAAATAAAACCTTGGCAAGCTACTTACTGGAAAACTTTACCCAAAGCTTATAAAGTTCACTATAAATATCGAAGTATTAAACGGTCTATAGATACAAATGACCCTCAAGAATGGGAACTGGATAAACAAATCAAAAAAATGTTTGCAGAAATGCAACGATGGTATACGGAACCTGAATTTGAAACAACTCCGCCAAATCCTAATGATTACGCGGAACTAAACTATTACACGCTACTTAACGAAACTTCTCTACAAAAAGCTGAGTATTTGATTCTAGAGTTCGCTGTAATTTTTCCAACTTATTCATTAGGAAGTGTTGCTTACTCAAAAGAGTTATCTCAAATAGAAATAGTAATCGCAGCAGATACATTGTTTCAGAAGGGAGAAATCCGTGCAAAGGTATTTGCTGACGAATACGACTTTGAAGGAACTCCAAATGTTATATTAACAAAAGCTGGAATTAAAGACCATTTAGATGGAAGAATAAGAGCTTCGTATTACCTAACTCCTAGTGGTGGCGCTCGCTGGGAAGAAATAGCTCATCCAGATTGGAATAAGTTTTTTATTGTAAATTTTTTGGGTATGTTTCCATATGAAAATGGAATTTTTGCAACTCAACAAGAAACAATAGAGAAATTATTGGCTTTAGATAAATTTATTTTAATGCGCCAGCATATCCTAGGTACAGAAAGTTATGAGATTCTTGAACCTTGGCAAGTGACTTACTGGAAAACTCTACCAAGAGGTTATCATCTCCATTGTGAATGTAAAAAGAATGAATGGGGTTATTGGAGCTTAAACGACGATAGCCCCTCAGAATTAAAGGAATCTTACGAGCAAGCAACTCAATGGTACGAAAAAGCTAAAAAATGGTACACAAACCCTTTCAGTGATAATGCATAAAAAAATAATAAATGCGTAAACTAATTTATATATGTGAACCTATTAATTATATTCCTTCTAAATCTAAAGTTTTTGAAACAAACTTGCAATGTTATACTGGGCAACATGACTATGAAAATATGGGAATAGCCGTTATTGGTACTTGGTCAAATTGGAAATTGCCTGGAAGAAGATTAGAAGCTTTTACCTACAAACAGTTAGGAACGTTTCAGAAGTTGGTAGATAAGGCTGAAATTGTTATTGGATTTAATAGTCTTAGTTTCGACGATAAGCTTTGTCAAGCACATGGAATTATTATAAATACTAATTTTGATTTAAAGTGTGAAATTCTCGGAGAAGTTATTAATTCTAAACTGCGTACTAAATACAAAAATTATTATAAATATGAGAATATTTTAATAGACTATTCAATAATATTTGAGTATACCTTAGAAGCATTGATTCAAGCTAACTTAGAGAATAATCAATCGATAAGTCATGAATTTAATTCAGAATTATGGCAAAAAGGAAACCACCAAAAAGTAATAAATAATTGTCTTCATCAGGTTTTGCAAATCAAGAAACTTTATGACTTATATTCTAAGGATAAACTATTTGACCCTGTATACGGTAGACCTGTGAGTCAGAAATTTAGCATTCCAGTTCCTATCAAAAGTAATTATCAAAAGCTGATTGCCCTTGGATTAGGAGCCTTCTTTCGTAAAGATAGAAAATATGCATATTTGAGAAAATATTCAGATTACGAGTATTATATAATGCTCTCCCACCACATTCGGCATCTTGATTAATTAGGTTTTCATCAAATATTAAAACAACTTCAAAAACTTTTTCCGGCAATAAAGAATAAAGTATTAACATATATATTTACAATCGATAAGAATTAGCAAATTTGTAACAATATTTATACATATTGAACAAGGTACTTTTTTATTAATTGCGTAATTGTTGAATTGTTTTAACTATCCGTTTATTGAGTTCATAAATTTTTGAAATTTAAACTCTGTCTATCTAGCTATTATGTTTAAACGCACAGGAGCGCATAATAATTATTACAGCAAAACCTCAAAATCAACCACTTGCCGAAAAAAGTATTATAAATTACAACAGAAACTGAACTTCAACGCGCAGCAGCAACCACATCATGGTATTGACTGCAACAAGCTGCTGCCGTTCTAAACGACAACCCCCAACAATGAAAATCTCAAAATCCCCTCAACAAAAAAACTTAAATACCAAACTCCCCCTACTCCTATCCTCCACAATCAGCATACTCTTCAACCTCCCTTCCCCAGCAATGGACTTCTCCCTGCACACGGAAGACCCAGTATTGCTGTGGAACCAAGCAACCCTAGAAGCCATCAGCAACACCAACATGGGTCCCACTCCCACATCCCGCGCATTGGGCTTAGTTAATACTAGTATGTACGATGCCTGGGCAGCCTACGACTCAGTAGCAATCGGCACTCAATTAGGCAACCTCCAAGTTGACAGCGAAGAAATCACTCCAGAAAACAAAAGCACCGCAATCAACTACGCTGCATACACTACGCTATTAGACTTATTCCCCACCCAAGAACCTGCATTTACTCAGATATTGCAGCAACTGGGAATAGATTCCACCATTTCATCTACCAACATCGCAGCAGGAATAGGTAACTTAGCAGCTAAAACATTACTTAATAATAAATATACCGACGGTTCCAACCAATTAAATAATTACACCGACACCACCAATTACCAACCAGTCAACACCTGGGATAAAATTACCGACCCCAATCGCTGGCAACCAATTAGTATAGATAACGGCAACAACATTCAAAAATTTCTTACACCGCAATGGGGAGACGTTACCCCCT
>JAAUSO010000025.1 GCA_012033205.1 Richelia sp. SL_2_1 | reverse complement strand
ATTTTGAGTAAGATAATACTGTTTTTTGTCCATATAATTTTATTCAAGGATTCAAAACCTAAAAAACCAATCAAGTTACCGCTACAAGCAATTGGTAAATAATCAACGATTTAATATCTTGAGTTGAAAAAATCTGTTCTTTAACTAGTTCTTGTAATTGTAATTCCTCTATATCTGTTAACTGAAATATTTCACCATACTGAAGCTTTTCTATAAAGAAATTCAAATCTTCGACGTAAATATCTTTTAACTTATCAATACGCGATGGAATTCTTTGACTACACCATTCATGAGTATTATCTACCTTTTCACCATCCTCTGCTAACAAAAATACATAACTACGATCAATATTAATAAATGTGCTTATAGCTTGCAAAGCTTGATTAATACCGTTATCTATCTCATTGGCACCAAGATTAATAAAATTAGTAGATATTTTAGTAATTAGCTTTTCAAAAGCAACTCGAAAACTCAGTTCTTCTTCAACTATAAGACTATTATCTAATTGATGTTGTAATAGTTTATTAGTATTGATTAAAGCATCAAATTCTTGTTTCAAATCATCATATTTTATTGTTTGTTCTTGTAACTGTATTTTAGTCGTTAAAAGTTGTCTTTGTAATTTTATTGCAATACTTTCGGGAGTAACTATTTCTATCAATTCCCCTGTTCTATTTATAATTGGTAAATATTTAATATTATGTTCACGCATTATCGATAGCGCTTGTTGATAATCATAATCGGGTTCTAAACTAATTGCGGGCTTCATTACTTCCGCAACTTTAACTTTTTCTAAATTTGTTTTAGAAGTAATTAAATAAATTAAATCAACAAGTGCAAAAACCCCCAACAATTGCGAATGTTCTATAACAAATAATTGCTGTGGTACTTTATCTTCTCTTTTAAGTTGTTCTATTAAATCAATAATTTCTATCAAACTAGTTTCGGGAGAAACTGCGAGCTTAAACTCTTGAATAGTATCAGCGACTAAAAACATAGCGACAATTTATTAAAGCTACATTAGTGCTGTAGCAAATCTTCTTATAGATTAATTCTTCTTCTATTTATTTTTTTAAATTAGTCTATTTTTTTATGCAAAAATTACATAAATATCATTGATATAGCAATAATACTTAATACATCTGATTATCGTCAATTTGTCTGGGTGTAATTAACTGCTATATACTGACTGGTAATTAAAAATTTGAAAGTATTGAATCTATCTCACTATCTTTCTAGAAATGTTGATAGAAACACCATCGTTGAACGATATTAAATTTAAAGATATTCTTCTGCATGATGATTAACATTGCTACCCCGATAAATTAACTAATAGGACTATTTGCAGATGCGATGGGAGATAAATATATACTGTCTCCAACTGCTAGCTTAAGTTAAAAATGAGTCTTTGACATCGTGGTTAATACTTATTGTTGATTCCAAAACAAGCAGTTTTGAGAAGTCGGGTTTTTATAGTTGTTATCTGATGTTACAGATAAGCTATCGCGCATTTAATTGATATTTTTCTAGCTTTTTAGCTTATTTGTGCCAAAAACCCGACTTCTGATTTTTATAAGTGTTATTTGATATTACAGATATTTATTCTCAAAACCCGACTTATGTTGATTATCTATTAGTGCCATCGAAAACGAATAGGTGATTATAGGGCGGGTTGGGAGTAATATTAAAATACTAATTACAAAAATATACTAATTAAACCGATGTCTAGCGAACAGGGTACGCTGAACGTCTACCATTCTACTCTTGCATCTATCGTTGGAGAAGAAAACTTAATTTATGATCAGCCTGCATCACCGGAAATCCTCCCCGGTTGCGTCGTTTATCCCCAAACTCAATCACAACTGGCTCAAGTCATTTGCGAAGCTTACCGCAACAAATGGCGCGTTTTACCTTGCGGTAACGGTAGTAAACTTAAGTGGGGTGGTTTAACGGAAAATATTGATATTGTTGTTAGTACCAAAAATTTCAATAAAATTATCAATCATGCTGTAGGAGACTTGACTCTTACCGTAGAATCTGGAGTCAAATTTGCCGATATTAAAGCACTTTTAGCCAAACATAACCAAATTCTTGCCCTCAATCCCACATCACCACAATTAGCAACCATCGGAGGTATCATCGCTACTGCTGATACTGGTTCCCTAAGACAGCGTTATGGTAGTGTTAGAGACCAATTGTTAGGTGTAACTTTTGTCCGTGCTGATGGTCAAATCGCTAAAGCTGGAGGGAGAGTAGTTAAGAATGTTGCCGGTTATGACTTGATGAAATTATTTACAGGTTCTTATGGTACTTTAAGTATTATTACTGAGGCTACATTTAGATTATATCCCATGCAGTCAGCTTCAGGAACTGTAGTATTGACGGGTAATAGAGAAGCCATATCTCAAGCAGCCGATATTCTTCGTGGTTCTGCTTTAACCCCCATTCAAGCCGATTTACTTTCCTCTCAATTAGTGTCAACTTTGGGATTAGGTAAAGGATTAGGATTAATTGCCTGTTTCGAGAGTATTCCCGAAAGCGTTAAAGAACAATTAAACCAAGTTTTACAAATAGGTGAAAAATTAGGATTAACAACTGCGGTGTATTCCGACGCGGAAGAACAAAGCTTATGGCTCTTATTACCAGAACAAATACATTTACCTGACTCAGAAACGGCAATTACTTGCAAAATAGGAGTATTACCAAACACTGCGATCACGATTCTAAGTCAAGTCGATTTAGGCTTGATTCACATGGCTAGCGGTTTGGGAATATTGCGGTTTGAAAACGAAAGTCAGGTATTGGAAATACGAAAATTATGTGAACAAAATAGTGGTTTTCTCTCAATTTTATCTGCACCATTAGAAGTTAAACAAAAATTAGATGTTTGGGGTTATAACGGTAATGCCTTAGAATTAATGCGAGAAATTAAAAAACAATTTGATAGTCAAAATATTTTAAGTCCCGGACGATTTCTTGCAGGAATTTGAGAATAGTTGACAGTTGACAGTTGACAGTGGACAGTTAATAGTAATTTTTGACCTTTAAACTTTGACCTTTGACCTTTGACCTTTGACCTTTAACCTATTAATATTATGAAAATTTCCGAAAATAACGAGAATAATATTGCTTCTTTAAAAAATTTAACAGGTTTTGATGAGAATCATCCACCGGAACCGAAATTGATTGATACTTGTGTCCATTGCGGATTTTGTCTTTCTACTTGTCCGAGTTACAGAGTAATCGGTAAAGAAATGGATTCTCCACGGGGAAGAATTTATTTAATGGATGCTATTAATGAAGGAGAAATAGCTTTAAATACAGCAACTACTGAACATTTTGATTCTTGTTTGGGATGTTTAGCTTGTGTAACAACTTGTCCTTCTGGAGTGGAATATGACAAATTAATTAGCGCGACTCGTCACCAAATTGCTCGTAATTATCCCCGTAGTTTACCTGATAAATTATTTCGAAAATTGATTTTTTCACTCTTTCCCTATCCCCAAAGATTACGTTTTTTACTCGTTCCATTATTTATTTATCAAAAATTAGGATTACCAAAATTAATTCGTGCTACTGGTTTACTAAAAAAGATATCTCCTCGTTTAGCAGCAATGGAATCTATTCTCCCAGAAGTGACTGGGAAATCTTTTCGAGATAATTATCCTACCGTAATTCCAGCCCAAGGGACAAAACGTTACCGGGTAGGGGTAATTTTAGGATGCGTACAAAGATTGTTTTTCTCAGCCGTAAATGAAGCCACAGTGCGAGTATTAACCGCAAATGGTTGTGAGGTGGTAATTCCTAAATCTCAAGGCTGTTGTGCAGCACTTCCTGAACATCAAGGACAAACTGCACAAGCTCAAACTTTGGCTAGACAGATGATTGACAGTTTTGCAGATATGAATGTAGATTATGTGATAATTAATGCTGCGGGTTGCGGTCATACTTTGAAAGAATACGGTCATATTTTAGAGAATGATGCAGAATATCGAGATAAAGCCAAGCAATTTGCTGATAAAGTTAAAGATTGTCAAGAATTTTTAGCGATGGTAGGTTTAACTGCTAAATTATCACCTTTACAAGATGAACCGCTAACAATAGTTTATCAAGATGCCTGTCATTTATTACACGGACAAAAAATTAGCGTACAACCCCGTCAAGTGTTACGGCAAATTCCTGGAGTCAAATTACGTGAACCTCTCGACGCTGCTTTGTGTTGCGGTAGCGCTGGGGTTTACAATATGTTGCAACCAGAAGTTGCAGAAGAGTTGGGAGATCAAAAAGCTAGAAATCTAGTGAATACGGGTGCAAATATGATTGCTTCCTCAAATCCAGGTTGTAGTTTACAGATTGCTAAGCATTTGCATCAGCAGGGTAAGGAAATATCTATTATGCATCCCATGGAATTGTTGGATTTTGCAATTCGGGGGGTGAAGTTGAGAGGGGTTGAAACTGTAACTTAATTCCTTGTCACCTCTTGTCATTTCTTCCGGAATGAGTAGATAATGGGTTGTAGTAACTGACAGATAACTACAATGACCAATATTCCAGAAATGACAATCAGCATAGGAGATGCGGCTAAAGAACTGGGTATCTCAGTCATAACTTTAAGGAGGTGGGCAGACTCAGGAAAGATTCGTTCAGAGCGTTCACCTTCAGGACAAAGAAGATTTTATTTAGCAGACATCAAACGCATCACACCACGAGATTTAAAGCAAATAGACGACCGCATAACAATCAATTACGCCAGAGTTTCAAGTCATGACCAGAAAGAAGATTTAGTCCGTCAAGCACAGGTGTTAGAGGCATTTAGTACTGCAAATGGGTGGCAGTTTGAAACTATTCAGGACTTGGGAAGTGGTTTGAACTACCAAAAGAAAGGACTTCAAAAGTTGCTCAAACGAATCATGCAAGGCGATGTTGCAAGATTGGTACTGACTCACAAAGATAGGTTACTAAGATTCGGTGCTGAGTTAGTGTTTGCAATATGTGAGGAGTTCGAGGCAGAGGTAGTCATCATTAACAAAACTAGTGAAGAGATTACTTTTGAACAGGAATTAGTGCAAGACATGATTGAACTCATTACTGTATTCTCAGCACGTCTTTACGGCTCTAGAAGCAAGAAAAATAAGAAATTAATTGATGGCATCACTCAAGTTGTTAAGGAGGTGTCATAGTGTTGTTAGGTTTCAAGACCGAGTTGAAACTAAATAACCAGCAACGTACAGCATTCGCTAAGCATTGCGGAGTAGCTCGCCATGCTTGGAATTGGGGATTGGCGCTAACCAAACAAATACTTGACCATAACAAAGTTAATCCCGATTCCAAAATCAAGTTTCCTACTGCAATTGACTTACACAAATGGTTAGTGGCATTGGTAAAATTTGAAAACGAATGGTATTACGAATGCTCTAAAAGCACTCCACAGCAAGCATTAATGGCATTGCGTGAAGCCTGGAAACGCTGCTTCAACAAGACGAATGGAGTTCCAAGGTTCAAGAGAAAAGGACGTAATGATTCATTCACATTGGAAGGCACAGTCAAAATACTTGGCAACAACAAAATCCAAGTGCCTGTGATTGGTGTTCTCAAAACATATGAGCGACTGCCGCAAGTCAAGCCAAAATCAGTCACGATTAGCCGCCAAGCTGATAGATGGTTTATCAGTTTCCGATTTGAGGTAGAACAACAGCAATCAGAACACAAAAACGTTGTAGGAGTTGACCTAGGAGTCAAAGCTCTTGCTACTCTCAGCACTGGTGAAGTTGTCCTAGGTGCAAAGTCTTATAGAAAGTACGAAGCAAAGTTGTCCAGAATGCAATGGTTGAACCGTCATAAAATCATTGGTTCCGCTAACTGGAAGAAAGCGCAATTGCAGATAGCTAGGTTGCATAGAAAAATAGCCAATATCCGCAAAGACACATTACACAAGCTCACTACGGGTCTTGCCAAGAACCACGGCACAGTCGTAATTGAAGACCTCAATGTATCTGGGATGTTGGCTAATCACAAACTGGCTAAAGCGATTGCTGATATGGGATTTTACGAGTTCCGTAGACAGTTGACCTACAAATGTGGACTATATGGTTCAAAGCTAGTTGTGGTTGACCGATGGTTCCCGTCTAGCAAGACCTGCTCCAATTGCGGAACCAAAAAAGAAACACTCATATTGAATGAGCGAGTGTTTGAATGTGGTCATTGCGGTTTCAAAATTGACCGTGATTTGAACGCGGCAATTAATTTGAGCCAGTGCGAACAAGCGGGTTTCCCCAAGTAGAGCAACTGGCGTGTCAAAAGTCGTCAGTTAGACGATGTTAGCCTGTGGACTGGTTGAAGCCGACTTCTCCAGATTGAAGCAGGAAGTAAACGAAACTCAAACCCGTTGATTAGCTTTGATAACTATTGATTAGGTTTGAGCAGGATTTATATAACGGTATTAAACACACTCAATTGATAGAGGAAGTGCGATTGCCAAATCTACCTATAGATGATACATAATTATTTACTTTAGTTTTAAACTGGCATCATTATGTCGTAATAGCAGGATTAATTCAGAACTATGGTAGATATTTATATTCTGGATTTACTAGTTATTGGTTTACTTTTATTATTTGTAACATTGGGTTCTGGTTTAATTGCGCGATCGCCTTTTTCCTATGCTATTATCTATCTGATAGTAGGTATAATTATCGGTCCTTACGGTTTTGGATTATTTCAACTCCGTCGCGATGGTATATTCAATACTGAATTGCTCAAACGTTTAACGGAATTTGTAGTCATTGTTTCGGTATATGGTTGTGGTTTAAAAATTGCTCGTCCTTTAAGATTAGCAGCTTGGGATATTACAATTAGATTAATCGCAATTTTAATGCCGATTTCAATTTTTGCAATTGCTGTTGTCGGCAAGTTTTTTTTGGGAATGGATTGGGGTGGAGCTATTTTATTAGGAGCAATTTTAGCACCAACTGACCCTGTATTAGCCTCAGCAATTCAATTAAGAGATGTAAATGATGATGATGAGTTACGTTTTGGTTTGACTAGTGAAGGGGGATTAAACGATGCTTTAGCTTTTCCTTTTGTTTATTTTGGGCTTTATGCTTTAAAAGATGATAATTGGGATAACTGGATTAAATCTTGGGTAGGAGTTGATTTAATTTGGGCAATTGGTGCTGGTATAATTATGGGTTTTATTGTAGCCAAAGCTATTGTATGGCTCGATAGAAAAGTTAAAGAACGTCATCCTGTTGATGATTTGATGGAAGATTTTGTTGCTCTGAGTGCAATTTTGCTGACTTATGCTTTGACAGAAATTATCAACGGCTATGGATTTTTAGCTGTATTTGTAGCTGGTTTAATAATACAGAAAAGCTACCATAACCCAGAAAAACCCTCAGCGCAATTAGAATTTATCGAACAAGTTGAAAAACTTTTAGAAATAGGAACGATTTTACTGTTAGGAACGATTTTACTATATCAACCAATGGTAAATTTTGCGTCCCAGTCAATTATAGTAATACTTTTACTATTTTTGATAATTAGACCTATAGGAGTTTTTATTAGCACAATTGGTAAAGGTTTTGTATACCCGCAACGTCAAAACTTTTATCCCCAAAAACGTCTGCTATTCGGTTGGTTTGGCATTCGTGGAGTAGGTTCTTTATACTATCTTGCTTATGCTTTTGATAACGGTTTGAAAGGAGAATTAGCCGAGCAAATTGCTTGGATAACTTACACTACTGTTATTATTTCAGTACTTGTACATGGAATTAGTGCAACTCCATTAATGAATTGGTATAACAAAAATATTGCAAGTAAAATCAAAACTAGTACCTGATAAGGTTTAATAAATTAACTAGATTTATTATCCATTTGCATAGTTGAAAATAGAAGGAGCCACATGAATCATTTGGTTAATTGCAGTTTCTAAATCATCGATTAGAAAAGGTTTTTCAACATATCTATTACAACCTGCCATCAAAGCTTCATCCCGGAATACATCCCCAGATAAACTTGTAACGGCAATCACAGGGACAAAATTCTTGTTTTCTCGTAAATTCCTGATAACATCAATTCCGTCGATTTCGGGCAACATTATTTCCAACAATACTAGCATCGGCTGGTATTTTTCTATTATTCTTAAAGCACTTTTACCATCTTTAGCAGTAATCACGCAATAACCCAATAACTTCACTACTTGTGTAGCTAACAATAAGTTATCAGCATCATTATCAACGATTAAAACAACGGAATTTTCAGAAAACAAAGATAAATGTTTTTTCCAATAATTACTAAAACTTTTTAAAAACAAGCTGGAAATAGAATTTGTATTCCTCTGTAGATTAGAACCTGAAAAAACCATAAGATAGCACCCATAGAGTTAGTTCATGACATAAATGAGGTAAGTACAAGTTTATAAAAACTCTAATTAATACTGGCTGTATTTAAAACTATTTGTTTCCTGCTGTCTACATCAACTGTAAAAAAAATGTAACAGGAAATCTTTTTAGTTTATATTTGGTATTCAGAGATTATTTCACTTAATCTTTATAATAATATTACATAGTTTTTTAAGATTTGGAAGTATCTTGAGTATAAGATTATATTTACTTATTTATAATCATTTTTTACATCAGATAAAATTATTTTCATGCCGAAATGAATGATAATTTTATACTATTATCCATTCTTTTTTCCTGGGTATACCTGTGCGTGAAAGAGTAATTCCCATACGAAAAGATGTGACAAGTACTTATAACCATTCTTTACTAAATCTAATTTCCCTATATTGCATCATTTCTTCAAATAAATCAGTTGATAATGCTTCTTCAACCGGATAGACTCCCGACTTTTTCAATTTACCTTCGAGTAATAATTGAACGATACTACCAGTACCATAACCGGCTGCTATTGCCGTATTTTCATGGGCTAAAGTCGAACAATAAATTGCTGTTTTACCATCTTTTATTCCCGTAACTTCCGAGCGAATTGCCACACCAATTCCACTAATATTATTAGTAATATCGGTCATCGAATGACTCACATGAGCCAAAAATTCTATCCCAGCGCGATTTTGAATCCATGATTTAGGAAATATATTTGCTGTTATCCAAGTTAAATGATTATAAAAATCGGGAATCGAACCAAATTTAGTAATTACACTTTTAACTGTGGGAAAAGATTTAGGTAAAGTGAATGTTTCGGGCATATCAAACCAATAAACCCCGGTTTTCCGTAGGGTTGGGGAAAAGTAATAGGTTCTCTTTGAGTGTAAGGTTTAACTATTTCCCATTTCCCATTTATCCATGCTTCAAAAGGATTTCTCAACCCTAAAAATGTAGTTCGCATCATCGTCACACCAGCACCACCTGAACCAGCTACAACATAACTTAAATGTATTTTTTCTGGTTGATCGAATTGTTCAACGCACTGACGTACCATACTGTTAGAAATACCAGGGAAAATACCTGTATTAATTACCGCCGTTATCCCTTTTTTAGCAGCTTGTTCGTGAAGCGTTAATACTTTACTAGTATAAGAACGATGGTCACTAACATCTACATAGTTAACACCTTGTTCAATACAAATTTGCAAAACCTCGGTATCTCGGTAGTGGAAAGGACCTGCACAATGAACTACAATATCGGCATTAGAAATAACTTCATATAGTTTTTCAGTTTCTGCTAAATCTAAGACGAGGTGTTCTACAGAATGGTCGTGTCGCAACTGTATAGCTGTACGTCCGGTAACGGTAATATTCGCTTGTGTATGTTTAGCGATATCTTGAGCAACACTACTACCTATACGTCCTCTTCCTCCTAAAATTAAAACTCGTTGTGTCATATTGGTGCATTGGCTACGCTATATCTATTACATCCGTTTTGTATACGGTTTGTCATCTGTATTCGGGATGAAGTTATTTAATCAATAGGAGGAAAACCATTGCGATCGCCCTTCCGGAGCGCCTGCTGATCGCGATTATTGGAAATTAATTTGGACTCCTCTACAATTAAAAATATAACTTTTTACTAAGTCCTTACTAAGTCCTATTTAATTGAGATTAAATTCACATTTTATTTACTTATCTTCAAAATAATTGGTGCGTTAGGCTAAACCTGGATTTCTCACAAGTAAATGGTAAACGTTGACTCACCGATTGATTTTCCCACTACTCACTACTACTTGCTTCTTATTTGTGAGAAATGCGGCTAAAGCCATAACACAGCCAACTTGTTAATCAGTTTAAAAAGGGATTGATTACTTACCTTTAAACAGCGACTCAAAGGTAGAGACAATCGATTCCCGTGCATCCTTCAAACTCTGCTGCATCGGTTGCTTTTTCTGTAAAAACACCCTAGCACAATTACGTCCGGGCATTCCAGATATTGAACCACCTGGATGAGTCCCCGCACCTGTTAAATACAAATTATCAATTGGGGTTTTATAATTAGCGATTTCGGGCAAAGGACGGAAGAAAATCATCTGGTCTAATGTCATATCAATGTGATAGTAATTCCCTTTATAAGCACCTAATCTTTCACCTAATTCCGCAGGACTTTCTACAGCACGAGCAATAGTTGCACTTTTTACGTTTGGCGCGTAATCTGCTAGTTTATCTACAACTCTATCTGCTACTTTGTTTTTCAATTCATCAGTCCATCCCGTACCATTTAAACCAGTACCTTCAGCATCTTTTATTTGATAAGGAGCAAAAAATTCAATCCATACAGTATGCTTTCCTGGAGGAGCTAAACTGGGGTCAAGAAAACTTGGCATTACCACATACATTGAAGGGTCAGCATCCGGAATTTGTCCCAAGGTACACAAACTATGAGCTTGTTCTACATGAGTCACAGAATCGGCAATCAAAATAGAACCAACTAAATATTCATCTTTGTGTTCGTGATGTTCAAAACGTAGCGGTTCGTTTAATGCTAAGTCAATTTTAAGGATGGTTTCGTTATTATTAACAATACGACGTTCTAACCTTTCATGTAAATCTGGATCGGCTGCATCTGCATCGCTTTTATCTATCATTTGCAAAAATAATCTTTTGGCATCAATATTAGAAATTACTCCTTCTTTTGCCCGATATTCTTTACCACCTGCAACCCGAACACCTACAGCTTTCCCATCACCAATTAACACTTTTTCTACCTGTTGGTCAGTTAAAATAACACCACCTTTACTTTTGACTAAATTCACCAAAGCTTGGGTTAATGCACCAGTGCCACCACGAGGTCTAGCCATTCCCGGATTATGACGCATTGCCATCATTATCGCCCCAATCGCCAGGGTTTTTTGGGAAGGTGGCGCACCCAATTCGGCACAAAGTCTAGCTAAAGGTGCTTTGAGAAATTCCGAATCAAACCATTCATTAAGAATATCCTCTCCACTGGTTAACATATTGCGTATAAAGTCTAAGGTTTTGGAAGGCGAACCTATGACTGAAAATAAATCTTTTATCTTCGTAATATCATAATTCCCTGCAATATCTAAAATTGATTTTGGTGGTGCATTAAACATCGGAATCATCGCACCCAAAGCCCGTTGCCAATATTCTGTAAATTCTTTGTATTTTACAGCATCCCGTTGAGAATAACGAGCAATTTCCGCACAAGTTTTATCTAAAGACTTATGCCCTAAGAAATACTTCCCATCTGGATGAGGACAAAAAACAACTGGGTCGCAATATAAATATTCCAACCCATATTTTTCTAATTCTAATTCTTCAACTACAGGTCCAAGGTGAATAAATTCATGGTCGATCGCACATAAGTTAAACTTAAATCCCGGTGCTTCTTTTGGTAATATTTCTTCTGTTGTGGCTGCACCACCAGGTACAGAACGCTTTTCTAATAAAACAACGCTATAGCCAGCTTTCAATAAATAAGCAGCACAAACTAGTCCGTTGTGTCCCGCACCGATAATTACAACATCGTACTGTTGCATGATTAATAGTTCTAGATTCTAGATATGGAATATATTGATTAGATTATATTAGTAAAATAGCCAAAAATATACATCCTACTTCAGTTATATAACTGCCTATTTCAAATTACGACTTTATGGGTATATTATCGGGGATTTGTTGAAGATTAGTTTGCGCCTGCAACATTATACTACCTTGTTGCACTTCAGCGTAGGTCAGACGTAATGCTGCATCTTTGAATTCAAAATCAGGTGATTTCCGCAGTTTATTTATTTTATCTATCAATGCATTCATTACTTCTAAATCAATTCCGTCTGGAGTATTACATTGAAAAGCATCAAGGATAATTGGTTTTTCTAAAGATACTAACCGCAGGTCAGCTTTCAATTTTAAAGGTTTATTTTCTAAACCCGAATCTAAAACTATCTCTCCTTCAATTTCTATTTTGTTATCTCCTGGTAAACGAAGTTGGAGATTTTGCGGATACATACTCACAATTGATGTTTCAGCATTAAATGTCAAAAATTTTTCTAATAAGTTGCGAACTAAATCTAGTTTTAAAGCTTGATTGATATCAGCTTCTTTGATTACCATTCTAGTTTCTGCATTTATTGGATGTTCTAATTCAATTTGACCAAACAAAACTTTGAACGGATTGATATCAATATCGTCAGTTTGTAATTTTATTTCAGAAAGGCGAATATCTTGTAATTTTAATCCTTTGGCTTCAAATGAAACACCATCCGCGTGTCCTTGAATTGCTTGCAGTAAATCTGTTTGTACATCTATATTTAATTCACTCATTTATGATTTATCCATTAATCTCATGCTTTGTTACTCTAAACCTTTATCTCAAAAATAAATCTATATTAAGAAATAGGTAACAAGGATTAACTTTAGCTTAACCGTTATTTGATTGACATTTTTCTTAAAGCAAGCTAAAAAAGCTTTAATTAAATAAACCGACCGATAGGTCCAAACAGATTATACCAAGATTTTTATTTTAACTTAAAAAGTGACTTACATCACGTCTCAAAAACAACGAATTTTCGTTCGTTAAATGAAACCATTTGCATTATTAATGATATTTTTGTCATTAAAAATTATTTTTGTGATTCTAATAACTAAGCACTGAGAAAAAAAACGTGTTCATATGTAGTTTTGTTGCTTTTTTATGTTTTTTTGGTATTTTAAAATACTTAAAAAACGGAATCAGTATTTTAACTGAGAAGAAACCGAGATTATATTAATGATGATTTTTTGATGTAGGGTAAGAAGTCGGGTTTTTACCAGAATTATTTGCTCTGATGGATATTGCTGCCAAAAACCCGACTTCTATGATTTTTGATCTGGAATAAGAAGTCGGGTATTTAGGAGAATTATCTGGTGTGATGAATATTCTTCCAAAAACCCGACTTCTGTGATTCCTTGATGTGGAATAAGAAGTCGGGTTTTTACCAGAATTGTTTGGTGTGATCGATATTGCTGTGAAAAACCCGACTTCTATGATTCCTTGATGTATTCTTGAGATTTTTCAGTATTTAATCTTACTGCAAAAATCATAAAACCGTATTTTTATTGAGAAAAACCCGGTGTTATATAAATTGGCTTTGTCAAAATTATAGCAAACAGCTTTAATTGTGTAATTCCTATTGATTTACTCGATGAAAAAAATACGACTAAAGTTGATCTGGAAATTGTTAACAGCGAATAATAATATAATTAACTTTCAAATGCTCCTGCTTGAAATACCTTACCAACGACTTCTTCAACAGGAGGTTCAGTAACGGTTAAATCAACAACTTCTAACTCAGTTAAAATACGCGATACCGTACTAGTAAGTTTTTCTTGAGGAATCATAAAACTAACCATTCTACCGTCATGTAACTTAATTTCGCCGTATGTCTCCAATTTAACTGTATCTAAAGGTTGAGCTAATTCAATATTAACAACTCGATAAGGTGCAAACCTTTCTAAAAGTCCATCTAAACTACCGTCATACATTAATTGTCCTTGATGAATCAACAGCACTCGCTTACATAAAGCGGTGATATCCGCCATGTAATGACTGGTTAACAAAACCGTTGCTTGATAGCGCTGATTGTATTCGCGCAAAAAATCCCGCACATTTACCTGAGCATTGACATCGAGTCCTAAAGTCGGTTCATCCAAAAATAATACTTGAGGACGATGTAAAAGAGCCGCTAATAATTCAGCCTTCATGCGTTCACCCAAAGACATTTTCCGCACTGGTTGAGTGAGTTTACCTTGAAGTGAAAGCATTTCGGTTAATTCTCCCACTCGTGTCCGATATTCTCGATCAGAAATATTATATACAGCAGCATTAATTTTTAAAGAATCAAGAGCGGGTAAATCCCATAATAACTGCTGTTTTTGTCCCATGACCAAAGTAATTTGCTGTAAAAAAGCTTCTTCGCGACGAAATGGAACTGAACCCGCGACTCTGACATTACCGCTACTCGGATGAATTAACCCCGTGAGCATTTTGAGAGTAGTAGTTTTCCCTGCACCATTTGCTCCCAAAAAACCCACCACCTCACCGGGAGCAATTTCAAAAGAGACATTACTAACAGCTTTAATTTCCCGGTATTTGCGGCGAAAAAAATGAGAAACTGTACCTTTAATACCTGGTTCTTTAATCGCAACTGGATAAATTTTGCTCAAATCTTGAGCAATGATCATAGACATAGATTTAATCAGGTTAAAGGTTAAAGGTCAAAGGTCAAAGGTCAAAGGTCAAGAGTTAGTACCAGCGGAGTTAATAATAAATGATTTTCCTTTCATCTCCCCATCTCCCCATCCCCCCATCCCCCTATTACCATTTTCCCATCTGTGGTGCTAACGTAAACGTCCGGAGCGCAAAATACTAAAGATTAACCATAGTCCTAATAAACTAGCAGCAGCAAATAAGATATTACTGATTAAAGATAGCTGAGCGGTTTGAGCATTTGTGGAAATAATTGCTGCACCCATTATCAGTGAACCTACTAGGATACTAAGGATAATCGATTGGCTGCATCGTCTGTGGTACGTCGTAAACCATCTAAACCTTTGAGAGTTATATTCCATTGTAAGGTTTCTGTTGTTACTCGTTCTAAAAGATATTCTATTTGACGAGGGAATTGCAAAGAAAGACTTTTTAAATCCAATGCGGTTCGTAGAAGGGAACGAACTGGTGAATCCCCTACTAACTGTTGACGAAATAAGTCTGTGAGAAATGGTTTAATTTCTTCTAGAAAATTGATCTCTGGATTGAATGCTCGTGCTAATCCTTCTAAATTAGCGATAGTTTTGGCATACAATCCCATATTGCTAGGTAAGCGAATATTGTTGTTGCGAGCAACTTGAAAAGTTTCGTAAACAACTTCGGAGAAATTAAGTTGAGCCAAACTCAGATTAAAATATTTTCGCAGCATCCGGTCATAATCATTTTCCAAACGCGACATATCTACCGGCTTGGATGAACCTGCTAACTGTAAAGTTAATTGAGCGCATCTTTGAGCATCTAAGTCTACAATTGCCAGCAACATTTCGATTAATATTTGCTGAGTACGGGGATCGAGTCTTCCCACCATTCCGCAGTCGAGGAGAGCAACACGACCATCTTTGAGATAAAATATATTGCCAGGATGGGGGTCTGCATGAAAGAATCCATCAACATATAATTGCTGAGAAAACACTGCAAATAATAGACTGGTAACTCTTTTACGTTCTGCTGCCGCACTCACACCATTACTATCATTGCCTATAGTCGCAGATAATATCGGTACACCATCAAGCCATTCCATCACCATTAATTTTGGTGTAGTTAATTCCCAATAAATTTGAGCAACTACTATCTCTTTGGGGTCAAACCATTTACTTTGGGATAAATTGCGCCGTAATTGGTCTGTAAAACCAGCTTCTCGCGTAAAGTCTAATTCCGCTTTTAATGCGGTACAAAATTCATCGGCGATCGCCTTAATATCATTAACTTGTCCAAATTCTGTCCGAGCAACTAATTCCGCAATACCTTGAATTAAAGCAATATCTTGGTCAACAGTCAGGTCAATACCGGGACGTTGTACCTTAATTGCAACTTCGTGACCATTGACAAGAGTTGCTTTATGTGTTTGAGCAATGGAACCAGCAGCTACAGGTACAGGATTAATTGTGGCAAAGCTTTCTTCTAGGGGATTTTTCAACTGCTTGCGAATCAGTACCTCTACATCTGCCCAAGGTACGGGTGGTACATTATCCTGTAGAGTTGAAAGTTCTTCAATATAGGATGCGCTGAGCAAATCTGGACGGGTAGAAAGTAATTGACCGAGTTTAATGTAAACAGGACCCAAATCTACCAAAATATTTTTTAAAACAGCAGGAGTAGGTAACTGGGGTTCATCGGCTTTACCAACAGTAATCAGCCGTCGCATATAATCCCAGCCATTGCGGAATAAAACTTCAATAATTTCTCTTTGACGAGGAACGGTTTGAGTTAGAAACATTTTTAATAATTAATCAGAATTGGGAATAGGGAATAGGGAATAGGGAATAGGGAATTGGTAATGGGTAATTGGTAATGGGTAATGGGTAATTGGTAATGGGTAATGGGTAATTGGGAATTATCTATCTCCCCTGAACCCCCGAACCTCATCTTCCGATTGAATAGTTATACTAGAAAAAATAGCTTTAATGCTTCTGTCAAGGGTTTGAGGTTTTAACTTTTTATATTTATATATATTTTTTTTGGTGTATTTTGACTTTATTGTTTATTTTGTGAAATTTGGGGGATTGGGTATGATGGATTTTTTGATATTTCCTCGCCCCCAATGCCCCGGTTAATAATTACTAGGCTATAGTTACTTTAAAGTAATTCGGTAAATCGGGAATCAGATTCTAGGGTCTTGAGTACCTGCTTAATTTCTTGGGTGCGTTCTTTTTTGACAATTAAAGTGACATTCTTGTCGCGAACGACGACTACATCCTCAAGCCCAATGGTAACAATTACATCATCTTGATTGCTAGCATAGAAAATAGCTCCCTTAGTATCTAATCCTACATGAGTAGCTAATTCTACATTTGGCTCTGTTTCTTTTTTGAGCAGCCTTTCAATGGCATTCCAATCTCCTAAATCGTCCCAGCCAAATTCGACTGGTAAGACATAAGCTAAATTGGTTTTTTCCATTAAGGCATAGTCTACGCTCAATTTGGGCAATTGAGGATAAATATCGGGACCATGTTTTTCGATGGGTTCGATAATTTCTGGAGCATGAGCATACAGTTCTTTAATGGCAACACCGGCTCGGAAAATAAACATTCCGCTATTCCAACTAAATCGTCCCGTTTGTAAAAAAGTTTCCGCTGTTTCGCGGTTAGGCTTTTCAGTAAAGCGGTTAACGTGATAGGCTGGCAAGTTGTTAAAGCTACCAAATTTTTCACCTTGTTCTATGTATCCGTAACCTGTTGATGGAAATGTTGGTTTGATCCCCAAAGTTACAATCGCTGGATTTTGTGCTGCTAAATCCGCTGCTGCACTTAATGTACGTGCAAAAGCTTCTTGGTCTGCAATCCAATGGTCTGCTGGGAAAAAACCGATAATAGCGTCTTCACCGTAACGTTTTTGAATTTCCAAACTTGCCCAGGCAATCGCCGCTGCTGTATCTCTTCCTTGTGGCTCTACAAGCAAGTTGGCACTGGGTAATTCGGGTAATTGTTCTTTGACACCTTCTGCTATGAGACTAGAGGTTACTACCCATAAAGAATCCCAACCATCAGTTAACGGTAATAAACGGTCAGCAGTGGCTTGCATTAAGCTACGTGAGGTACCATCAAGATTTAAAAATTGCTTCGGTCGGATTCGTCGAGAAAGGGGCCAAAAACGTTCGCCTTTACCACCTGCAAGAATTACTGGAAACAAACGATTAGTCATGTTGTCTTACTTACTCTATTTACAACACTTCAAGTGTACAGTGGGCTTTTAAAGTAGCAATATTTTTCAGTCAACAGTTATCTATTGAGATGCTACCTATCCGATCTCCCAACATACACCGTTGTTGAGGACTGATAACTGATAACTGATAACTGATAACTGATATTGGTTAGTGGGGAGTTAATTGTGGTTAAACAAATAGAAAGCTGGGACAATCAAGAGATTTACGATCGCGAGCAAAGTTTACAAAACCAAGCTCCTATTGATGATCTGCAAATTCAGGTTGAGCCGGCATCCGGAAAAAAAACAAGTTCTATTCCTAGTCAGCTTTATTATCGACTGGGTTTAACAATGCCCAGATGGCTGTTTTGGATTCTCACAGTTGTAATGGGAGTTACTTTATCGGGATTACTGGTATCAAGTTTGGCGCTTTGGACTCCGTTATGGAGTGGAGTAGATAAAACTGAAGATGAGTTGGGATGGTCTACACTCGATGCTGAAGACGCACCATTAACAGGGGATTTATGGAGCAATATTTCCCAATACCAACTCAAAAAACCGATGAATATTTTGGTTTTGGGAGTTGAACCAGTTCCCGGTACGGTTGAAGGTTCACCGGAAAGTTTCGCCGGAAATAGCGATACCATGTTGTTGGTAAGGGTTAATCCTGAAGATAAAACCATTCGGGTACTTTCGATCCCCAAAGGTACGATGATATCAATTCCCGAAAGGGGTTTAAACAAGGTATCCCAAGCGAATGCTTCTGATGGCCCAGTTTTAGCTGCACGGGTGGTAAGTCGTAGTTTGAGTAATGCTCCGATTCATCGCTATATTCGTATTTCTACGGATGGTCTCAGACAATTAGTTGACCAGTTAGGAGGAGTAGAAGTTTTTGTACCTAAACCAATGCAGTACGAAGACTCCGCTCAAAAACTATCGATTAATTTGGTCAGTGGTTGGCAAACTCTCGATGGAGAAAAAGCAGAACAATATGTCCGCTTTCGAGAACAAAATAGCGGGGATTTAGAAAGAGTCCAACGACAGCAAACAATGTTACTCGCTTTACGCGAACGTCTTTGGAGTCCCAAAGTATTACCTCGATTACCACAGTTAACTCGGTTAACGCGAAAGTATTTTGACACTAACTTGAAGCTTGAAGAAATGATGGCATTAGTCAACTTCACTTTAAAAGTCGAGCAAAACGATTTTCAAATGACTTTGTTACCAGGAATATTCAGTCGCTTAAGTGCAGATCCAGATAGTTACTGGCTGGATTTAAACGGACAAGCCGACTTGCTTGCCAATTACGCTGGAGTCAACCTAGCTAGCCTCAAGCAAACTAACAAGCCAATAACCAGCTTAAAAATTGCCGTTCAAAATACTGGCAATCGCCTTGAACAAACTCAAAAAGTCATGGAAATTCTCAAAAAACAGGGCTTTACAAATGTTTATGCAGTATCCAACTGGGCGGACGAACGAGCAAAATCTGAAATTATAGTACAAAAAGGTAATAAACAAGCAGCATCCGAATTACAGCAAATTTTAAACATCAACCATATTGATATATCCGCCACCGGCGATATACAATCTGACCTAACAATTCGTATTGGGAAAGATTGGAAGTAGCGAACGGAGTTAGGAGTTTTGAGTGAGGAGTTAGGAGTTAAAAATAATTTAGCGTTGCTGAATCCAAGGGCGGAATTTTAAATAATGTAGAGACGTGATACAATGCCCTATGACGCTATCGCGTCACGCTTTGCTAACACGTCTCCCAAGGTTTTCAAAATCACGCAAAATTATTTTCATACATCTTTTGAGCAACGCCAATAATTTCTCTACTCCCGAACAAACTACTCCCTAAAATTTTAAAAGTTTTAAAAAATTTAAAAAATTTTAAAAAATTTTAAAATTATAGAAAAAAATTCTTTTACGTTTATTGGGTTTAGTTTTCGTTTTGTGTTTAGCGTGGTTATGGGTATTACTTGATGCTCATCCTGCTTTCGCGCAAATAAACACAATTAATTACAGCAGTACAAATTTAGAAAACCGTGATTTCTCCAATAAAGATTTAGTAGGAGTCAATTTTATTGCTGCTGAAATGCGAGAGACAAATTTTCAAGGTGCCAATTTAACAAACGCGATGTTTACCAAAGGGAATTTACTTAGAGCCAATTTAGAAGGTGCGAATTTAAAAGGAGCCTTGGTAGACCAAGTAACAATGGATAATGCTAACTTGAGAAATGCTAACTTTACAGAAGCAACCATGAGCCGCAGTCGCTTTTTTGATGCGGATATTACTGGTGCCGATTTTACCGATGCCATTATTGACCGCTATCAAGTGAAATTGATGTGCGATCGCGCTTCGGGAGTAAATCCAGTTACCGGGGTTTCCACGCGGTATAGTCTTGGATGTCGTTGATGGGGAGACAGTTGACAGTTGACAGTGGACAGTTGATAGTTGTTGGTTGATGGTTATTACTAAAAATTGACCTTTGACCTTTAACCTTTAACCTTTAACCTTTAACCTTTAACCTTTAACTTTATTTGTCAAAATTTACCTGACATATAACCCAAATTCAGGTTAAATATTTTCAGATATCTGACCTTGGAGAGTATTCGGGTACTATTTGTGACGAAACAACAGGATAAACCGTCTCGTTCGTTTGCTGGTATTGCTGGTATTGTAGCCGTTGCCACTTTAATTAGCAAAGTTTTTGGTTTGGTACGACAGTTAGTTATGTCTGCTGCTTTTGGCTTGGGTCCTGCTTTTGCGGGTTTTCAATACGCTTATACGATACCTGGGTTTTTACTGATATTACTAGGTGGTATTAATGGTCCTTTTTACAGTGCAGTGGTTAGTGTTTTAGCTAAACGTGAAAAGGAAGAGGCAGCACCGTTGGTAGAAACGATTATGACGCTGATTGGTGGAATACTGATTGCTGTCTCAATTGTTTTGGTATTAGCTGCACCTCTATGTATTGATATTTTTGCACCTGGATTACAGGAGCCGGGAAAGGAACTAGTTCGAGAAATTGCGATTCGTCAATTGCGAGTAATGGCTCCAATGGCGGTTTTAGCAGGTTTAATTGGTATTGGTTTCGGTGTTCTGAATGCTGCTAATGTGTTTTGGCTACCTTCAATTAGTCCGTTGTTTTCCAGTGTTGCGGTTGTGATTGCTGTGGGTATTCTTTACCTACAAGTTGGTACTAAAATTAGTACCCCAGAATACGCGATGTTAGGGGGAACTGTCTTAGCAGGGGGAACTTTAGGGGGAGCGCTTTTACAGTGGTTTGTGCAGTTAGCAGCGCAAACTAAAGCCGGTATGGGTAGAATTCGCTTGAGATTCGATTTTAATCAACCGGGAGTAAAGGAAATCCTGAAAATTATGGGCCCTGCAACTTTTTCTTCTGGGATGCTACAAATTAACCTTTACACCGATTTATTTTTCGCTTCATTTATTAGTACTGAGGTTGCACCGGCTTTAGCTAATGCTGGATTGTTAGTACAAACTCCTTTGGGAATTATTTCTGGAGTAATTCTGGTTCCTTTATTACCGATGTTTGCTCGATTGGCAGATCCACAAAATTGGGGAGATTTAAAATTACGCATCCGTCAAGGATTGTTGCTTTCAGCTTTTACAATGCTACCTTTGGGTGCTTTAATGGTGGCTTTAGCAAATCCAATTGTGAAGATAGTCTATCAACGCGGTGCTTTTAATGCCGAAAATTCAGCCTTGGTTGCTTCTTTATTAATTGTTAACGGTATCGGGATGTTTGTCTATTTAGGACGAGATGTTTTGGTGCGAGTATTTTACGCTTTGGGTGATGGAGATACACCATTTCGCATCAGTATGATCAACATTTTTCTCAATGCTTTATTAGACTTTATATTTATTAGAGTTTTTGATTTAGGCGCACCGGGTTTAGTATTAGCAACAGTTGGAGTTAATTGCAGTTCAATATTAATGTTGTTATTCCTACTCAACGTTAAATTAAATGGTTTACCTCTTGTGGAATGGGGTTTACCAATATTAGGTTTAGCCGCAGGTAGTGTGGTAGCTGGTGTTGCTAGTTATGCAACTTCTCAAGCTATGGAACAGTTTTTCAGTTCGGGAAATTTGTTAATTGAGCTTTTACAATTATCAATATCTGGTTTTGTGGGATTAGCAATTTTCGGGGTTGTTGCTTCGATGATGAAGTTACCGGAAGTGAATCTTTTTGTTAGTCGTTTGCGACAGAAGTTTTTTAAGAGTTAGGAGTTAGGAGTTAGGAGTTAGGAGTTAGGAGTTAGGAGTTAGGAGTTAGGAGTTAAGAGTTAAGAGTTATGAGTTAAGAGTTAGGAGTTTTGACCTTAAACCTTTGACCTTAAACCTTTGACCTTAAACCTTTGACCTTTGTGCTGCAATAAATGCTGTTGATAAAATCATGTTCAATCAACCAAGTCCACTACAATTGATTCAAGATGAACTATTAGTAAAGCACGGAATACGTTTATTTATCAAACGGGATGATTTAATTCATCCACAAGTTTCTGGTAATAAATGGCGGAAATTAAAATACAATCTGCAAACAGCACAAGAGCAACAACAAACACGCTTACTCACTTTTGGTGGTGCTTATTCTAATCATATTGCAGCAACGGCAGCAGCTGGTAAAATGTTTGGTTTTGAGACGTTTGGTGTGATTCGAGGAGAATTAATCAAACCGTTAAATCCAACTTTATTTTTAGCTCAACAACAGGGGATGCGGTTGATATCTGTTGATAGACAAGCATATCGAGCAGAGAAAGCAGAATTAGCAGCACGGTTACAACTGGAGTTAGGAGAATGTTATGTAATACCTGAAGGTGGAAGCAATGCTTTAGCGGTTAAAGGTTGTGCCGAAATAGTTACAGAGGTAAGGGAACAACTAGACGGCAAATTACCAGATTATTTTTGTGTGAGTTGCGGTACTGGTGGTACTGCTGCGGGTTTAGTCACGGGTTTAGCCCGAATGTCTGTTTTAAAAGTTTTCCCGGCACTCAAGGGTGATTTTATTAAGGATGAAATTAATCGTTTGATATGGGAATCTGTGGGAAAAAAGTACGATAATTGGCAGTTAATCAGTGATTATGATTTTGGTGGTTATACAAAATGGAATCATCAATTAATAAATTTTATTAACGATTTTTACGAAAAATTTCGTATCCCAATTGACCCTATTTATACTGGAAAACTATTTTATGGGGTATGGAATGAAATCAAAAAAGGTAGATTTCAAAATGGTAGTACAATTGTGGTAATCCACACGGGTGGTTTGCAGGGGATTGCTGGATTTAATCAACGGTTTGGGGAACTATTGCGATTAAATAATGTAGAGACGTAAAATTTTACGTCTCCTGTGGATAATGTTTCCACATCTACAAATTAACCAGGATTTACAATTATTGTTTTTCCGCTTTATAAGTAAAGAAATTATCTAAAGCCCCTATAGTCTCGAATTTGTATGAAGGTATAAGAGAGTTTATTTGTAAATCTGTCTCGTAAACGCTAAATAGTAAATAATCACGTTGTTGGGTAGATGCATTAATTATCTGCTTAATTTGTGGATTCAATGAATCGATCAACTTTGCACAGTTGAATTTGATTAAATTATCTAATAGCTTCGGAGTTTTACTACAGCCTTCTTCTTTTATATACTCATTTAACCGCTGAGCAGCGTATTCTTCATACTCGGTTCGTGATGGATTTGTACTTGCCATTACTACACCTAATGCGATTAGTGCAGCGACTCCGGCATATGTAACAATACTTACAATTTTCATTCTCTCCTGATATAATTATTAACTATTTGACTATTAGACTCTAGATTATCTGAGTCCGTTCCAAAAAAATGCTTGATCAATTCATTCTAAATTTGTTATAGTATCTAAGAAGATAAAAAAATGAACATGGCGATCGTAGCCAAGTGGTTAAGGCAGAGGTTTGTGGTACCTCCATTCGTGGGTTCGAACCCCATCGGTCGCCCTTTTTGCAAGCTCAATCAATAACACTTAAAAACCCCGTTCCATGACTAGGAGGGGGTTTTAATGACTTTTATTTCATTAAAGTGAACCGTGATGGAAATCCACGCCGATAACTGTCAGATCACGTAGAGCGAATCAATTATTCTCGATCAAAACTTTTTCTTCAGTTTGTGCTGCTGCTTCCCTATCTCCCCATTCCCGTTTCATATCAGGGTTAAGAATTATTAAATGAAATTCAAGTCTTGTCTCAAGTTTAAGATATTCTTCCTGTAAACATTGCCATTGTTGCCATAAATCGTAACGATTTTGGTGAGTAAACTTGCTAGAGTCGGAAGTTCCTTACTAATTTTTGATTCTAACACATCTTGTAACCATTCATCCAAAACAGCGCTATCTTGCATAGAACCCAAAACTTCTTGAATATTTTTGACTTGTTCTAGATGATTTGCATATCCTTGACCATATAAATCGGTAAACAATTCCATCTGATAGCGCAGCTTTTTCCCAGATTTACGTAAATCGTGTAGGTCTTCTCCTTTTGTTAACAATTGTTTATCTACTTGTTTCTCATCAAAATTTCTAGAAATCACAACTCTATTGTCTTCTACTTGAGTTCCAATTAACCAACCCGGATGTAGAAAAAAGCAACTAACTTCCGGTAAAAGTAAATCCGGTAAAGCTTGTTCGAGTGTTAAATTCGCTAATAGTTGATAACTTGGCTTCTCCAACCACTCTTTTAATCCGGTTTTCAACGACTTGTAACGTTCGCTTTTAAATAATGTCTTAACATCGATTGCTGCATCTGCACGTTGTTTATCCAATGTGTCAATAACATCATCTAAAATTACCTTTTCTTTTTTGGGTAATTGCGGTTGATATGTCGTTTTGAAAGTTTCTTTTAACACATCCAAATCTCTTAACGAACCAAGACAGCGGGCAATTTTGCCAATGTTTTTATCGTTCGCCGATTTAGGGAAATTGACGATAGAATTAAACCTAGTTACAGTAGTACGTAAACGACGCATACCAACTCGCATTTGGTGTAAAGCTTCCACATCTTGGTCATTTTTTACGGATTTTTCCCATTTCCAAGTTTTCTTAAAGTGTTTTTCAATGGCACTGTAAGTGTAGTCAGCTAAAGTTTGTACTGTAGGTTTTGTCGCTAATGTCATAACAATTCAAACGATAATACTAGTGTGTTCTTGGAAGATTATTGAATCCTAGCATCGGTTTTGAGTATATGTAACATCCTTGATATTTTTTTATTTAATATCAGTCTTAAGAAAGATTATTTTATAATATTGTTAATGGAATAATTAAATTATTGATATTAAACTTTTATTGAGTGATGTATTTAAATACTATTCTGATTCTGAGTATGTCAAATGTTTGATTTTGCTTTATTAGGCAAATTAAACGCAAAGTAGCGCAGAGGATTACGCAAAGTGGCGCTGAGATTTAACAAAAGCTTTTGTTTGGTTTTGAGAAAGTTGGGATGCTCCCAACCATAAAGCTGACTGAGTATTTTTTTACATTTCAACACCGAGCTAATTATCAATTATAAATTGGTAGAAATCGCATTCACTGGACAAGTAGGAATACACTGTTCACAAACAATGCAGCGAGAACGAGTAAAGTAGAGCTTAAAGCTTTGGGGATTAAGAGTAAGTGCTTGTGTCGGACAAACCCCAGTACACAATCCGCAATGAACACAGGCTTGTTCATCAATGACAATTTCTCCTAAACTGTGGGAAACAGTGATACTCTGGTTTCGCATCCATTCTATCGCTGCATCCAATTGGTCAATATCTCCAGATAATTCCACAACTAGTTTACCAATTTGATTGGGGGCAACAGCAGCGCGGATAATATTGGCAGCAACATTAAAATCCTTCGCCAATCGGTAGGTAACAGGCATTTGAACTGTACGTTTGGGAAAGGTAATGGTAACTCGTTTTTTCATTTTGGATTTTAGATTTTAGATTTTAGATTAAGCTTTTACCGAAATTCTTCTTTTTGCCCATTTCCCATTCCCCATTACCTATTGCCTATTCCCTATTCCCGTCTAATGTTTTTATTTTTGAAACAAGTCTAATAAATGGAAGTAGAGCGTTAAACTGGTGGATGAAATGATTTGTTAAGTTTTTATAAACCTTGATTATGAGTAAGGATTCGTCCTTAGATTCCCAGTCGAAGCCAGAATCGAGTTTTGGAGTGCGACTCCGAAATTTTTTGATTGTGATGGTAGCTGTAGTTCTCTCAGTAGCGTTGTTTTTAGGACTGCAAAGCGAAAATAGCTCGATTTCTCTAAGTGAGTTAGATCAAAATTCCACACCCTTGGAAGTTGCGATGAACAATGGAAAACCAACTTTAATAGAATTTTACGCTAATTGGTGTACTGTCTGCCAAAAGATGGCACCCGATATTGCCACACTGGAAATAGAATATGCCGATAAAATAAATTTTGTGATGCTGAATGTGGATAACAGTAAGTGGCTACCAGAAATGCTGCAATATCGAGTAGATGGGATTCCGCATTTTGTGTTTTTAGATAAAAATGCTCAAACCAAAGCAGAAACTATAGGCGACCAACCCCGTACAATAATGGGAAGTAACCTAGAAGCCTTGATTGCGGGTTCTCCTTTACCTTATATTCAAGCTAATGGTCGAGTTTCGCAATTTTCTACAACCGAAGCCGCAACGGGTAGCAATGAAAACCCACGTAGTCACGGTAGTCAGGTGGTGAATTGAAATGCTTGTCAATGATTATATACTGGCACGTATTTTTTTGAACGCCATATCTTGCTTGCGTGGGTTTAAGATAGGTGAGGTTGTATTAGCTACAACATCCCTTGTAGTTCTTCGTTTAACACACATTAACCTCAACTATTCTTCCCATAGCTGGGAAATATGATGTTACAGCTCCTAATCGTTGTTATTTTTGTAATTTCAGGTTCAGCCCTCTGCTCTGGAATGGAAGCGGCTTTATTCTCAGTTTCGACGCTAAAAATTAGACAGTTAGCACAGTCTAAAAATCCTTCAGCAATAGCACTATTGGCGATTCGCGAAAACATGAATCGACCGATCGCGACTATTGTAATCATGAATAATATTTTTAATATTGTTGGTAGTATTATTACAGGTAATATTGCTAGAACAGTATTAGGAGATACTTGGTTAGGGGTATTTTCTGGAGTGTTGACATTCCTAATTATCATTTTGCAGAAATTGTCCCCAAAACTATTGGCGAACGTTTTGCAGAGCCAATTGCATTACTGGTAGCTATTCCTATCGCTGCATTAACTTTTATATTTACACCTTTAGTTTGGGTGCTAGAAAATATTACGGCACCTTTTACTAGAGGTAAAAAGCAACCAACAACTAATAAAGCAGAAATTATGTTGTTAGCGGATATTGCTCACCAAGAAGGAATAATTGAACCGGATGAAGCGCAGATGATTCAACGGGTGTTTCAGTTAAATGAACTGACAGCAGCAGACTTAATGACACCCCGAACAATTCTGACATATTTACGCGGTAATTTGACTCTTGCTGAAGTTAAAACTGATATTATCGCTTCACAGCATACACGAATAATTGTGATTAACGAGACAATTGATGAAGTAATTGGTGTTGCTTTAAAACAGAATTTGCTGACAGCAATGGTTGAAGGAAGGAATACTCAAAAAGTTGCAACTTTGACACGAAAAGTCAGGTTTGTACCGGAAACAATTCGTGCTGATAGATTGCTGAGAAACTTCTTAGAAGCACGGGAACATTTAGCGGTAGTAGTAGATGAATACGGGAATGTTTCTGGTGTAATTACTTTAGAAGATGTATTGGAAGTAATCACTGGTGAAATTGTTGACGAAACCGATAAAACCATTGATTTACAAGCAATTGCTCGCAAAAAGCGAGAACGAATGTTGCAATCGATGCGTTTTGCTTATCGTTCTTTAGAAAATAAACAGTAAATTAAGTTAGGAGTTAGGAGTTAGGAGTTAGGAGTTAGAAGTTAGGAGTTAGGAGTTAGCATCTCCCCATCTATTACCTATTACCTATTACCTCTTCCCTATTCCCTCTTCCCTCTTCCCTAATCATTTTCATAAAAACTTTGGGATATATCAATAAAAAAAATCCCATCCAAATTAATAAAGGAATAGATATTAAAATAGTTAACCAAACTCTGTGAAATAATAACCAGCTTCCACTAATTAACGTTGATCCTGTGAGTAATATAGACCAAGGCTGACACCACCAAGGTTTATATTGCCATACGTTGATAGGTTTGTTTGAAGTCATTTTGATTCAATGTTTGTTTTAATTGAGATTGATCAGTTATTTCCTTGCAATAAGCGTTCTAGCTAATTCTTGTGGGGTGGGCATCCTTGCCCGCCCTAATATATGACAAGGATGGTTTTTAGCTGATAAAAATTATAAAAATATAGGGCAAGCTATTAGCCTACCCCATAAATAGACTTTAATTTAATTTAAAATTCACTCTCTACCTTTCCACAACTTCCCTTACTAATTGTGCTAATTTCTCAGCACTTTCGGGAACTGCAACAGTTTTGGCTTTTGCGCTCATTTGCTGCAATTTTTCAGGAGATTGTAATAATTCCAACACTTGATTTTGCAACTTCTGTGTGGTTAATTCTTTCTGTTGAAATAATATTCCCGCTCCCGCTGTTGTATATACTTGAGCGTTGTAGGTTTGATGGTCTTCTGCTGCATAAGGATAAGGAATCAAAATCGCTGGAGTACCACATACAGCTAATTCTGTGACACTTCCAGCACCAGAGCGACTAATAGCTAAATTAGCTCTTTGTAACAGCGCTGCCATATTATTGTAAAATGGCATCGAAATATATTGGGAATGTTTTAAATTATCCGCTTCTGGGTCATTATCACCCGTTAAATGCACTACATAAGCACCGACATCAAACCATGCCGGAGCGCTTTCACGGACTAATTTGTTTACCGAAACTGCCCCTTGAGAGCCACCGAAAACTACAATCACAGGTACATCTTCAGGAATTGGTAAATCTAATGATGCTGCAATTCCCGGATCTAAAAATATAGAACGTACTGGAGTACTAGTATAGATAGTTTTGTTTTTGGGCAAATATTTCGTCGCAGCTTCAAACCCAACCGCTACCGCATTACACCAAAGACCAAAAAAACGAGTCACTTTACCGGGTATTGCGTTAGATTCATGAAGAATTACGGGTAAACCCAAAGAACGAGCTGCAATCACCGCAGGGCCAGAAATATAGCCTCCGGTTGTGAAAACTCCGTCAAACTTGCCTTGCTGGAGAATTTTTCTAACTTGTAAAATTGAACCACACAGTTTACCCAAGGTGAGTAGTGAAGAAACCCCAAAACCTTTTTGGAACCCTTCAACTTCAATGGTATTCAATTTATACTGTTTGGGAACCAGAGTTGTTTCTAACCTGTTAGGAACACCCAGCCATTCAATTTGATAATCTGGCAATTGTTCCGCAAGTGCGATAGCTGGAAATAAATGTCCGCCAGTTCCGCTGGCTGCTATAAGTAATCGTATAGGAGTGTGAGCCATTAACCCTTTACCCTGTTAGCGCCTAGCTTAAAATTTAATAAATCAATTTCCTGGTTTTTTGTCAACTCATCCGGAATTTCACCTGTAAAGGGGAGTTATGACATGAGTTATACATTAAATTAGCGAATCAATACCGTAGTTAAATTACCTACAACACAATCACTAATGTCTAACTTTAATACCTTAATACCCGCACGAAAATCAAGAGTTACTGGTAGCCGTTGGGTAATTTTATTTATCCTCACTCTTGGTTTATCTACTGGTTGGAAATCCGCTCAAGCCAATGTACCAGAAAATGCTCCTCCCCAAGTCAAAAATCTTTTAACGCAAATTGATGCATCTGCAAACCGCGCTGATGTTAAGGGTGTAATGAATTTTTACAGCCCTAATTTTGTTCATGGAGACGGATTAAACCGTTCGAGTATGGAAAAATCCTTAACTTCTTTGTGGAAGCGGTATCCTAGCTTGAAATATACTACTAAACTGCAATCTTGGAGTACCCAAGGTAATAGTATCATTGCCGATACAGTCACAAATATAGTTGGTTTACCTTCTGCAAACAATAAGTTAGGCATGAATGCCACTATTAAATCGCGTCAGCGTATCGTTAATGGTAAAATTATCCGTCAAGATATTTTATCAGAACGTACTCAACTTACGAATGGTGTCAACCCTCCCAAGGTAGATATTAATTTACCCGAGCAATTAAAAGTCGGGGAGAACTATTATTTTGATGCAATTGTCAATGAGCCTTTAGGTGATGATTTTCTCTTGGGTACGGCTTTAAATGAAGCTGTTGAACCAGGAAAATATCTCAAACCTACACCTGTAGACTTGGAATTGCTTACCGCTGGGGGAATATTTAAAGTTGGGCGCGCACCAGCAAAACCTGGTAATCAATGGATTTCTGCTGTATTGGTACGAGGAAACGGTATGACTATGATTACTCAGCGTGTACCAGTGGTAGAGAAATAAGTTAGGAGTTAGTACCACCGGAGTTGTTGTAGAGACGTAGCATTGCTACGTCTGTACGGGAGTTGGCAGTTATAAAATATTATTTGGTCAAATTAATTAGCTCTCAGACTATTCATCTGGTGCTATAAGAACAAAGCCCACTTTCGTAAGCTAAAATTTGTGTAGCTCATACAGGTAGGCTTTATAAGTATCCGCTATTTTTAACTCCTCACTCCTCACTCTTAACTCCTAACTCCTATTTTATGGCTTCAATTAAAAATCAAATTGTATTAATAACTGGTGCAAGTAGCGGTATTGGTGCATCTTGCGTCAAATATTTTGCAGATGCTGGTGCAAAATTGATTTTAGCTGCGCGACGCTTGGAACGTTTGCAGCAACTTGTGGAAACTTTGCAATTATCATCGGAAGATTTTCATTTATTGGAACTCGATGTTCGCGATCGCAATGCTGTAGAATCTGCTATATCTAACTTACCCGTTCAATGGTCGAACATTGATATTCTAATCAATAATGCTGGTCTTAGTCGCGGTTTAGACAAGCTTCATGAAGGTAGCTTCCAAGATTGGGAAGAAATGATTGATACCAACGTCAAAGGTTTGCTTTATCTTACCCGTTGTGTAGTTCCGGGAATGGTCGATCGCAATTGTGGTCATATAGTTAATATTGGTTCGATTGCTGGACATCAAACTTATCCCGGTGGTAATGTCTATTGTGCCACCAAAGCCGCTGTTAGGGCAATTTCTCAAGGTTTGAAACAAGATTTGTTGGGAACTCCCATTCGTGTAAGTTCCGTTGATCCTGGCTTAGTGGAAACTGAATTTAGCCAAGTGCGTTTTCATGGAGATGACGATCGCGCTCAAAAAGTATATCAAGGATTAACCCCCCTCACCCCAGATGATATCGCTGATGTAATATTATTTTGTGTTACCCGTCCTGCTCATGTTAACCTCAGCGAAATTTTGTTAGTACCCGTTGACCAAGCGAGTGCAACAATGGTAAATAGAAAGGTTTAGTTAAAGGGAAGTAAAGTTTTTTAATAGGTAATTGGTAATTGGTAATTGGTAATGGGTAATTGGTAATGGGTAATTGGTAATTGGTGACATAACTAAGTACTAAAGATATAACCTTAAACCTTTGACCTTTGACCTTTGACCTTAAACCTTTGACCTGATTTTTCATGATATTAATAATTTAAAATCAAATGGATTTTAGTAATAAATTATTGGAATTGATGCAGCACAAAGAAATTGATAGCTTTAAAAAATTGAGTGAAGCTGCTGGAGTTTCTAAATATCAAATACAATGTTTGCGTCAAGGGAAAATCCAGCAAATGCGTCTAGATACTTTGGTAAAAATATCGCAAGCATTACAAATAGATTTAAATGAATTAAGAATTAATTTTTCCAGTCAAAATTATCAGACAGATGTAGTTAAAGAACAAGTATCAAAACAGCAATCTTTACAACAAATAGCAGATTTAAAAAAAGAATACGAACGCTTAGAAAAACAATTAGAAAATCAAAAAGAATTATTATTTACTCAATTTCAACAATCGAGTTTACAAATTCTTGAATCATTGTTAATTCAATTTCCCACAGCAGCACAAAAAGCTAGAGAAAATCCACAATTACCAGCAGTAAATATAATTCCCTTGATCGAAAAACCAATTACCAGACTTTTGCAAGAATGGGGAATCGAGGCTGTTGCTACGGTAGGTGCAGAATTACCTTATGAACCAGAAATTCACCAGTTGATAGAAGGGAATTCACAACTAAGCCAAAAAGTCAAGGTACGTTATACTGGCTACCGTCAAGGAGAGAAGTTATTGTATCGAGCAAAGGTAAGTCCGGTTTGAGAAAATAGGGGATGGGGGATGGGGAGATGGGGGGACAAGGGGACGATAATTATTAACTCCTCACTCCTAACTCCTAACTCCGGTACAGACGTAGCAATACGCCCCGTCTCTACAACTCCTAATTTAAAATTCCTGACGTTTGATGTTGGAAGAGAATCAATTCCGGGAATAATAATTGAGTGCATAGGGGGTGAGGGACGATTTATGAGTGAATTAAATACTGTGTATTAAATCGAACTATTGCATCTGCGGGAGGCTAGAACTTTTACTAAAAAGGATTTTGGGGATGAATAAAGATAAACAAACAAATGAATCGTCCCTTGAAAGGGAATTAACAGTCGAAGAAGATTGTCAAATGCAGGTAGAAGAAAATTTTTCTGCTGATTTTTTGCTTGAGGTAATTAACGGTACTTCCGATCCAATTTTTGTGAAAGATCGTCAACACTGTTGGGTGTTGGTGAATGATGCCTATTGTAACTTTATCGGACGTAATAGAGAAGAAATTATTGGTAAATCCGATTTTGATTTATTCAAGAAAAAAGAAGCAGATGAGTCTTGGGAAAAAGATGAATTTATTTTTACTACATCTAACCAAAATGAATCTGATGAATGTATTACAAGTAATGATGGTGAAAAACGTTTTGTTTCCATTAAGAAATGCGTATTTAAGAATCAAGAAGGTCAGAAATTTCTAGTTGTGACTATTCGAGAACTAACCCAACAAATCACGCAACATTTTCAGATAGAAGCACGATTGCGTTCTTCTAAACATTTATTAGAACAAATTTTAAATCATATACCGCAAGCAGTTTTTTGGAAAGATTGTGATTCAGTTTATCAAGGTTGTAATAGTTTTTTGCGGACATTGCAGGAGTTGGAGAACCACTATTAATTAAAGGTAAAACTGATTTTGATTTACCTTGGAAAGAAGAAGAAACTAATTGGTTTCGGCTTAATGATAGTCGTGCTATTGAATCTAAAAAATCTGAAAGTATTGTTCAACCACAACTGCAAGCAGATGGTAGACAATGTTGGTTGGAGATTAACACAATTCCCATTTGCGATGCTCAAGGAAAAGTAACTCATGTTTTAGGAACCTTACAAGATATTACCGAACGCAAAGAAATAGAAGTTACTTTACAGCAATTATATGAAGAATTAGAAATTAGAGTACATCAGCGCACTTCCGAACTAACTCAGGTAGTCACTCATTTACAAAAAGAAATTAAACAGCGAGAAGCGATAGAAAATCAGTTTTTATTGAGTGAAGAAAAGCTGCAAAAGCTATCTGCAAATGTTCCTGGTATGTTATATCAATTTAAACTGGGTGCTGATGGTCAATTTAGCTTTCCTTATGTTAGTTCTGGTTGTTTTGAAATATATGAACTTTTTCCACAAAATGTTATCGCTGATGCTAGTTTGTTCATTTCCAGTGTTCATCGAGATGAACGAGAGGATTTTGAAAAATCCATTGCTAATTCTGCTCAAAGTTTGCAACCTTGGCAATGGGAAGGAAGAATTATTTTAACTTCTGGAAAAGTAAAATGGATACAAGCGGCATCACGCCCGGAAAAACAAGCGGATGGTTCGATTATTTGGGATGGGGTAGTAACAGATGTAACTCGTTTAAAACAAGCAGAAAGAGCCTTGAAAAGAGCTTATACAGACTTGGAAAAACGAGTAGAAGAAAGAACTCAGCAGTTAATGCAAACCAATCAAGCATTACAAAAAGAAATTGGGGAACGTCATTTAGTCCAATCTGAACTTTTAGCTTCTCGTCAAAGATTAGCATTGTTGATTGAACAAACACCTTTAGCAGTAATTGAATGGGATAAAAATTTTGCGGTAAAAGAATGGAACCGTGGTGCAGAAAATATTTTTGGATACACAAAAGAGCAAGCTATTGGTAATTACCTAGAGTTTATAGTTTCCCCAACTGCTCAAGAACAAATAGATCATTTTAAAACTGCATTACTGTCACAGCGTGGTGGAAGCCGAGTCGTCACTGAAAATATTACTCTGGATGGTAAAACTATTATTTGTGAATGGTATAACAATCCTTTAGTAGCTGTAAATAGTGAAGTAATTGGTGTTGCATCCATGGTGCTTGATATTACCGAAAGGGAACAATCAGAAACAACTTTGCAAGAACAAGAACAGTTTCTCCGCAGTATTTATCAAGGAGTCGAACAACTAATTTTTGTTGTTAATGTTTTAGATAACGGTGAATTGGTTTATGCTGATTGGAATTTAGCAACAGAAAAAGCAACGGGGATAAGTGCTTCCAACGCAATTAGTAAATTTCCCGAAGAAGTATTTGGCGATGTTCAAGGAGCGAAAATACGTCAACAATATATCAGATGCTTGGAAGTTGGTATACCGATAACCTATGAAGAAAATCTAGTTTTCCAAGGTGAAGAAAATTGCTGGTTAACTACAATTAATCCTTTAAGAAACATAGAAGGTAAAATTTATCGAATTGTCGGAACATCATTTAATATTAGCGAACGTAAACAGGCAGAGACACAGTTAAAACAGCAAACGCAAGAGTTGAAAATTGCTTTAAACGAACTACAAAATGCTCAAATACAGTTAGGACAAAGCGAAAAAATGTCCTCATTGGGTAATTTAGTTGCAGGAGTAGCTCACGAAATTAATAATCCCGTAAACATTATCTATGACAATATCGATTATGCCAATAATTACATTCAAAATCTCTTAAAAATAGTTCAACTTTATCAACAATATTATCCCCAAGCAGCATCAGGAATACAAGCATTTGCGAAAGAAATCGATTTAGAATTTATCTATGATGATTTACCTAAACTGCTGGATTCCATGAAAATAGGAGCGCAGCGTATCCGAGAAATTGTGACATCTTTGCGTAACTTTTCCCCTATGGATGAAGCTCAAATGAAAAAACTTGATATTTATCAAGGGTTAGATAATACTTTTCTGCTCAAAGATTACCTAAAATAAACCGCAGAGAACACGGAGGAAAGAGATGAAGAGAGATCAACCGCACCCCGAAGGGTGAAAGCTAATTTTAGGGCGGGAAGGGAGTAGTACTTTAAGAAAGTGAGTTTGTGATTACAATTCCCATCCATCAAGAATAAACATCTAGATACTGATTAATGATGCGGCATCAGAATAAATTTTCTACATTTTCTCCTAATTGTTGATGAATTTAATCTTTTAATTAATAACTGTTAATGTCGCAGGTGTATTTGGCAAGTTGTCATTAAATGAATTATGATTAAAATGGATGAGGATAGTAAACATTTTTTGCCCTAGTAAAAATACTTAGAAACTATGACAGAGCATATTAAAGTTGTTCAGCCCAGCGGTGTTTTAGATGCAACTAAATCACAATATTTTCGCGAAGAAATTGTTAAAACACTAGAAAATAGACCAAAAATTGTACTGGTGGATTTAAAAGATATTACTTTTATGGATAGTTCCGGTTTAGGTGCTTTAGTATTAGCATTTAAAACCTTAAGATCCGCAGAAACAAAGCTGGTAATTTGTTCGATTAACGAGCAAATCAAAATATTATTTGAACTGACTGGAATGGATAAAGTTTTTGAAATTTTTTCTAATCAAGATGAATTTTATAAAGCTGTACTTCCTAAAATTGCCTAATTAAAGCATATTTGGAGTATAGATAAATCATCATCAAAAGTTTTTTTGGAATTCAAATCGACAAGGTAGTTGAGAATATTTTCCAGAGGACTGCTAGAAAGATGATAAAAGCGTGTCACCTTTTGAATAAAACTCTCAAGTCCCATAAGTTGACCGTCAATTAAAGTGATTTCGTAAGCACCATCACTATAAATATATAAGGTGCTGTCTTTTTCAATTTTGCAAAAACCATCAGTATACTTAACCTCTGGAAACATCCCAATCGGCATTCCAGGGGTTTTTAATAATTGCACATTATTCTGATTGCTAGATAATAAAATAGCAGGTGGATGACCGGCACTTGAATAAACTAATTCACGCTTAATTTGATGATACACTCCATACCAAATAGTAAAGTATTTATCATTTTGATAATTCATTTGAAAAGTATTATTTAAAGCATTTAATACTTCTCTGGGTTGATAATAATTTAAGTCTTTGAGGGCGCGGGAACGCAATAAATTTAATACGGAAATAGAAGGTAAAGTTGCTTTCAATCCATGTCCAGCAGTATCAAGTAGATAAATAGCTAAATAATCATCATCCAACCAATAATAATCAAAACAGTCACCACCAAGTTGTTGAGAAGGAAGAAAAGTATAATTTATATTCAGAGGTTGAATCATCGGTGTAGGCAAAAGAGAACGCACGTAATCCGCAGCTTCCGATAATTCTGCTTCTAAAATTTGTTTTTGCGCCTTTAAATCCCGACTCATTTGATGCAAACGTAAACCAGCCCTGACTCGCGCTTGCATTTCATTTTGTTCTATCGGTTTGGTGATAAAATCATCAGCACCAGCATCTAAACCTTTAACGCGATCGGCTACAGAATCCAAGGATGTTAAAAGGATAAAAAATGTCGTAGATAAATCCGGGTCTTTCTTAATATAACGACAAACATCAATTCCACTTAATCCCGGCATTAACCAATCACAAATAATCAATGCTGGACGAGAAACTACAGCTTGTGCAATTCCGTCCTCACCGTTGCTGACTGCGACTACTTTATAACCTTGCTTTTCCAGCATTCTTTTGAGTAAAATTTGAACGGCTGGGTCATCATCGATTACTAATATTTGAAACATATTTTTGTAGCCGCTTAGTTATAAAAAATAGAAAATAAAAAATAAATACGTCTCCACCTGTAAGCAATAATAATGATATTTTATGCCTTATTTATTACAGGTAGTGCCACTAAAATCTATACATACCATTTTCTGATTATAGTGGCGATAGGGGATTTAGCCATAATATTAAGCTCTGATTTAGCCGATTTAAATCCCGGTATACTTCTTGCCTAAACCACTGTCCGAAAGCATCTAAGGGATTAAATTCTTTACCGGCTTGCCATTTCACATCTTGACCTAAAGGTGTCAGGTGGTTCCCCGCTAGAGTCTGGGTTACTACCATATCCCCAAAACGATTCTGTAACAATTTTGTTAAAGCTGCTGATTGGTCAAGATTATCATTATTAAATTTTATTAATAAATTACGCCGGATATTGTAGTTTTCTTTAATCTGCCTGTAAGTTTCGGTGGGTGAAGGTGTAAACTCCACGTTAACGGCAGTGTTAAATTGGTCTACTAAAGGAATCGCATCCCGTGCAGCGTAGTTATTAAATGAGATCAAAATATTGCCGGCACGTTTGACTTGATTGGCGCTACCTATCAGTAAATGTAGCTTGCATCCCATACTGTGTCCTAATCCATAAATCGGAAGATAGCCTCGAAAAGCCGGTTCTCTTTCTTCCAACCGTACTAATACCCGTTCAAAATTTAGCAAAACTTGTTGGGCGATCGCGCTATGGTCTAAAGTATTCACAAATGGGGTGGCAACAACGGCAAACCCTTTTTCTGCAAGATATTCGAGTAATAAACGATAAGTTACATGAGGTGCGGTAGCTACAAATGCACCACCTAAAAAATGAACGATACCGATAGGACGCATAGGTATAATTACCCAGCTACCGGCGATTTGTTTCCAGTTCATGCTTTTACCAAGAAAGAGGAAAGATGTTTAATTTATATATTTTATTATTTATATATTTATATATAAATATATTTATTTGTTTATATTTTAGATTTTACTCTAGGTAAAACCTGTTTACCCATCTATGATTAAGTCTAAGACCTATTTTTGCGATTACTGACTCTGCAATCTTTTCATTTCCTGCTGTACATCTAAGGCAATCTCTAATGCTTCATTAAGCAACCTACCATGCTCGGAAGCTTGTTCGCTGACTTGCATTTGAGTTAATGTTGCCAAATTGTTCGCAAGTAATTCGGAATTATTGACAATAAAATTCCTATTTTCTCTCAAAATTCTTTCGGTTTTCAAAGCACGAACTAAATCCGCTCTTGTGTATTTTAGGGCTTCGAGAACTCGTTTTCTTTCTTTGATACAAACTTCTTGATTACCTGCCTCTTCAATTCTATCATTAATATTTATTGCTTTGACTACGGCATTAAATCTATCAACTTCATGCAAAAGAGTGTTTAAAGAATATGTCAAATTTTCTTTCACAACTGAAATTCTTTTTTTCCAAAGAAAATACAATAATAATTGTGTAACAGCACCGCCAATAACACAAACTTGAATGAATAACAACCAAGATGGAAGTGGTAACCAATGGGCAAACATCTTGATCAATAAATAGAATACAATATAACAACTAAGTATTATAGATAATCCGATAAAAATTGCAGTTGCTCCTTCCGGACCTTTGACTCTTTGAAGAAACTGCCTAATTGTAAATTTTAGCGGGCGAAAAATAACGATTAATTCATCGCGAACAGGCAAATTCGTCAACTTTTGCAGTTCTTTTTGAGTAATGGCTAAGCCTTTTAAATCATCGCGCACAGCTTCCAAATCCCCACCAAAAAAGTTTTGACCTATTATATCTCAATCAAACTAAATCGCATTCAATAAAATACTGATAACAAATATCTTGCTAATAATTATAACTTTGATTTTGCTCTCAGAATTATTGATTCTACCCTTGCTTATAGATAAAAAATAGAGAGTTCAATTACAAAACTATGACTTAGATATAAAAATCTAATTACATCTAATTACTTTGATAATGCGTCCGTTTAACCGGCAGCTTTCACATCGTTATTTTAAGTACTAAGCAGGCGTTTTATCTAGTAGCATTTCTATTCTTCATCGCATTTACAGTGTCGCCAGGATAACTTTCAGATATGTATTTATCCTTGATTAACACTGAGAGTAAGTAAAATTTTAGTTTTTACTCATACACTCCAGAGGATGTGTTCTTTAATTATCTATTTTTAGTTTAGATGAATATCATATGTATTTTATTTATAGTCGAATGATTTCTCAATGTTTAACGCCTCATAACATTTAAATTTAGTAATCATAAAATTATTCATAATTTATCATAATAAGTTTGATAAGAGTTTTTTATTTTGTGAACAAATCTGGTTTTTGATGGAATTTAGGGCATCCTGCTAGTAAGAATTGCTATAATAGTTGGTTAATATTTTGGCAATATTCTATCAAAAAGTATCGAAACATTAAGGAATGTTGCATTTCAATTAAAAACTAAGGGGAAAATAGAAAATCGGTCAAAACTCCGTGGTAGGATTCATCGAAGTAAGTCAAGTATGGGAGAAGACCTTTGACACTTAGGGTTGCTGTTGTTGGCTCTGGTCCTGCGGGTTCGTCTGCTGCCGAAACTTTAGCGAAGGCAGGGATTGAAACCTATTTATTTGAGCGGAAGTTAGATAATGCTAAGCCTTGCGGCGGTGCTATACCGCTGTGTATGGTAGATGAGTTTGATCTACCGGCTGATATTATCGATCGCCGAGTGCGGAAAATGAAAATGATTTCTCCCTCGAATCGTGAGGTTGATATCAATTTAGTAAAGCAAGATGAATATATTGGAATGTGTCGTCGTGAAGTTTTAGATGGCTTCATGCGAAATCGAGCCGCTAAATTAGGCGCTCATTTAATTAATGCTACGGTTCATAAATTAGATTTTCCCAAAAATAATACAGACCCTTATACTATTCATTACCTTGACCATACAGAAGGTGGAGCGCAGGGTATTTCTAAAACTCTGAAAGTAGATTTAATTATCGGCGCTGATGGTGCAAATTCCCGCATTGCTAAAGAAATGGATGCTGGGGATTATAACTACGCGATCGCGTTTCAAGAGCGCATCCGTCTTCCAGAAGACAAAATGGCATACTACAACGATTTGGCGGAAATGTATGTCGGGGATGATGTCTCTACCGATTTCTACGCTTGGGTTTTCCCCAAATACGATCACGTAGCTGTGGGTACAGGTACGATGCAGATCAACAAAGCTAGTATTAAGCAGTTACAAGCTGGTATACGCGCTCGTGCTGCGAAAAAACTCGCTGGTGGTAAAATCATTAAGGTTGAAGCGCATCCTATCCCCGAACATCCCCGCCCCCGTCGTGTAGTCGGAAGGATTGCATTAGTAGGTGATGCAGCAGGTTACGTCACCAAGTCTTCTGGAGAAGGAATTTACTTTGCGGCTAAATCCGGACGGATGTGTGCTGAAACCATTGTCGAAGTTTCTAACAGCGGACAGTCTATTCCTAGTGAAGGCGATTTAAAAATTTATTTGAAGCGTTGGGACAAAAAGTACGGTCTTACCTACAAAGTACTCGATATCTTGCAAAATGTATTCTACCGTTCCGACGCTACCCGCGAAGCATTTGTAGAAATGTGTAGCGATCTCGATGTTCAACGGTTGACTTTTGACAGCTATCTCTACAAGACAGTTGTTCCAGCCAATCCCATCACTCAAATGAAAATTACTGCCAAAACTATTGGTAGTTTAATTCGCGGTAACGCTCTGGCACCCTAGGAAAGGAGTTAGGAGTTAAGAGTTAAGAGTTAGGAGTTAGGAGTTAAGAGTTAGGAGTTAAGAGTTAGGAGTTAAGAGTTAGGAGTTAGGAGTTAGGAGTTAAGAGTTAGGAGTTAGGAGTTAGGAGTTAGGAGTACCAACAATGTACTAGCTAAAAGCCTTGTTTTTACGTTCCACCCCCGATGCTAAAACCTAAATATTGAATGCAAATATTATTTTTTGCCTTCTATTTTTTATAGGTGTAGTGCTGAAACCCTTAAAAATCCTTAGTACAATCGTTCACCTTAACAGGGGTAGAGTGAGGAGTCAGTACCACGGGAATTGATTGATAAATATTTACGGATAATGGCTTTTATCTGATATCTTGTCTATAAATACACTATTAAAATTCTAAGTTGAGAATTTTTAACTCCTAACTCCTAACTCCTAACTCCTAACTCTTAACTCATACCCGTGTTTGGTTTCTTAAATCTCGATAAACCCTTTGATTGGACTTCTCACGATTGCGTAGCGAAAACACGCAAACTCTTGCGTATCAAAAAAATCGGACACGCGGGAACTTTAGATCCAGCTGCTACGGGTGTTTTACCTATCGCTATTGGTAAAGCAACTCGCTTGTTACAATTTCTTCCTACTGATAAAGCTTATAAGGCTACGATTCGCTTGGGAGTACAAACAACGACTGATGATTTACAAGGGGAAGTTATTAGTCAAAAGTCTGCATCTGACTTAAATTTAACAGCCGTAAAAACCGCTTTATTGCAGTTTCAAGGTAAAATTGAGCAAATTCCTCCAAATTACAGCGCGATTCAAGTTGATGGTAAACGACTTTATGATTTAGCCCGCAAAGGTGAGAAAATTCAAGTACCAGTACGAAATGTAGAAGTATTTAGTATTGATATTTTAGATTGGCGAGTAAGTGAATTCCCTGAATTAGATGTAAATATAGTTTGCGGTGGAGGAACTTATATTAGGGCGATCGCCCGTGATTTGGGTATGATATTGGAAACGGGGGGAACTCTGGCAGCTTTACAACGTACCGTCAGTAGCGGTTTTAACTTAGTAGATAGTGTTAATTTTACTGAGTTAGAAGCAAAGTTAGAAGCCGGAATTTTTCAACCACTAGCCGCCGATGCACCTTTAGAGCATCTTAATGAAAAAATTTTAGCTGAAACAGAAGCGCGGAGATGGTGTCAGGGACAGAAAATTTGCGTAGATGAGCAAGTATCGGAAATAGCAAGAGTTTATAATGAACAAAGGCTTTTTCTCGGAATTGGTGAATTGAAAGAAGGTTTATTGATTCCGCGAATGGTATTAGAAATTGGAAATAATTAGCAGTTGATTGCATTAATTCTGATAGGTTGTAGAGACGTTATATATAACGTCTCCCGAAATTTCCTGGGAAAACGAACCATTCAAAATTAATCAAACGCACGATCAATACAAAAATAGCATCATCGAATAGTGAAGTGATGATTTCATATTGATGGAGACGTAGCAGTGCTACGTCTCTACAAAAATTTCAGTTGAAGTTAGCAATGCCAATTAAACAATACTGTCAATCTTGATTACAATATCGTTAAAATCTTTGTCACCACCGTTGGGTAAATCTTCAAAACCGAAAGTGTTGCTATCCAACAACTTAATGTGGTCGAAATTATCATTATTAGTATTAGCACCCAAGTATGAGAAGTAAACTTCTGCGGTACCGTTGAGGGCTTGAGTTAAATCACCATCAGCAATAATTAGAGGAACTACTATAGAGCCAGCCTCAATCTCAACGCTTCCGCTTTCTGTCTTGTCATCCTGAGTAGAGAATACAGGAGAAATCAGATTGTTCAAAGCAGCTTGTAAATAACCGCTCTCTCCAACTGCGACACCACCAACACTACCAGTAATATCATCAACTTTGTAGAAGTAAATTTGATTGTTGAAGTCAGCCTCTCTGCTGATGGTGTAATCGACAGTGACTTTATCGGTAGCGAAACCAGTTAAGTCAATCGCTTCAACTGTAGTTCCATTGATATCTGTAGGGAAGATGAGATTTGGATTGACATTGGGTTCATCATTAGCTACAGGTGTTTCATTTAAAGCAAGATTAACAACAAAACCATCTATCAATCCTTGACTAGTAAGGGTAGTGTCACCAAAGGTTACAGTATTTTCAAATGCTCCAGTGCCATATATATTTCCTGCATTACTAGCAGCTATATCTAGCAATGAGTAACCCAATTGCTCAGCTTGTAAGATATTACCGTCAGTATCGAGTTTGAGGATAAAGCTATCGTTTTCACTGCTGCTGGTAAAGGTGGTGTCACCAAAGCTAACTGTATCTTCAAAGCTTCCCGTGAAGTAAATATTGTCTTTATCATCAACGCTAAGCTTATTTCCAAAGTCTAATAGTGTACCTCCAAAACTTTGCGCCCAGACTATGTTGCCATTATTATCAAGCTTGGCGATAAAGGCATCGCTTTCACCATTGCTAGTAAGGGTAGTATCGCCGAAGCTGACTGTATCTTCAAAGCTTCCTGTAACGTAAATATTACCTGCTGAATCCAAGCTAATACTATTACCTGTATCAGACAAGGTACCACCTAAGTTTTGACTCCACTCTATATTCCCATCAATATCGAGTTTAGTTAGGAAAATGTCTGTATTTCCAGAACTCAAGAGAGTCTGATTTCCCAGAGTTACATCACTCAAAAAGGTTCCAATAACATAACTATTACCTACTTTATCAGTAGCAACATCCGTGCCTGAACTCAATGATGTACTATCAAAATTTTGAGTCCAAACTAAGTTACCACTACTGTCAAGTTTGGATATGAATCCTTCACCTTCAACAGAAGATGAGTCTTCAGATATATCGAATATGTCAGTCTCTGTATCAGCATCTTTGATTCCTATGACATAAGCATTACCCAAATCATCGCTGCTAACACCAATGCCAATGTCTACCCCTAGAGCTGTATTTTCCAACTGCTCTGCCCAGATGACATTACCGTTACTATCAAGCTTGGTGACGAAAACATCAGAATCACCCACACTAGTAAGGCTGTTATTGCCAAATTCTACATTGCCGGAGAAAAATCCTGTAGTGTAAGTGTTGCCGACTTTATCGCTGTCAATACCGAAGCCCCAACTAATAGATTTAGATTTAGATGTACTGTTAAAACTCTCTGCCCATAAGACGTTACCATTCCTGTCTAGCTTGGCAACAAAACCATCATTAAGAATGGTGCTAAGGGTTGTGCTACCAAAGCTGGCGTTAAGTTGGAATAATCCCGTGATGTAACTGTTACCTGACTCATCAGCAGCAATACCAAAGCCGGAATCAGCAAATGTTCCAGCTAATTGCTGTACCCACTCTACCTTATTAATACTTCCGTTCATAGATTTATATCCTTAATACTTTAGTTTTACAACGGTTAAATATCAGATTGATACAACGAGCAAATATTCAGCTTTAATCTTCTCTAACTTCTACCCTCTACTGTCCTCTGATTAACTCCAATACTGGGAGTTGCGAACTAGTTTAGCCCTCCGAATACTAAACATCATAGTTAAATCAATGGAAAGCACAAGTATTAAACAAGACATTTATATTTTATTTATATTTATATTTAGACTCTGAAAGCCTCCGATTTGATTTGTTGTTGCGATCGCAAACTTCAAACGAATCAAACTAAACTACGAATATCAGAAATTAGCTTTTGCAAAAACTGAGTATTTTTTGCTACACATAAAACAACATTGCAGCGACTTTGAATAATTGCGATAAGAATTTCAAAATAATTTTTGTCGTATAGACTACATTTGTGAGAAACAATTATCAGTTGATTGTTTCTACAGAAATAAAGATAAATAAATAGAAATTAATCATGTTTAAACGTTTCAGAAACCATCCGATACCATTAGCATCTGTATTTCTATGTGTTTTGTGCCTAACTTTAATATACGGTTGCTTACCCGATTCACAACCCGTTGCTGAAGCTTCATCGCTGTTAACAGAGCCTTTTTTACAATTACCAACCGAAAATTCCGTCAAAGTAGTGTGGTTTACCGAGTTTCCTGGAGAGAAAAATACCGTTGCTTATGGTGAAAATCTCAAACAAACTAGCGAAGCTACAACCATTAAATTAAGTCATACTAGGGAAGATCAACAATCCAAAGTTGGAAATCAAACTAAAGATAAACAAGTGTATCAACAACCAGTTAACCGCGATATTTGGAGACATGAAGCAGAGATTACAGGTTTAACTGCGGGTACAAAAGTCGATTATCAAGTAATTAGTAAACCTGAAAATGGGGGGGATGCAATGAGTAAAGTTTATCAACTGACATCTGCACCTCAACCGGGTAAACCGTTAAAAATTCTCTTAACTTCCGATCATCAGCTTAAACCAATGACAGCGGTAAATTTACAAAAAGTAAAAGAAACAGTCGGCGATATTGATGGAGTATTCATGGCTGGGGATTTAGTTAACATACCAGATAGAGCCAGTGAATGGTTTGATGATAATCGTGGTGCAGCATTTTTCCCGGCTTTACAAGGTAGAGCTAATTATGAAATAGATACTAATGGAGTGAAAACAACTTATATTGGCGGTGAAATTATTCAAAATGCTCCTATTTTTACCGCCCTCGGTAATCATGAAGTGATGGGAAGAAGAGGAAAGAGTGATAGTTTGGGTGGTGAATATAACGATACAATTCCCCGTGCTGTTGCTAAAAATTTTTATGGTGAATCATCTTTGTCGGCTAATTCTTTTAATAGTGATACCTATGAAGAAATTTTCAGTTTACCTGAAAGTAAAACTGGGGGAGAAAAGTATTATGCAACAACTTTTGGTGATGTAAGATTAGTGTCACTTTATGCTACAAATATTTGGCGAGTTCCGAGTTTAGAACCGGATGCCAAAGGTAAATATCGCGAAAGAGCAGCTGATTTTAATAATCCAGAAAATTGGGGTTACGGACAACATATTTTTGAACCAATCGATAAAGGTAGCGCTCAATATAATTGGTTAGTTGAAGAACTTAATAGTGAGGAATTTCAACAAGCAAAATACAAAATAGTCATGTTACATCATCCGGTTCATTCTTTAGGAGATAATATTGTTCCGGCTTATACAAATCCAGTACAAACAATTGAAAAAAATGATAACGGTAAAATAACAGCTATTAGTTACGAATATCCTCTTGAAGAAGATTATTTAATTCGGGATGTTGTACCTTTATTAGAAGAAAATAATGTGCAATTAGTATTTTACGGACATTCCCATTTATGGAATCGTTTTCGTAGTGAATCGGGAATAAACTTTTTAGAATCATCAAATGTTGGTAATACTTACGGTGGTTTTTTAGGAGATAAAAAACGTAATATTCCCCAAGGATTGAAAGAGAAATATATTGAAGTCGGTGACCCAAATGGTTTAGAACCAATAATACCATCAATTAAACCATTAACTGGTGAAAATGGTAAACCGATACCTTATATTGCAAGTAATGAAATTACCGTATTTAGTATTTTAGATACAGGGAACGGAGAAATTAGTAGTTATTATTTTGATACTACTAAACCTGGGGATAAAGTAGTTAAATTTGATGAATTTCAATTGAAATCATAGTAATTTGTTGAGTAAAAAATAAATAATGTAGAGACGTAGCACTGCTACGTCTCCCTGGATTTGGAAGTAACCATCAAAAATGTGCTAGGTACGTAGGTTGGTTTTTCCCTAGACTTGGGAGACGTTATGTATAACGTCTCTACAATCGATCCTCATGATTGAAATACACTAACACTAACTAGTAAGACCGCTAAACAAACCTTTAGCAGCAGCAATTCCATCTTCAACAGCAGCCCAAACGCTGGTATCGGGTTCTTTACCAACTAATTCGCGAGTACCCAAAGCGTAAATAATTGCTTTTAATTGTTCTTGGTGAGCGCGATTTTTGAAATTAACTTTGTTGATGGGGTCAATTGCTTCTTGCCAATCTCCACCAGCAGCTTGAGCGCACTTGTGTACCAGCATACCAGTCATGACTAACTGATGCTTCATTCCTTCATGCTGCAATGCTTTTTCATAAAGTTGTAATTCCCTACCACCCATCATTTTGTCAATGGTTTGAGCAAAACTCTTTACTTTCTCTTGAGGTTCAGATGAAGTACCAAATTTAGCGATCGCCGCTTCAATAGTTCCTAAACTTTCTTGGTCATCCTTGAGCATATCTTGGAGACGCTTTGTAATTTCCCCATCGCTGATAGCCGAGATTAACTTCTGTTCGCTAGCAATCATCTGGTTTTGCAGCACTTTCATGTCTGCTAACTTCATTGCGATCGCTTGACGTTGAGTGTCAGTAAATGTCGCTGCCATAATGATGTTTTTTCCTAATTAAATTCCTCCCCTAGTGTCACCAACAGAAGAGTTAGCTTCATCTTTCCTTCGATTTAAAAAACATCATTAAAATGGTTATTTTTTGTAGTCATGAATACTACTTGAGATAGGAGACAAGGAGACAAGGGGACAAGTGAGGAGTTATGAGTTATGAGTTATGAGTTATGAATTTTAACCTTTAACCTCTAACCTTTAACCTTTGACCTTTAACCTTTAACCTCTAACCTTTAACCTCTAACCTTTAACCTCTAACCTCTATTTCCACTTAACTTTGACAAAATAAGCTTTACGTCCCATTGCATCATATTGCTGGGTAATATTTTCAATTCCGAGGTTAAAAGGAATTGCAGTGGTAATATAACGTTGAAAAAAAGCACCGACATCGGGAGTTAGTTCAGTTGCGGTTGTTGTGGCTAAACCCAAACCAATTAATTGTTCAATTGGTCCTCGTGGTAATAATAAATGCATTCCCATAGCTAATCCTGCTGTTAATAACATTGCGACTGATGCATTTGTACCGCAGCGAGGATGTACGGCTAAATCCCATTCTCCAGTGGTGAGTCTTTGGAGAGCAATATTTACAGCCCGTCGCAAATTGCTGATGTTGACTTCACCATAAAGAAAAAATCCCGATTCTGTAGATAAGCCAGTGTGAAGCTGATTATCGATACCAATATTTTCACGGCTGACTTGGGGAGTTAATGCTGAATAGGATTCGCTTAAAATCCATACCGTAGCGTGTTCTAAAGCGTGAACCTGACGCAACATCAAAATTTCTTTTAGCCCAGGAATAAAGGATAACCGAGCGAGTAAATCCTCATCTTGTGTGGGAGAGGGTGAAATTAAATCCAAATTCAAAAAATCAAAGGAATTGTCGCTATCTTTGGCAAAAGTTGAAGTATTCATCCCAACATTGCTCCCCCACCTGAAGCGGGCAAAATGTATTCCACTATCAATGTAGCAAGCAGCAAAAGGAATTATTACTAATTTTTGTTGATTATTAAATTTATTTTCAAGAAATTTTAAATTTAGATAGGGAAGAGGGAATTGGGAATTGGGAATAGTTTTATAACTGAGTGGTAATTATATAAATAATGAAGACTTGACTACTTAGTTATCAAAAATTTGAGTTTTTTAATAGCGATTAACTTGAACGGCTTTAAGCATAAATAAATAAATAAATAAATAAAAAAATGAAAGTGTACCCGTCCGTTGCTAGTCGGACGGGGATTGATTGCTGCTAGCAATAGAGCGCGTAGTAGACCAATACCCTGTAATTACTGCGCGTCAAGGAAAAAACAACCATAAATAAGTGAAGCGTGAGGAGAACAACTAGCAGCAATCAATCAAGACTGACAAATAACCGTTTGTAATGCTGTTTAATCTTTCCGAGGAGGAATAGGACAGCAATTAACATCATTTAAACAGACCTTACCCCAGTGCAAAGCCCAACGGACAAGAGCTACTCGGTTTTCAGTTCCGGTTTTTGTAAGAACATTGCTGATATGGTTATCAACAGTACGCTTACTTATTTCTAGTTTGACTGCAATTTGTTGGTTAGTTAAGCCAGTGGCCACTAAGTCGATAATTTGCAGTTCTCGGTCTGACAGACTAACAGGGGTCTGAGACTCGCCACCAGCCATTTTAAATTCATCCTCCCGATTAGTGGTAAATGTACTTAATTGCTCTTTCCCATTGTAGAAGATTGTATGAAAGGTAGGCGTTTCAAGTGTTTAATGCAATACGATTGTCTATATTTTCTTTATGTTTTAGGTAGACCGCGATACAGTATTTTATATAAGTATTTATTTTAACTACATATAATAAATAAAAATAACGCGATCGCCCTTAAAAACATTTGGGACAAGAGCAATAGAACACAATTATGAATGAATTTTGCTGTTTAATTGTATGAACGATTGCCAAATGAATGGTAAATATTATTGTAGGTTTTAGGCAGAATTTAACTTTAAAAATCAAATGAAATGAGCAATCCCCGTGTTTTATGTTTGGGTGAAATATTATACGATATGCTTGCTGACCAGTTAGGGCGATCGCCTTCTGAGGTGGAGTCGTGGACTGCTTATCCGGGAGGTGCGCCTGCTAATGTTGCTTGTGGTTTAGTAAAGTTAGGAACACCCTCAGCATTTATCGGTGTAGTCGGTGAAGACGAAGCTGGAAACAACTTACAAGCGCTTTTAGAGGAAATTGGTGTAGATACAACCGGGGTACAGCGTCATCCCCAAGCACCGACTCGTCAAGTTTTAGTAGTGCGGAAACAAAATGGCGATCGCGTTTTTGCCGGATTCAAGGATTATGACACCACCGAATTTGCTGACACTCGTCTCAAGGCTGGGGAATTACCGGAAAAATTATTTGCCGGGGCTGATTTTTTGGTTTTAGGAACTTTAGAATTAGCTTATCCCGATAGTGGTGCAGCAGTTCACCGCGCTTTGGAATTAGCTTCCCAATACGATGTGAAGATTTTGCTCGATGTTAACTGGCGCTCGGTATTCTGGACTAATCCTGATGCTGCTCCCGTTCAAATTCGCGAATTAATTAAAAAAGTCGATTTTCTCAAACTCGCTAAGGAAGAGGCAGAATTATTATTTGATACTCATGATGCTGGGGCAATTACTTATCGTCTCAATTCTGTGGAAGGGGTATTAGTCACAGATGGAGACAAAGGCTGTGCTTATTGTTTGGGTGAAAACGAAGATAAATTCCCCGCTTTTTCTGTACCCGTAGTTGACACAACTGGTGCAGGGGATAGTTTTGTCGCAGGCTTTGTTCATCAATTGTTAGATTATGGTGTACAAAATTTAAACAACCCAGAGATTGCCAAAAAATTATCGCTTATGCTTGTGCTGCGGGAGCTTTAACTACACTTAAACCAGGTGCCATCGCTTCCCAACCCACAGCTTCGCAAATAGAAAGTTTTCTCAAAGAACATCAAATTTAGTTTTTTTAATTTCATCATGTAGAGACGTTGCAATGCAACGTCTTTATTATTTGAATTATTTGAATTATTTGAATTATTTGAATTATTTGAATTATTTGAATTATTTGAATTATTTGAATTATTTGAATTATTTGAATTATTTAAAATTGTTTACTTGTTCTCATCGGCTTGCTCATCACAAATTTTTTCTAATCTCTTCCACAATAGCTTCAAGAGGTTCTGAAATATCTACTACAATTACGTCTGTTGGTTCTTCAAGGATATCAAATTGACTTTTAAGAAGTTTTTCGCTCATAAAATGATTCAGACGTTCTTGTAAGCGGTTTTGAATTAATTCAAAAGAACCTTTGAGATAAACTAATTTGACAAAATTTTGATTTACCAAAAGCATCTCACGGTAATTTTCCTTCAAAGCCGAACAGCTTAAAACTAAATTTTTATTTACTGATAAATACTCTTTGATTACATCTTGAATTTTTTGCAGCCAAGGTAATCTATCCGCATCATCCAAGGCGATACCGTGCAGCATTTTCTCAACATTTTCCTGGGAATGGAAATCGTCAGCATCGCGGAATTCCCAACCTAAAGATTCGGCAAGTTTCTTCCCAACGGTAGTTTTTCCCGAACCCGAAACACCCATTACCAAAATAATCATCTATCTTTATCTTTATATTTTTCTTTCTTTTTCAAAATATAATTAATTTTCGTTTTCCACAATCTTAATTTAGAAGATTTTCCAGCCTTATTAACATAAATTCTAAACTGATTCTCAACTTAAATTCATTTAACTAATCAGAAAAAGCTTTAAATTGTCGTTAAAGTCAAAACCAAAAACTTTAAATGTGGAATTCAAACATCTTGCTTTTATTAATAAAATTACATCACCATGAGTAGCTTTCAAACTAAAGATTTGCCAAAAAACCTACTCGCTGCAATGACTCATCATAATTTAGCTGATGGTGAAATACTTTTTTATCAAAATGAAGTTGCCAATGCTGTTTTTGTTGTTGATTATGGTTGCATCAAGTTAATTCACTATATAGATGATGGTACAACTGTTAATCATTATCCAGTCAAACCAGGAGAATATTTTGCAGAAGTTGCATTATTTAACGAAACATATGTTTGTAGCGCCATCGCCAAAAACTTGACGCGGGTAATTTCTTTCCCAAAACAGTTATTTTTAGATGCTTTAAACTCAGATGCTAATTTATCGAGAAATTTTACCGAACAATTAGCGCGACGATTGCACCAGACAAAATTACTATTGGAATTACGAGGAATTCGTTCAGCACGCGATCGTTTTCTCCATTATCTGCAAGTCATGACTCCTCCAGACCAAAAAACTCTTGATTTAGAACAACCCTTAAAAGATGTTGCTAGCGATATAGGTATCACTCCAGAAGCATTATCCCGTGTACTCTCCCAATTACAAAATGAGGGTATTTTGACACGTCTCAAGCGAAAAATCATATTTCGTTATTAATTTTCACATAAATTAATGTTTTGATGAACAAATATTTCTGTACCTAAACTTGTTCTCGAAAATTGATTCCAATCATGTCGGTTTGTGAGTCTAAGAGGCTATATTTCCTGTTACTAATGTTGCAGCAATCAAGGTATTGAGAATTAATTTCAGATATTCAAGAGTAATTAGGAGTAACAATGATAAAACCAACTTCATTTTTCACAGTCTTGACTTTAGCGGGTATGTTTTTTGTTTGGGATGTTCCGACAAAGGTGATTAATCCGGGGTTGAAAGCAGCATCCGCTCAGGAAATGAAAGATGTAACTGGAATGACACCCCAACAACACATTGATATGATTGCCAAAAACAAAGGACAATTTGGTAGCGCTGATGCAATGCGTCGTTTTTTCTTTGGAGATTTAGAACCCATCGGGATTCAATCAGGTGGTGCGGGTATGGTTGTTAATCTTTTCAACAAGAAAAATAACGTTACTTTTTCTTATTGTTCTACTTATGATGTAGTGGTTGCAGTTAAAAAAGGTAAAATTAATAAATTTCTTCCACAGGAAGTTAAGTAATACTTTTAATATTTGAAAACGAAAAAATGGGGTAAAAAATCAAAAACTACCCCATTAATTCAAGAAGTCGGGTTTTTTCCGGAAATATCGATAAAAAAGATAAAAGTTGTAAAAACCCGACTTCTCACCTCCAGGAAGAATAAATATTAATGTATTTATCAACTTTACCAACTGCAATGTAATATTAAGCCTTGTATAATTCAGGGGAATACGCAATTAAAATAGGTGATGGTAACTTGTAATCACTCAAATTAAATGCGAATATCACGTTTTTTAATTATTCCTAATTTTTCGGGTCAATTTTATCTTTGGTTTGCCATTATTATCTTTGGTGCTGCAAATTCCGTCACCCGTAAACTGACCGAAATTGGGGCGCAAAGGTACGTTAATGGCAATAATCCTGTTTCTTTCTGTAATGTTTTATTTGTTGGCAATCTTTGCGCTTTATTCGTATTATTAATAATTTATGGACGACAGTTTACACTGAGTAGATTGCAGCAAATTACCAAAAACACATGGTTTTATCTGACTATTTCTTCAATTCTCGGAGGTGCATTAGCACCAGGATTGATTTTTCAAGCCCTAGCCATTACAGATGTTAATAATGTTGTTTTAATTGGTCGATTGGAACCACCTTTAACTTTAGCTTTATCTGTATGGTTATTGCGAGAGCGAGTAAATTTTTGGCAAATAATTGGAGCGGTAATCTCTTTTTTTGGTGTATTTTTGACAATTTCTTTACCAGCTAATTTAGAAGAAATGGCAAAAATGCAAAATTTATTGAGTTTTGGTACCGGGGAAATTCTAACTGCAATTGCCTCTGTTACTTTAGCTATTTCCACTATTATCAGTAAACTCAAACTTGCGAAAGTTCCCTTGGGAATTTTCACTATTTATCGCACCGCTTTGGGTACAATAATATTTTTCTTCACAGCTTTATTACTATACGGACAGAATCATTTTATGGATGTATTTTCGCCGTTTTTATGGAAATGGATGTTGATTTACGGACCATTAATAGTAGTAGTTGGTCAGTCCTGTTGGATTGCAGGATTGCGAGCAACTAGCGTACCCCAAGCTTCGTTAATTGGCTCTTTTACACCGATTGCCGCTGTAATTGCGGCATATTTAATATTAGGAAAAATACCGACTTTAGCTCAATATATCGGTGGTTTCGTCATTTTAATCGGAATCATTTTTAGTCAATTAAGTTTCTTAAAAAAATCATTTCGTCAAAGTTCCGATGATGTGATTAATTCACCACAAAAATTACAAAAAGTTGAAAATGAAGTTGGATTTAAGGGAATTTGAATCTAGATTTTGATATTTAACAAATCTGATCTATGGTTATGTTGAACGTTTAAATCCCCGACTGCTTTTGATTGAAACTTGACAAAAATCAATTGAAAGTCTTCATAGATAAGCTTTGCTAATAGTATGACTTGGCGATCGCAATAGACTCGTATCCCAAACCAGCCAAAAAAAATGCCAGGGGTTTAATCCCCAGGGCAAAATTACAACTAAGTTTTACAACACACAACCACACAAAACTCGTGAGGTCTATAACCATGTTAAATAAATTCCACCAAAATGGTGTGTTAGTTAGAACTTTTATTTGATCAGTCTTGGTTTAAATCATATTTAAATCAGATTAATTTCCAAAAAATTAAAAAAATATGATGGTGATAGCTTCCCTTGCACTACGCGATCGCCATAATGTTATAAAATTTATGCATGATAATTATTGATGGTGCGTTATCAGGGTAAAATTTCCATGGCTCAAGTATTTCCTGGTGAAGTTTTCGCTCAAACTACTGATTTCGATCGTGGTATTCGCCAACTGTTACCAAACTATGACGAAATGCTCGCAGCCGTTGCTTGCTGTGTTCCTGTTAGCTCTCGTCGGATTCTAGAATTGGGTTGCGGTACGGGTGAACTTAGTCTGAAAATACTCAATCGTTGTCCGGATGCTCAAATTATCGCTGTGGATTATTCCCCCAGGATGATTGAATTTGCTCGAACCAAAATGTCTGAAGCTGGTTATCAGCGATGGAATGGTATAGAAGCTGATTTTGGAGAATGGACAAATAATCCCGAAAAATTTGATATTGGTACGGAATTTGATGCTTGTGTCTCATCACTGGCAATTCATCATCTTAGTGACGAGATGAAAGCAAAGTTATTTCAACACATTGCTAAAAGTCTTAAGAGCGGTGGTTGTTTTTGGAATGCAGACCCGATTTTACCAGAATCACCAACATTAGCAGAAATTTACAACGCTGCAAGGGAAGAATGGACTGAAAAACAAGGAACTACTATACAAGAAGTTCGTTCTCGCTTAGCAAGAAATAGCAATTCTGTAGATTGCGTTGCTAGTTACGGTTATTCTAGTCAAGATCAATTAGCAACCTTAGATGTACAATTGCAAATGCTCGCAAATGCTGGATTTAATACTATAGCCGTTCCTTGGAAATATTATGGATTGGCGGTTTTTGGAGGAATTGTTTAACAGTTATCAGTTAAATAGATCAGCGAAAATTATCATTGAGACAAGGCAAGAGGCAAAAGGCAAAAGGTAAGAGGGTTTGCTTACTTATCAGTTATCAGTTATCAGTTAAATTCCTGAATTTAAGTAATTGATACAGGCTACTAAAATCATCGGCTTGTATCCGTAAATCAATAATTAAGTAGTTAGGCTTGCATTATTTACATAATTACTCGTGAGTTATATAAGCCCTGACTCTTCGCTCTTCGCTCTTCCCAACGAAATGTTTAATTTATTTTGCACAAGTACTTAACAATTAAGAACAATATGGCTCGAAAAAAGCGCAAAAAATTAGATGGATTCGGGTATAAACATTCACTTGATTACAGATGCCCGATTTGTTGTATTGTCCCACCTCATATGTTGGAACAGATGGCGGTTAACGGTACGCCAACCCAGCGGGAATGGGCTTTTGAGACTTTGAACCTTTCAGCGCAAATTCGAGGAAGACGGATTAATTTGGGCGGTATCGAATTAACTCCCCAAGCTGGTGAGAAACGCCGTACTATATATGATGCGAAAAATACTGAAAACCTCCCAGGAGAATTAGTACGCAGTGAAGGTGATGCTCCTACAGAAGACGAAGCTGTAAACGAAGCCTATGAGGCGGCTGGTGCCACTTACGACTTTTTCCAAGAAATTTGCGATCGCAATTCTATTGATGACAAAGGCTTGCGTTTGGATTCTACTGTACATTACGGTGAAAAATATGAAAATGCCTTTTGGAACGGCACTCAAATGGTTTACGGTGACGGTGATGGGGAACTATTTAACCGTTTTACCAAGTCGGTTGATGTCATCGGACATGAATTAACCCACGGTATTACCCAGTATGAAGCGGATTTAATCTATTTCGGCGAATCCGGTGCGCTCAACGAATCGTTTTCTGATGTATTTGGTTCCTTAGTTAAACAGCGAATCAAAAATCAAACCGCCGATAAAGCAGACTGGTTAATTGGTGTAGGATTATTTACCGAAAAAGTCAAAGGTCAAGGAATTCGCTCAATGAAAGCGCCAGGTACAGCTTACGACGACCCAGTACTCGGTAAAGACCCCCAACCAGCACATATGAAAGACCTCTATACTGGTGCCAAAGACAACGGTGGAGTGCATATAAATTCGGGTATACCCAACCGTGCCTTTTATTTAGCAGCAACAGAAATAGGAGGTTATGCTTGGGAGAAAGCAGGAAAAATTTGGTACATTAGTTTATGCGAAAGACTGCGTTCAAAAGCAAACTTTAAACAAGCCGCAGAAGTAACGATTAAAGTAGCAGGAGAACTTTACGGAGAAGCAAGCAGCGAACAAAAAGCCGTAATTAATGCTTGGAAAGAAGTGGGAGTCAATTGACAGTTGACAGTTGACAGTTGACAGTTGACAGTTGACAGATCGAAAAGGTTAAAGTTTTGGGTTGAGCTTTTGTTTGGTTGTTTTGATGATGCTCGTTAGTAATTTTAGGAGTTCTTTTAGGTCATTTAATATTGACTCGCTTTCTTTTGAGGTGAGATAATCTGTTTCACGGAGTAGCAATATCCAGTATTCGCTTTCGTTGGCTTCTTTGAGGGCGATAGCTAGTTTATGAATAAAATCGGGCTTACTTTCGGCTTCTTCCGCTTCTCTGACTAATGCACCAATAGCTGTTCCAGACCGAAGTATTTGTTTTGACAATACATATTCTTTTTTAGTTGAAGATAAATATTTATTCAGGTTAATGATTCGGACTGCAAAGTTAAAGGACTTATCTTTCAGTGGAGTAGACATTTTAGGGTAGTTAATATCTGATAAATATTTGTATATTAAATAACTGCCCACTGTCCACTGCCCACTGTCAACTGTCCACTGCCCACTGTCAACTGCCACTGTCAACTGTCAACTGTCCACTGTACAACTGTCCACTGTACAACTGCCCAATGCCC
>JAAUSO010000149.1 GCA_012033205.1 Richelia sp. SL_2_1 | reverse complement strand
TACATTGAAAAACAAACTTACTAGAAACGGTAGGACTTTCAGCGCACAAGTTCTGGATTAACTGAGAAAGAATCAAAGAAATTGACTGCTTCTGTGGTTAATTCTTCTTCTGTCACAGCTCCGAGAATATACATTCTTCCCTTGACTATAAATCCTTGATATTGTCCTTTTTTCCGTCTGAATGTTGTACAAGTAGCTCTAAGCCAGGATATTCCCCAATTTCCAAATTAGTACTTCTAACAATTTTGCCCGTACTGCTTATATGTCCTCGCATTGAAGTCTGCAATATTTCGTTAATTTGTGCAGCAGATAAATAAGGTACCTTGACTGACAAATCTGTATGGACAATCATATATGCAGTTTGAGTTATATCACTCCATGACATTAATTCCCTTAGTCCATTCTCTTGTATAGAACCTGGCATCCAAATTGTAAAATCTTCATTCGGTCCGGAGTAGGTGTCATTAAGTGCAGTTAAGGTGGGTTTTATGATTAATTGGCTGTCTGCTGATGCTAAAAATGTTGATTTGGCTTGATTTGTTTCGGTTTCGACTACATTTTTAGCTTGTGCTTTGGGAATGTACAATGAAATTACTAATACTAAGCTTGCAACTGTCAAATTCCATGCTTTCATGACTATGTATCTCCTATGAATGATGTTGAGGTATTGAAGGTAAACGTAAGAAAAACGAACAATCTTCTGAACTTAAGTTGATTTAGAATTTAATTTCATACAGTATCAAGTACCGATTTGGATCTTGTTTGTCACGCTCCTGTTCTAAGGTGTATGTTTTTTGTTGAATATCGAGTTGAAAATTCTCCCCACCAGTAGGACAATCTTCAGACTGTATGAAACGAATGCGTATATTACAATCAAGTTTGATTGTTCCACCCAAATCGGCAGCAGAGGTGCTTACTCGATCATAATTTTCAACTTTTGCTTCTGTAGCGGAAGCACCTATAGAGGTACTTGCAATTATTCCAAAAACCAATGCTGCTGTAAATTTAAAAAACATATCGATTCTATTTACTCCAATGTTTTGGTTTTTCAGACTCTAATTAGGGCTTGCTGAATCAGACACCGTGATCGCGTGCTTTAGTCTAAACTCCAGAGGTTAAGCGAAGCCTAGAAGTATTTCACAGCAAGCAGCAACATCACTACCCATCGCACCACTTCCAAAATTTTGCTCGAATATTTTGTGAGTATAAGAGAAATTTTGTAGCCATTTTGTCGCTCTGCTTCTCCTCCCTTTCCTACTTCTGTCATATGGTTAAGGTCAGTACCGAATAGGTTTTGGGAATCGAGTCTAAACTGATAAATATCAGCAATATGAGCGTGTAAAACCAGATCAATTTCTTGATTGGGAATCATCTTTATATATGGATACTTTTGTCGCAGAGATAAAAACAATCCATACCTAGCAATAGCAACTATGTTTTCTAACAGGCTAAATTGCCGACTTTCATCAGAAATTATCAATCTTTGAAGTATTGCTTGCCAATTAATAGTTTGAAGCCGATTCAAAAAATTACCGTCTATAGCCGTTCGCCAGTAATTTAGTATCAACGGAAAAACACGAGAATAAGAATAAAAACTAGATTCCCTCTGGCTTAGCTTAATTTCTTCAACAAAATATTCGATGTTCAAGCATTTTGGTAAGCCTGAATCATAGCCCTTGTATTTTCTACCTTTTCTCTTTTTCATGATTGGGTAATTAGATAAATTAAAATTTCAATCCGGACGATAGGTAAATAGGTTTGTATTTTAGATTAGTAACAAGTAATTGAATCAAGTAACTAAGCTAAATGGGGTCTGAATACCTGTTTCCTTCGCTGATATTATTAAGCCATTTCTGTCAAAGGTTGACAAGAATCACTTAAATAACTAAAAAAGCTCATTTAAAGCTCAATAAAAAGTTCAGTAAACTCGATGTAAGATTTTGAAGCAGAATTGTCCCGCTATCACTTTAATTAACTGATTTCTCACCATTCTCAACAACCGCCTTGGAATAAATTCCCAGGCTTAAAACAAAGTCGTCTAAAGACGACTAGGCATGACATAAGCGTGCGTTTCAACGTACTTTGTATATTAGCCGATGATTTTGATTTCTCTACGAGAAAGCCTCCGGCTTACAAGGCGGGTGTCGGGGCTTAACGACAATGTTGCAAGATGTAAGTTAACGGGACATATAAAGCTTTTCGACTTTATCCTTAAATGACGAGACTCAATCTACTGTATCTAATAACTGGAGTAGAACTTGCGTCTCTTCTACTTCTAACAGCATTCCCAGTTTCTCAAAATTTCCCAATGCAGCGATCGCATAATCACGAGCTTCAACTAAATTCCCTTGCGCTTTCGCTAAATTAGACAATGAACGTTTACAAAAAGCAATCCGACATTTATCAACGTTTGCTTCAGCTACACGTAATCCTTCTGTAAGCAGCTGCTCTGCTTTATCCAATTGTCCTTTGACAATGGCAATTTCAGCCAGCCAATTTTGCGTACAGAAGATAGCACGTAGCCAATTTATCTCTTGAGCATATTTCAACGCTTTTTCAAAAAAAGTTTTTGCTTGCTCGTATTCTTGATTTTTAAAACAAATTTCACCTTGATAATAATTAATTTGAACCAACTGTTTTACTCGCTGTTGTTCGTCTAACTGTGTCTGTGTCAGTAGTTCTATTGTTTGATTCAGCCATGTCTGCGCTTCATCAAATTTATACTGCTGTATGCATAAAACAGCAATATTTTTGGCTAAAGTTAATATAAATAAAGGTTTTTGATGATGACGAAACGACCAAGCCCGCGCAAATAGTTCCTCTGCTTCTTGTAACTGTTTGTGTCTTCCCATTGAAGTGAGAGTCCAAGCACGATCAACCATGACTTGTGCTGCAACCGACCAATCCCCGCGTTGCTCTGCTGCTTGAATTAGCCATGCAGTCCAGGTCAAACGGTCATCCCAATACTGCAAGCGGCTTTCTCGCCTACCCATAATATGGGTGTATGCCTCGATATTTTGCCAGAAATCGAGCATTTCGGCATACCGTCCCTCAGCCATACACCATTCGATAGCAGCTTGTAAATTTTGCCATTCTGACTCCAAACCATCAAACTGCTGCCATTCTTTGGCATCTTGTTGTGCGTATCTCTGAGAAAAATTCAAATACCAACTAATCCATCTCTCCCGTGCTTTCTGTTCAAAATCGTTATGATTATTCAGTTCGGCAAGAGCATACTCGCGAGTCAGTGGTAGCATACTGTAGCGATAATTGTCTTGTCTGACTAAAGAAAGTCCTCGTAAGCGAGCCAAATCATTTTTGATTGTGTTGGAATTAGCTTCTGGGATTGCAACTTGCACGAGGGCATCTTGCAAAGCAGGTGTTGGGAATAAAGCAAGTGCCATTAATAATTTATGTGCCGATTGCCCTTTTAGCGGCTTTACCGAATTATCGAAACAAAAGCGAGCCACATCTTCTGTAGCCTGAGATACCCCTTCTAAGACTTCTTTAATCGAGTAGCCGTTTGCTAATTGCCCAACTGCATAACTGATAGCAACTGGAACACCCCCCGTAATGTGATAAAGTGTTTTTTGATCTGCTTCGCTCAAAGATACTCCCTTTTCTTGAGCTTCGTGTTTAATCAAGCAAAGACCATCTGCTTCCGGCATAGAGGTTAATCTTACTGGAACAAAAACAATTTGTTCGCGAGTAGTGATAATTGCTTTTACCGTTGGTGGTAACTCATATAAAAATGCAAGAACATCTTGTTGGTTTTCAACAGTTTCCAAATTATCCACTATTAATAATGTACGTTGGCGAGAAAGAGCATCTTTGATTAAATCTAATTGCTCCTCAAAACTTACGCCAGTAATGTCCAATTCATCAAAAATACGCGAAATTTGGCGAAAAATATCATCCAAAGTTCGTCGCGGAGCCAAAGAAGGTAACAAACCAAAAGGTGTAAGGTAATATTGTTTAGCGGAAATAAAAATAATGGCATCAAATGTAGGTACGCCCATAAAAGCTTCATTATTGCTAGCGCCCAAACAACGATAGGCTGCTTCTACTACAAGAGTTGTTTTTCCTACACCACCGATACCATCGACGCTAATTAAATGAGCAGTATGTCTAGGTGAAAGCAACTCCAACAATCGAGTAATCTCCTCTTCCCTGCCAATAAAAGAAGTGCAACTGGGAGCGGGTAGATTGTGGAGTAATTTTTTTGATGTTACGGATGGAGTGATTGAAGGCTGTTCGGTTGAGACAGTAATTTCGCTTGTTTCGCCTTCAGAAATATATTTAGACTTATTCTGTATATTTTCAAGAGTAAGTCTAACAGTATTAATACGTATTTTTTGTTCTGTTGCATCTGATAATAATTCCCAAAGCCTTGGACAAAAGACTCTCTGCACGGTGTTATCAGAATAGCCAGTAACCCGAATATTTTTAAGTTTCTTCCCTTCTAAAACTTGCTCTAGGATAATTTTTTGAACGTCTTTCAAGGAATTTCCTGTTTTGGCGAGAACCAAAGCGTCCGCTGTTTTTATGAGTTCCGACGTTTTTACAATGCTCCGCATAATAAGAGTGGGAATGAATCCTTGTAGTGAGCTTAACTCAAATCGATGAAATAATTTTACACTTCAACTCAATTACTCTAATCAGCTGAAAATGTTGAAGATTATGAACTAAATCGCTGAATATATCAATGAAATTTATTACACAAAATGAATATTGCTTTTGATACTTTACAAGCAAGTATTAAAACTTACCCTTTAGCTTTATAGTTACATTTTATCTAAAACATTAATTATTGTTAAGATGTGTCTTTCTAAGTATTAATGCGGATAATATTGGTGCAATTATAAGAAAATCGAATTAGTGGCAAAATAATGAGCAAGATACGGTGCCAAACGGGTTAAAAAGCTTTAAGTTCAACTTCGTTGATTGTTCTTAACGTTTGTGCTTAATGGGAAAACACTTTGACTGTCGTAGCTTTATTAAAACTACTATCGGAAATAAGCTGAGTCACAAAATAACATGAATAAGCAAAAATCAAGTAGAGAATTTTACCAAACTTAAGAGATTTTAATTCTGAAAATTCTCCTAATCTAATTCCAATTATTTTTAATTCAATGTATAAAAAAACTAAAGCTAAGGTTAATCTAGTGAGAATTTATTGTACTAATCCACAATGTAAGAATCCCGAAAGGGAATTTAATGAAACAGAATTCAAACAGACATTTCTTGATGACAATAGCCGAAAACAACGTTTTTGTGAATGTTGCGGAATGCCTCTTATTCTAGAGATGCGCTATCTGCCTTTAAGAAAAATAGGCGGAGGAGGGTTTGGTAAAGTATTTTATGCCCGCGATTTGAATTTTTCAAACGGTTATCGTGCAGTAAAGCTATTACATCCTCAGCAACGATTAGAACGATCGCAACTTCAAAGCGTAATAAACAAATTTAAACAAGGAGCTGATACTTTAAATGAGTTGGCTCACCCGCAGATACCAAATATATACAGTTATTTCAATCTGCCAACACCAGACCAACAAAAAACATTATTTTATTTAGTACAAGAATATATTCCAGGTGAAACATTAGCCGAGGAATTAAATAACCGAGGAAAATATCCGGAAAATGAAGTTCATGATATTTTAAAATCACTTTTAGAGATAATTTCTTACACTCATAAAGAAGGTGTTCTGCACAGAGATATCAAACCTGCTAATATAATTCGCCACGATCAGAATAAAAAACTGTACCTGATTGATTTTGATACAGCTATAAAACGGGAATTAGAACTCGGTGTTCCTGTAGCTCAATCACTTGTAATGGGAACACCGGGATACGCACCACCCGAACAATTGGCTGGTAGAACAATAGACGCTTCAGCAGATTTATACGCTATAGCTGCCACCTGCGTTAATTTACTCACAGCTAGAGATCTAGGAGAAATTATTCAAATTTCTCCCTCGTCACAACTCAGGAGAACATGGAGAGAATATGCACCAAATGTAAGTCCAGATTTGGCAAATATATTAGACAAGATGTTGTCGCACGATACACGAGAACGGTATCAATCGGCTCAAGAGGTTCTTGATGTTCTAGATGATAAACAAAAACGAAATCCTTTAGAATATTTAAAAAGAAAAATCTTAAAACTCCTAAAAAGTAAGCGTTGGATAGTATTTCCTGTTTTAGCTGTGTTAACAGCGATTATGGTATTTGCAATTCCTGATTTGGGTTCTCGAATAATTGCAATATTTGTATCACCTCCACCACCTGCACCTTGTTCAGAATATAGCTGTGATATTGGAGATGGTTTTAGTTGGGGAGAAGACATTCTAATTGAAACCAAAACTTCCCCAGAGAAACAAGCAGGAACAAAAGCATTCATAGGTGGTAAGTATGAATTAGCAATCGAAAATTTTAAGACACATCTTGCGAATAATCCTAATGACCCAGAAGCTCTTATTTACCTAAATAACGCCATTGCAGCCTTAACTAATAATCCCATCAAAATTGCTGCTAGCATTCCTATTGATTTAAATAATGAGACTATTCTTAGTCAGGAAACATTACGCGGTATTGCTCAGGCTCAAAGCGAATATAATTGTGGTATTGATTACATAGTAGATAAAATCAAAGAAAAGACTCTAGATTGCAAGAAGAAACGATTATTACAAGTTCAAATAGCCAACGAAAGACACAAAGTCAATGCCAGTAATAGCTCAGAGAATGTTAAAAGAGTAGAAGAGATAGCTAATGAGTTTGTCAAAAATAAATCTATTATAGGGGTTATTGGTCATCCTTCTAGTGAACACGCTGCTGCTGCCGCTCAAATTTATAAAGACGAACTCGTTTTGATTTCTCCCGATAGTACGGTTGTAAGAAAAAACAATTATATTAACTTAAATTATGATTATCTTTTCCGCACATCTTCTACTGATTATACTGCTGCAAGTGATTTAATAAACTATATTTATGATAATAGTACAAGACAAGATTTAAAAATAGCTATGATTGGCGATGAAACGCCTTATAGTAAATCTTTTCGAGACGTATTTAAAAACGTTCTTGAAAATCGAAATAATACGAGAGAAACAGTTAACGTATGTCAAGTTTCATCTAATTCTCGAATATGTTCTGATTCTAATAATCAAGATATCAGCGATTTTATCAAAACCGAAGAAGATAACAAAACAGATGTAATATTGTTAGCTCTTGATTTTGAGACATCAAAAATAGCAGCAAGAGATTTTGTAAACTCTCTAAAGAGTTCTAAAATGAAATTTTTGGGGAGTGATGGCGTATATAATTTGGCATTAATCAATGCTTTAAAAAAAACAAAAATTAACCTCCGAAAAGAACAAATGATAATTGCAGTTCCTTGGCATAGAAGCAAAGAAAGTGAAAATAGGTCTGAGTTTGAAACAAAAGCTGAAGAGCTTTGGAAAAGTCAAATAAATTGGCGTACAGCAATGGCATATGACGCAACCCAAGTCATTACTAACGTATTAGAAAATTTAAGAAAAAATAATGATTCAGATGTTACTAGCAAAAAATTAGCGAAATCTTTGCGAGAAGGTTATCTCACAACTGGTGCTGCGGGTACATCAATAAAATTTTGCTCCAACGGCGATCGCGCACTTGAAACAGGTATCGGAGTTTTAGTTGAGGTTGTTCAAGAATTTGATGCTTCGGAACAACAAAAGAGTGATTTTTCTCTTTTAAAGAAGCCAGAACGAGAGAACGGCTGTGAAAGCTAGTATTGATGTGAATCTAACCGTTTTTGACTTAAAAACAGCAAACATTTTGCGATTTTTCTAATTTATTTATATGAGACAGCGTGCAACTTTAAAAGCTTCTGAACGGGGAAAAATGTTAATTCAACAAGCTCGAGCTAAGAAAGGTTGGATCATAGATGATGAAAGATGGCTCGAAGAAGCAAGTAAGAAGATAGAGCCAGAAAGGGGTTGGGATGCTATGTGGAATACTCAACTTAATGGTATCAGGACTTACGCAGACAATATTTCTCTAGCTAGTTGGAAACGGTTTCTACAGGGAAAAGTACGTATTAATGCGAATGCTTTTAAAGCTTTCTGTAAGGTATTAGATTTGAATTGGGAAGATGTAGTCGAAGAAAATTTAATTAATAGTAATATTAATTTAGAAGATGCTCCCAAACTTGGTAATTTTTACGGTCGAATTCAGGAGTTAGATGAACTACAGCGATGGTTGCTCGAAGAAGCTTGTCAATTGGCTGTTATTCATGGAGTAGGAGGAATCGGAAAAGCTGCATTAGCTCGTCAATTAGTAGAAAATGTTGCGAACAAATATGATTATATAATCTGGTGTTCTCTTAATTCCACGCCTTCTTTTAAAGATTTGCTAACAAAAATAGTACCATTTATCTCAAATAATCAGGAGAATGTATATGATATTTCACTACTGATAAAATTATTATGCCAGTCCAAATGTCTGCTTATATTAGAAAATTGGGAAGAGATTATAGATAGTGATCGCGAAAATTCCCAAAAATACGATCAACTATTGAAAAGAGTTGCTGAGGAAACACATCAAAGTAGCATATTATTACTAAGTAGAGAAAAACCTAAAATTATTGGTAAGATTAAAGATACAAAGGTTCGTATCAAAAAATTAGATCCCTTAAGTTATCAGGATGCGAAAGAACTTTTAAGAGCGGAAGGTCTTTCTGGCACAGAAGATGAACTTGAAGATTTTAGTAGACGTTATAGTAACCCGTGGATACTCAAAAAAATTGCAAAACGAGTTAATACAGTATTCGAGGGTGAAGTATCTGGTTTTATAGAAGCTATATCCATATATGTTGACGATGACATTAACGTTTTTTTTAGATAATCAATTTCAAAGACTTTCGCAAGCAGAAAAAAACCTTATTTACTGGATTGCTATTAGACGTAATTCAGCTTTATGGGAGCAAATAGTACAAGATAGCAAGAACTTTTTATCTTATAATCAGTTATTTTATACTATAAATAATCTAATAGATGGATATTCATTAATACAGAAAAACTTAGAAGAATATCCGATACTTTATACATTAGACCAAGTAACTTTAAAATTTGTTACCAATATATTTGTAGAAGATAATTACAATCAAATAATTCAAATAATTCAAAATCAATCTATTCAAGGTTCTGAACTTTTAATCAGCCATAGCTTTATTACAAAAGATACTGAAGATGAGCAACTACAAGAAGAGCAACTTAGACGGATTGTTAAACCCCTAAAAGAAAAACTATGGGATTACTTAGGAAACACAAACCGGGTAGATGAGGAATTAACCAGGATAATATCTCCGCAGCAATATAAAAATATTCATATGACAGCAAGTCAAAATATTGCCCTTTTACTTTCATCTAATTAGGACTACTGCTGATAATACAAGCCGGTATTTGCAGTGGAAAACAAGTAAAACACTTACAACTACATCCCTTACTTACTAAACAGTTTACTTACTATAAACCTCCGGAGCAATAATTCTAGCTGACTCATCGCTCAAATAAAATGTTGTAACTGGCACCCCTGACTCTTCACATCGCAACGGTTCAATAATTTTCAAGTAAGGATTCCAAACGGCAATTACTCCCCGTTTTGCCTTTTTTCTAATCAGTTCGCATTCGATATGAACTGTTTGCAATAAAATCACTAAAGTACTGTGTAATTGCGCCGTGACGCTCAACGAATATCGTTCTTGCAAATCGGTTAATTTTCGCTTCAATTCCAGTTGAGTTGCTTGAATCCGAGCTAATTCTTTCTCTTTTGCTTCTCCTTCTAAATTCTTCTTCTTAATTTTGGCTCTAATCTCAGAAACAATTGTGTTGTAATAATTTTTAATTCTTTCTTCGTCTCTACCTAATTTACGCGACAAGCTTTTACGCCAAGGTGTAATTTCTATGTCAATTAATTTCGATGCATAAGAATTAGCAGTATTCAACAATGGTTCAAAGTTAATATGTGCCAACTTTGATGCATCTTTTACACAAATTTGGTCGGATTTCCATGACAATGCATCACCAATTTCTACGCCGGGAATACCCGTAAGACCGTTAACAAAAAACGATACCATCCCCAACCGCTTTTCGTCTGCGCTCGCGGTATAGGACATATTAAATAATATGTAGGGAGTTAGCGCTTCAAAAGATTTACCGACGCGAATTAAACCGTTCTGCGGACAGAAAGTATCGTTGATTTTTTCTCAAAACCTGTAGTTTTCAAATAACCATCATACTTGATACCGAGTACGGATGCATAACCTTGAACATCAAGTAACCCAGAAAACTTATCAAATATTTCTGAATTATAGGTAACAAAATAGCTGTCGTTTACATCTGCTCTGGTGCTAAAACTAATAGAATCAGATACATCTAAAGAGCGAGCAATATCTACTGGCAGCAATGCTTCTAAAGTATCATCATTCGTAAACTCTGCAACTCCAGAGTTTAAACTAATTACTTGGTTGATAGCATCAAGAAGTTGATTTTTCATGCCTCTAAATCATCTCCAAATAAGTGTTCATCAAACTCCTGTACTTTTTGATAACTATGTTTAGCATCTAATAACTGTCCTCCAAAAGAATCAAAAGCATTATCTAATTCATCTTTGTGGGAATTCGCCAACCACAGGTCAATTACCATATCTTCAAAATCAAATTCATCCCCCATATTCCCCAATATGGTTTCGATTTCTCCAACTACCAATTCAAACATATTTATTTTGTCATGCAGAACTTTGAGGATATATTCTTCAATACTATTAGCAATGCAAAAATTAAAGATAAAAACATCTTGAGTTTGACCTATGCGGTGAAGACGACCGATACGTTGTTCAATCTTCATCGGATTCCAAGGTAGGTCATAATTAACAATTGCATTGGCAAATTGTAGATTGCGTCCTTCTCCTCCTGTTTCTGTTGCTAACATCACAGGAACTTGTTCTCGGAATTCTTCAATAGCGCTATCTTTAGCTTTGAGAGACATATCTCCGCGAAACTGACTATGTTTTATTCCAGCAGTTGTTAAGCTTTCGGATAAATAAGTTTGGGTAGCAAGATTATTGATAAATACTAAAGTTTTTTGATTAGATTTCTTCAGCAAGTCTACTAACATCCGAGTTTTTTCAAACTGTTTGATATTACTAGCACGCTTTTTTAAAAACAAGATTTGAGAATTATTAAAACGAGACTGCAATCCTTCGAGAGAAGTAAGCAAAGCCGCTGGGCTGGAACCAGCACGCATCAGTAGGTTATTTCTGGTTAATTTATCAATCGTTTTTTCTTCTTGGGATGAACGCAAGTATTCGTTGATAGCTTGATATAATTCCTTCTCCTCTAGGGTTGGCTGTACCGTAATAGTAGAAGCGAAGCGTTTAGGAAGTTTTACATCTACAACCGAACGGGTGTTTCTAATCATTACTTCCCGCATCAAATTCCTTAATTTTTCGGAATTTTTGGGAGTTCTACCATCAATTGATGCGACATATTCTTTTTTAAACTGAACTTCTGTTTTTAACAATCCTGGTTTGAGTAGAGTCAGAAGATTAAATAGTTCCACCAAATGATTTTGAACGGGAGTCGCTGTCAGCATCAAAATAAATCGTTTTTTGATTGCATCAACAAGCTTCCAATTAAGAGTACGGCGATTTTTCAGGTGGTGAGCTTCGTCCACTACTACCATATCCCAGGAACGGGAAGTGACATAATCAAAGTGAGTGGAGTGTTTGGCAGTATTGATCGAAGCGACAATATGATTGTGACTTGTCCAAAACTCAGATGGTGGCAGTTGCCTTGAATCAGTTGTTACCGTAGTAATGTTAAACTTTTCTTGCAGTTCTTGTTGCCATTGAGAAACTAAGGTCGCAGGAGTCAGAATTAGAAGGGATTTGATTTGATTTCTACAAAGGTATTCTTTACAAATCATTCCAGCTTCAATGGTTTTTCCCAATCCAACTTCATCGGACAACATCGCTCTACCACCAAACTGCTTGATAACTTTCTTGGCAGTTTCAATTTGGTACCAGTGTTTGTCAATATTGTAAAGTTCCGGCAGACATACTAATTGGTCATAGTCAGCCAATATTGATAAATTGAACAGGGATAGTCTGGCTTCATAGCTTTCATATGAGCTAAATTGGCGGTTTTTGAGAGCATAGGCAGCTTGTGAATCTTCAAATTTCAGCGAATAACTATCAGTCATTTGAAATTTAAAATGGTACTGATATTAATTCTTGCAGAAAAAATAGATTCCGATTACTTTTGATACAACTCTTTAGCTTAACCAAACCTTAAAAAGCTGTTTAAGAATCTAGATTAACTTTTGCTGAAGTAATAAAAGTATGAAATAAAAAAAGTAATTACATTGTGTTGCTTTTTACACTGTTTTAACTTATATAGTGATGGTGTATTTAGGTAGATTTGTTATTGGCTAAATTTTTCGCCCTTAGCAATCCCAAAAAACAAACGCATTTTTTAGTAAATCCTCAAACTCTTACTGTATATAAGTTATAAAACATCTCAATTCCAAATAAATTTTATGTATAAAAAATCATTGAAGCTATTTACATCTGTTGCTGTTAGCGCTATTCTCAGCATTGTACTTATCAATTCCAATACCTCAGCGTCTACATTAGTAACTGAGAAAAATACTGATGCCAAACATTCTTCAGTCGAGAATATCAAGCAACTGAAGAATCAAGCACCAGACAAAAAAATTCTAGTCGCTCCTGGTCAATGGAAGATAGCTCGTTCTGTAGCAGTCAGTCGGGATGGTCAAATAATTGTTAGCGGTGATGATGAAGGTAAAGTGCAGTTTTGGTCGCGAGATACGGGAAAATTAATCCGTACTTTATCCGCACATTCCAATTGGGTTCAGTCTATTGCGATAGCGAAGCGCTGCTGCAAGCAGATCGCCCCAGATGATCAAACTATTGCTAGTGGAAGTGTGGACGGTACCATCAAGTTTTGGAATCGGAATGGTGAATTAAAGAATACTTTAAGAAACGTCAAGCCAGTATATGCAATCGTTTGGAGTCCTGACGGTCAAATACTTGCTAGCGGGGATGGTGACGGTAGAGTTTCACTTTGGAATAGAAATGGCAAATTAATTCGTTCTATTAAAGCCCATTCTGGTAATGTTGTGTCTGTGGCAATTACTCCTAATGACAAGATAATTGCTAGCAGAAGTTTTGGCGACGAACAAATCAAACTTTGGGATTTGAATACAGGTAAGCTAATTCGTAGTATTGCTGCTGGTAGTGTCGGTGGGGTTAATTCTTTAGCCGTCAGTCCTGACGGTAAGAAACTAGCTGGTTATTTCAACGATGAAACGGTGAAAATTTGGCTCCTGGAGACGGGGGAAACTGTTGAAACTTTAGATATTGGAATTAATCGACCCCATGCGATCGCTTTTAGTCCTGACTCCAAAACTTTGGCTGTTGGGGGATTTGGTTCGGAAATTCAAATCTGGAGTATGTCCACATCTGAAAAGCTCAGTAGTCTCTTCTCTCCCGATCATACCTATTCTCTAACTTTCGCTCCCGATTCTAAGACTCTTGTTGCTAGTGGTGGTCAAAATGGAGGTTCGCTAACTATTTGGTCATTAAATGAATCCACAAGTAATAGTGGTAGTAGAGGATTTAATCTCACCTTTGATAAACAGAAAATATCTACAGTAGTTTCTAATAGTGTGATACGTGGAGAGCGTGACAAATATTACTTTAATGCTCAACCCGGACAGTGGACATCTATTGCGATCGCTTCCATTGAAAATAATGCTGTCTTCCAATTGTCTTATAAACAAGGGGGTATATGGCGAGAAGTTCCTGGAACAGAAGAAGGAAAAGACACAAGAGTTTGGCATGGTAAGTTACCAAAATCTGAATCCAATAGTTATCAGATTTCAGTTGGGGGAAGCCGTGGTAATGCTACCTATGACTTGTTTGTTGGCATCTCGGCGGTTAATTATTAAATGAAGCTTAGTATTGCGATCGGAAAACCTGGGAAGATATGCCGACATTAGCTAAAATTCATACCCCATATCTACCCAGTAATGCCAATCAGCAATAGCTTCCGCTGTTTCTTCATCAACTGCAATCGGATGAATATCTTCAAGACGTGCAGAAAATATATCATCAACTTCCCCTTCCCTATAGCGCACCTCAACAAACATCGAGCGCATACATTCGTCTGACGGAGACATTTCTACTACTTCAACTTCCTTCCCTTTAGGACGCTGACGGTTTACCCATTTAGCTTTAAAAGGGAATTGTAACTTATCTTCCAAGTAATAGTACCATCCCATTACCCTTTCATCTTCATTGTAAGCATCGACAACAACTTCCATATCGATGCGCTCTTCTCGACTTTTATCTGGTGCTATATCGGACATAAAATTTATCTCCACTGATCGGTTTTGTTACAGTCTTTAATTAAAATATCTTCCATTATTTTCCCATCTTTGAATACATTTATGTTTAAAATTTAATTGGTGGAGATAAATTTAGGAAGGGTGCTGTGAGCGAATATCAATATTACGAGTTCCTAGCATTAGATAAACCGCTAACTGCTACAGAAAAAGCTGATATTGAAAGTCTTTCTAGTCGAGTTCAGATAACGTCTAATCAAGCAACATTTGTTTACAATTATGGAGATTTTCGCGGTAATCCCCAAGAAGTTCTAGAGAAATGCTTCGATATCATGGTGTATATGGCAAATTGGGGTTCGCGTCAATTGATGTTTCGTTTCCCCAAATCTTTAATAGATGTTGCAGCACTAGAACCTTATTGCTTAGAAGATTATATTACAGTTTCAACGAAGCGCAATTCTGTAATTTTAGACATCAATATCAGGGACGAAGATATTAGCGGTTGGATAGAAAGTGGTGAAGGTTGTTTGTCTGGTATGGTATCGCTGCGGGATAAAATATTGCAAGGTGATTATCGGTGTTTATATCTTGCTTGGCTAAAAGCTGCGACGATTTATTTTGACTGTGAAGAAGAAGAAAATTTACTCGAACCTCCCGTACCTCATAATTTAGATAATTTATCAGGTTCGCTTTCGTCTTTTGTTGAGTTTTTTGAAATTGACGAAGACTTGATTTGGGTCGCAGCTTCAGCTAGTGATTTCCAAGAAGAGGAAGAAGAATTAGAGGATTTGATACCAGAATTAAGCGAACAAGAAAGAAATGATTTCTTAGTTCGACTCCTCAAAGGCGAATCCCATCTTTGTATACAGTTAACTCATAGACTACAGGAATTATCTGGTAAAGGAGAAATAAATATTAATAGTAATACAAATAGACGTACTTTATCCCAATTAATAGGATTAAGAGAAGAAGAAACCAATCAACGATTTAAAAAAGAAGGAGAGTTAGAACGTCAAGCTAAGATACAAAAATTAGAAGCGCTCGCGAAGAAGGAAGATAAAGTATGGGAGCAGGTATTTGAAGCGATTGCACTCAAACAAGCGAAACCCTACGATCAAGCTGTTGCTAGTTTGATTAATTTACGGGATTTGGCACAGTACCAAGGAAAGTTAGAAGAATTTCAAGCAAGTATTAATAAAATACAAAAAGATTACAGCAAACGTCCAGGATTAATATCGCGGTTGCACAAAGCGGGGTTGTTGGAGAAGTATAAATATTTATAGTAAATTATTTAATTTTGAAGTTTATGGATACTGTCCTTGATTAATCAATACTTGTCGTTGAAGTACGCGATTAGGAACATTAAATTGAAGTAGTCTTGCAGTTGCTTGACCAATTTGAGTTTTCGCTTCAATATTCGCATTTTCGATATAAAAATGTTCATCCCATATCTGACGACGCGGATTAAATAAGGGAATAATTTCTTTAGTCGTTTGATCTAATGTTGCGAAATCAGAACCTTTATGGCGATTACAAGATAAACATGAAAGTGCCAAATTATCTACGGTGGTTTCACCGCCATGCTTGATTGCAATAATATGATCTACCTCATGTGTGTAAATAGAAAAATCTTGAAGAAGCAAACAATATTCGCATCGTTTGTTCGCCCTTTCTTGAACAAGTTTACGTAATTTCGTAGAAATATAATCAGAAGTCATGTTTACTCGTTGCGTTTGAAAGCTCTTGCTTTTAATAAAATCATCATATGTTCTAACTGTTCGTAAACATCTAGTTCAGCTAATTCCATTGAATTAAGTGTAGCGGAGCGATTTCTTGACAATAATTCTTCTAATCTCGACTGAGCTTGAGGTGAAACTTTAAAAGCAATTATTTCTTCTGGTGTTGGGCGCTTAATTAAAAAATCAAGAACTTCTTGATAAACTAAAGGAATATCTGTAGGCTCAGTTTTAACTGTCTTACTTATGTTTGTCGGTAAATTTGCAACATCTAACAATTGCCATAGCAATTCGGGTAAACGATTTTGCAAAGGTTCTAGACGCTGAGCTAGTTCATCAGAAATTTGAATTGTTAATTCTGCCATTGCCTGGGGTTTCGTCCTGTCAGCTTATCTTTATATGCTAATTATAGCTTTAGTTTTTACAGAGGACGCTAGCTATCTAAAGCTAATCCTAGCAGGAACTCCATCAAAGCGCCTTACGTTAAATTATCCTTCTATGATTGACTTTTGAATAAGACAAACTATTCTCAAAAAGAACAGATAGTTTTGGCAATGTTAGTATTAAAAGTAATAAAAACAAGCAACATCTAACAACCAATGGCAACGCAAAAAGTCACGGTTGAACTCCCACAAGCTATTTTTCAACAATTGGCTCGTATTGCTAATGCAACTCAGCAGCCTTTGGAAACCTTAGCAGCCCAAAGCATCGTCAGCAACTTACCCCCCACACCCGACAATGCACCAGTAGAAATTCAGGAAGAACTTCTGCAAATGCAAATTTGGGATCTGGAGGAATTATTGGCGATCGCCAACAGTCAAATCACCTCGGAGCAGCAAAAACGTCACACAGAATTATTGGAGAAAAATAGCACAGTCGAGGAGCTAAACAAAAGCGAACGTCAAGAACTTAGTGAATTAAGAATAAAAGCTGACCGTTTAATGTTACAAAAAGCTTATGCTTGGTCAGTTCTCCGCTGGCGAGGACACAAAATACCAAATCTGAATGAAATGCCCCTTTAGTTCATGGCTATTTCTGACAAAATTCGTTCTGAAGTTATAACTCGGGCTAATTATAGGTGTGAGTATTGCGTGCGACGTGAAAGTCGTGTGATGTGAGTGGCTCAAAAGCCCAGGAGATTTCCTCCCCCTGTCCCTATGTAAAAGAGTCTCAGACTCCGCCTACGTCAAAAGTAAGCAATGAAATTGGTGG
>JAAUSO010000148.1 GCA_012033205.1 Richelia sp. SL_2_1 | reverse complement strand
TTAGGAGTTTGGAGTTAGGAGTTAGGAGTTAGGAGTTAGGAGTTAGGAGTTTGGAGTTAGGAGTTAGGAGTTAGGAGTTAGTTGATAGTAATTTTTGACCTTTAACCTTTAACCTTTAACCTTTCTAAGGTTTCTGCGAATCTAAATAATCTTGTAATAATTTCTTAAATTCGGGATTTTTGCTGAGTAAATTGGCTAAAACTCCCCGCTTACCTTTACTTTCCATGACTCGCGATAAATCTACGGCAAAAAGTCTTACCCATTCATTAGCTGCAACTTGATTTAACCAATTAAAAGCATTAAGCGCTTGAACAGCATTTTCAGCACGTACTGTTAATCCAACTACCGTTGCATATCTGACGCTGGGTTCTTTAGGAAATTGAATGGTTTCGCCTTTTCCTTCCAAAATCGCAATCAAATTAGGTAGATTGTCGTACATAGAAATGTATGAAGCGAACTCAGTAGCAGCAGCAGTTCCTACAGCTGGATTAATATTTAATCCGGCACAATGTAACGCACTTGCCATTACCCAAGAGCGAGGAGAAGCCCAAGCTGGTTGTTGGGGGTCAATTTTGTGTAATAAAGTAGTACGGAAGGAAAGAAAAGCAATTATTTGCTCGTGTACACCTTTTTCTAAAGCATAAGCTTTAAAACTTTCAAAATCCGGTTGTACTTCTACGTGCAAAAACCTATTTGCTAAAGGTGAAGGCATATCGAATACAGCAGCGCGGTCTTCTTTACGGTTCCCTGCTGCCCATACAAACCAACCATCTGGCACTACGTAGGAGCCTACACAGCGGTCTAAAATCAACTGTTGTGCCACTCCCTGCATTGCCGGAGGAGCCATATTTAACTCATCGAGAAACAATACACCTTTACCCTTACGAGGTAAAAATTCTGGTGGAAACCACTTAGAAATACCATCTTCAGCAACAGGTAAACCACGCAAATCTGTAGGTGCTAACTGTGACAAACGAACATCTACAAATTCAATCCCACTTTCTCGTGTTAGCTGACTAACAATACTAGATTTACCAATACCGGGAGGTCCCCAAATCATGGTACTGATTTGAATATTATTACGAATAAGCTGGTCTAAAAATAATTTGAGTTCGTTGGGAGTCATAGAATTTTGGATTTTAGATTTTGGATTTTGGATTGGGGATATTTAGGAGTTAGGAGTTAGGAGTTAGGAGTTAGGAGTTAGGAGTTAGGAGTTACGAGTTAGGAGTTAGGAGTTAGGAGTTACGAGTTATAATCTTTAACCTTTAACCTTTAACCTCTAACCTCTAACCTCTAACCTTCTCCCTGACGTTTTCTTAAAGAACGCTTTGCGGATTTGGCAACAACGGGGTCTTCGTCTTGGGCTAGATGTTCTAAAATTTCTACGGGCGTTTCTGAATGTCTTGCGACAAATAACCTTTCGGTTTCCACAACGCTAGTAGAAAATTCTTCTAATAATTTCTGGCGCAGTTTGGGTGGAGTGTTGGGATGCTGTACTATATGCCAGTCGTATCGGAAAAATTGTGTTAGTTGTTCTAATGCTGTAGCGGGAGTGCTGGGGTTTTGAGCAATAAATGAACGCAAATGCCAATCCTTAATTAATATCTCCAGAACATTTCCGGGTGTTTTAGGATTACTAGCTACAGCTTGACGAACTTCTAATCGCCAATCTTCAGCCAGTTTTTCTAAAACATGGGGAGGAGTATTCATATTTTTCGCCACACCATAACGCACATCTTTAGATGTATCTTTGGCAAGTTCCTCTAAAACCTGGGATGGTGTGCGGACGTTTAAGGCTATCCACGGACGAAGTTCTGGTGAATGTTTCGCCCATTGAACTAAGATTGACATTGGTGCATGGTCGTGCTGTGCTACATATTTGCGAACTGATAAACGTTCGTCTAATGCCAAACGCCAAAGCACTTTTTGTAAGGTAGATTCTGGTGTGTTGGGATGACGCGCTAATAACAAATCATGAAACGGCGTACTACCCAATATCTCTAATACATAACCTGGAGTACTGCCATTCCTGGCAACAGCTGCCTGGATATCTCCCCGACTATCCATTGCTAATTGTTCAAGAATTTCTGGAGGAGTATTAGGGTTTTCTGCAACAAACTGACGCAGTTGCAAATCCTTCGCTGCTTCTACTAGCAAATATGCTGGTGTGTTAGGATGTCTTGCCACCATCTGCCGCACCCGTTCATGGGGATGTTCTGCCATTTCCTCTAACCAACTACTAGGAATGTGAGGATTCTGGGGCAGAAAATTCATCGTATGCACCCGATAATCCATTGCCAATTCGATTATCAAATGCTTCGTTAAATCTGAACGTTTGGCGATCGCACTTTTGACTTTGGTTAATGGTACCTTGATCAGTTTTTCTAGAACACTCAGGGGCGTATTGGGATTTTTAGCAATACTTGTTTCAATAGCTACTCTTAAATTCCAATTTGGTTCTGGATTATCGACTAAAATTTCCAAAACTTTCACAGGAATTTTGGGATAAGTAGCAAGATACAAGCGAACGGAACTTGCACCATATTCTGCTAATTTTTCCAAAACCCTTTGAGTTATATCTTTGCGTTGTGCAATACATAAACCCAATTCGGGATCATACCGACTTTTAATCGCTAACTGTTCTAAAATGTGTTCGGAAGCTTGTTTGTGTTTGGCTACAGCTTCCAATACCAAAGAATTGGAATGCATTGCAGCACAAGCTAAAAACCATTCCGGAGCTTCATCCTGTTTTAATAACTTTAATAAAGACCAATATGATATATCTGTTGCTAAATTGGGATTTTCCAGCATCAACAGGGATAACACCGGATTAGAGAAAAATGAAGCCGGAAAATCTCCCGCCAATTTCAGCAGTACATCAGTCGGTGAATTGGGATTTTTCGTGACATTTTCGCGGGTAGCCTTATCTTCGCTCGATGCTAACTCCCGCAATAAATCCGGTTCAGCACTGGGATTTGCTGCCACCAATCTTCCTAGTTCTATACTTTCATAAGCAAGAACCCTGAGTTTATCGGGTGGAGTAGCTTCGTCAGCGGCCAGTTGTTCTGGGGTTGGGTACATTAGCGCTAACCTACCTCATGCGTAGATGTATTATTTTATTCCACTTTAATTAGTAATTTCTAGTAAAAAAGCTACATTTTTGCGCTTAGTAATAAACTATCTTGACTAGTTTTAAACAACAGTTATCCAAGTCACTTTATCAAACCGAAAATTGTCACAATACCTAGGAAAAATCACTTATTCAAGAATGCTATCGTGATTACTAATGTTCGATCTAAATCAAATTTTAACTAAACTTCAGTAGCCCAAATCTGGGATTATCTATAAAAGTACAATGTATTTATAATTACTAATATTTTTGCGTATGAAAGTAGAAATCGGGTTTTTAGAATAAGTATCTGTAACACCGAAAAATTCTTGTAAAAACCCGACTTCTCATCTAATGCACCCAGTAGCACGATAAAGACGCGACAAATCTAGCCCATCTTTGTTAAGAGTAAAAGATTGGCACATACCAAGTTAGCTAAATCAATTCATGATGTTGGTTTTGGAATGTTGTTTAATTTTATAATTAAGGATATTTGGCAGATAAAACTGTGCCATTAATCAAAGAAATTTTTAAAACTCATTATTTACAAAATAATAACCACAAATAATTTGTAAATAACCTGTTTATACATGATATGCAGTTAACACAAGATTTTTATTAGGACTATAAATTGATTCAACTCTGGGATACTCATCGTGTGACCACCAGACCTTAATTCTTCCACCTTGTCCGGGTGCGCTTCCTACTTCAAAATATCCAGCGTTTAACATTCGTTTTTCAAATTCGTTTGACGGTAGTGTTTTGGTGGTAAATGCAGCTAAACCCTGTATGCTGTGTTTATCAAGCGTCATAACTTCCTTGATAAGAAGTAAATATTTTATATCCCGGTAGAACTATCGCCACACCAGTAGAACTATGAATCATACCGGGATACCTATAAGGATTGTCATCGGGATAGCTACCACCGATTTTTAATATAAACCAGGGACACCATATATAGATGCCCGGTATTAGTAAATCCATGCTGTAGGCGATAGCTCTTAGCTTTTCGCTTTGATTAGTTTTGGGTTGTTTGGTTTTCATTGTTAACTCCGTTATTTTTCAGATTCTACCCATTCCAGAAGTTCACAAGGCTGACATTTGTAGAAGTCGCATATTTTGCAACTGCACTAAATCAAGATGCATTTTTGGTTACAAGAAATGTTAAGTAAGTCGGCAACAATAAATCTAAATTATGTAACAAAATATAAATTGGCTTTAAAGCCTTACCCTACTCCCTTACCATAATTACAATTTTCAACGCCGACCTACTTAGTGATTTTAAAGGAATTGCTGGACTCAAAGTTGAAAATCCGTTTTCAGATTAGGGAAAGCGGTTTTTTAAAATTGACAATCTTCTGTGAATAAACAAAAATTAGTAGACGCAGCCTATTGCAACGTCTCCTAATTAACATACTTCCAATAACTACTACAAACCCTTACTCTACTTCTAAATAAGCCTTCAAAGCTTCATTTACCAAATCCGTCATCGTTTTACCTTGACTTTCAGAAGCTTGCTTGAGCTTGTCGTAAACATCATCTCTAACACTGATTCGATGTCTTAATTTCTTGGCAATCGTAGTATTATTAATCGCAACTACTTGACCATTACTTTCTTCTGTAATCGGCGCCGTAGTCGAATCTGCCATTGCTTCAACCAAACCATCACGCTCGTCTGATATTCCAGAAGCAACTGTTTTTGCTTCATACTTGGCAGCATATTCACGAATCGCGTCAAAGCCAACTCTATGACAAAAGTCACCAAAACTTTCCTGAGTTTCACGGGATTCTTTAAAGTAAACAAACATTGGTTCTAACTGCGTTTCCAATTCATCAACGTGCAGCCTTTCCATGTAGGGTAACGCTAAACGAGTTTGATTTGGTGAACCTCCCAACCACAATTGATACGCATCGGGAGCGCTACCGACAAAACCTAACTCTGCCATGTAGGGGCGAGCGCAACCGTTAGGACAACCAGTCATCCTTACCACAAAATGTTCATTTTGTAAACCTACTTGATCCAAAAGTGTGCGAATCCGCTCTAAAATGCCGGGGATTGCTCTTTCCGATTCGGCGATGGCCAATCCGCAAGTAGGAAATGCGGGACAAGCCATTGCATAACGTACCAATGGTTCAATTTTTCTGGGTCGCTATTGATACCGTGGTTTTGGAGAATTTCTTCAATAGCTGGTTTATTTTCGGGTGCGATGTCGAGGAATATTAAATTATGGTTAGCGGTAAGACGAATATCTAAATTGAATTGCTCGACAATTTTGCGGAGTGCGGTTTTGAGTTGAAAAGAACCTTCGTCTTTGACTCTCCCATTTTCGATCGAAATACCTAAAAATAGTTTGCCATCACCTTGTTCGTTCCAACCGAGATAATCGTAATATTTAAATTCCGGTAAAGGTTTGAAAGGTTCTACAGCCTTACCAAAATATTCCTCAACCTGGGAACGGAATTTTTCCACACCCCAATCGTTGATTAAATATTTTAAACGAGCGTGTCGTCTTTGAGCGCGATCGCCATAATCTCTTTGAGTAGCGACAATCGCTTTGACTAAATCGTAAACATCTGATTTTGAGACATAACAAATCTCATCAGCTTTCCGAGCAAAAGTTTCTTCTTTGTTGTGAGTTCTTCCCAAACCACCACCAGCAAAAACGTTGAATCCTTTTAATTCGGAATTTTCGTCGGTAATTACCACCAAAGATAAATCCTGAGTATAAAGGTCAATACTATTATCACCAGGTACCGTAACGCTAATTTTAAACTTGCGCGGCATATAGTGGCTACCGTAAATCGGTTCTTCAGGATTATCGTGAAAAACAGTTCCCGTACCATTACGTTGACGAGCAGCTTTTACTTCCGGACTTTCTTCAGCGGTTATGGCTTTTTCACCATCAAGCCAAATTTCATAATAAGCACCAGTTTGTGGTGTAAGTAAATCAGCAATTTTATCGGCGTATTCGACAGCGTATTGATATTCTGGTTTATTTTTAAAAGGAGCAGCAGGTGCCATGACATTGCGGTTCAAGTCTCCACAAGCACCCAAAGTGGAACCCATGTTTTTAACAATCGCGGCAATAGTCGATTTGAGATTTTTCTTTAAAATTCCATGCAACTGAAAACCTTGACGAGTAGTTACCCGCATCGTGTGGTTTCCATAATCATCCGAAAGTTTGTCTAAAGTTAAATACAATTGCGGTGGAATAAAACCCCCCGGATTCCGGGTTCGCAACATCATTTGATAATCTTTTTCTTGTCCTTTAACGCGATTATCGCGATTATCTTGCTGATAAGAACCGTGAAACTTGAGAATTTGTATGGCTTCTTCACTAAAGTGAGTAGTATCTTCGAGAATCTCAGTTGCTACAGGTTCGCGTAAAAAATTGCTGCGTTCTTTGATTCCTTCAACTTTGGATAGCTTACGGACTGTGGTTTCGGGAGGAGCAGACTTAACCATTACAGTGGTATTGTGTTCTCAATAGGGCATTTTGTATTGCCGAGGTACAATTTTTACAGTGTTTTAATTACCAATTGCTGTTTCAATGACACTGACGAAAATACCACCTTTACCTCTACTATCAAGTCGATCTAACAAGCGTCCGGGGGTATTTTACGTCGATTATTCATATCACTGATCGGTGGTCACTGATCAAGATGCATCCCTTCGGCTAAGTATATTCCTGGTATTCCAGTAGGAATTAAGGGGAACATTTTAATTTTATCACGGTAAAAAGCCTGATTTACCATTGAAGCAACACTTAACAAAAGAATAGGGAATAGGGAATTGGGAATTGGGAATTGGGAATTGGGAATTGGGAATATATCTTTAGTAGTATCAGTCCTGTTTAATTCGTCGGGGTTTTTGACTTAACTATTAGTAAAACGAGATAACTGATATCTTGCACCCCACGCATCATCAACTACATCATAAAAATATAAATAAAAATAGTATTAACATAAAAATGCCAGATTCTAGTCCATTTTAATGGACTTCTGCTATCAGACTGGGACTTGCAGTCCCAGGCGGGTAAGAACTAACTCAAACAATTAGTAATTATTTTAACGATAGGTTTCTGTGGTGCAAAATGTAAAATAACCATGATCAAAACCCGACTTCTCAAACTTTTAAGAAGTCGGGTTTTTGACTTAACTATTAGTAAAACGAGATCACCATCATCAAAACTCGACGAATCACCTCAAAAATAGAAGTTTTAAAGCATATTCCCACTAAACGGTATTCGAGGAGTCCGGATCAAATTCACGTTAAATTAATGCTAATCAGGCAGTAATTATTCTTAGAATTTAAAACCAACACCACCACCGACGTTAACAGGTAGAGTTTTGCTATTATCAAAACCATCAAGGGATACAGTCGCATTACTGTAAACAACAATTCCTTTCTTAACTTGGGATTCTACACCAATACTTGCAGTTACTGAATCTTTGTTACCTAAAGGAGATGATTGACCATCTTGTTCAATAAAAGAATAACCCACAGCACCATATAGATTAGTACTCTTATTAATACCTAAATCGGCGGAAATTTCAGGGTTGATAGCAGTTGCATCATTGTTCCACAAAACCTTAGTACGTGCGGAAATTGGGGTATTTTTAATTTTGACACGACCTTGGATATTACCGCCGAGGTTAGCAGCATCGTTTTGCTGACCACCGTTAGTTACCTGACCGCTAAGACCACCACCAACATAATTGCCATCAAAACCTTTTTTAGGCTGTGCAGAAGCCTGACCAGCAGACAAAACAACAGGAGCAATTAATAAAGAAGATAATGCTGAAATTGTGACGCAAGACTTAATAAAGCGTTTCATAATTATTCACCAAATATTGTAGAAGTTGCTTTTACATTCATTGTCGAAAAACAAGTTAAAAGGTTCCAAATATTTTGGCTCAATTGTTAATTTATTACTTCAACCTTTGAAAATACTGAGAACTATATCTTTATAGTTTTATGAAATTGAAAATAATAGTTGTAGTATGACTTATAAATCAAAAAAATGTTTCCTAAATTAAATAAAAAAATAAATAAAAATATTTTAGTAGACTCTTTTTAATCTGTCACACCTGAAAAAATTTAATCAAAAATATCGAATAATAAAATTTGAATTAACCAAGTTATCTTACAGATAAAATGCCTTCTGATGATTTACAACTCAATCGGATTGAGTTAATAAAAATCAAAATAATCAGCAAAATGTCCCTAGAAAGATTTGTCATACTTAATTCGGGCTACAGCACTCAACATTAACCACGAAAACGTATTTAAGCGAAAATCAAACAGCGTCACATCCACCGTATTGAAAAGTATCCAGGCTGCAAACACTAACAAATAGCTGAAAAATATTAACTTATCTTCATTGGGGATAATTCTTTGCGATCGCACTCCTTTGATAAATACCCAACCCAACAAACCGTAAAATAACAGTGTTGCGGGGAGTCCAGTTTCAGCAGATAGCATTAAAAATAAATTATGGGGATGACCTAACCACAAGTTCATTTTTGCTTGATATATATCCGAAAAATTACGTAAACCCCAACCAGTCCAAGGACGCTGCATAGTTAAAGACCAAGCAAAATTCCATTGAGTTGCACGCATTAAAGCAACTGGTCTATCCGGGTGTAATTGGTCATTGAAACGCGCCCAAAAAAAAGCCGGAACTACTTTACGAAATAACTGTGCAATACTTAGAGGAGCAAAAGCAGCCAAAGCTATGCTAGTAGCAATTGAGACAAAGATAGCTATAAGCGATCGCCATTTTTGGTAAACAGCATAAGCCAGAGAAGCCACTAAAGCAATTACCCATGCATTACGGGAATTAGTTAAAATTAACCCCGCGAAGTTAATGATTACCGCAAAGGTGAGGAAAATGAAGCTAGAGGCAGAAAATTCGATCTTATCCTCTTGTCCCCTTATCCTTAATTTCTGCCATTGGTGCAACCATAAACCCAAACTTAAGATGAAAACGATTACCAGATAACCAGCCAAAGTATTAGCGTACATGAATACTGAAGCCATACGTTCGGGTGGGTTTCCTCCTGCGACAAGCGTCCAACCAAAAATACTGTTTGAAGTACTCCAACCTAAAAATAACTGTCCCATACCGATAATTACTATTGGTAAGGAATTAATTGTTAAAATCCAAGATATACGCTGTAATTGCCAAGTTGTTTGGATTAAATGACTCCAACCGGCAAACAATAGAAAAAAAGGTAATAAATTAAATAAGCCAAGAAAAGCTGTTGTTTTATCCGCAGCAAAACCAACGGTAATTAATAATAATAAGCTTAAAAGAATAAATCCTTTATATAAAGGATTCTGGATAATTTTGCGATATTCTCGCACACAGGTGATTAAAGAACTTAAAAATAAACCTACAGCACCCAAAGCCGGAAACAAAGGAAAAATAAATAATCCTAATTGCAAACAATACCAAGAAAATCGCAGTTTAGAGTCTGGATGTCTTAAAAAAGACCATATATTTTTCGTCATTCGATTTTGGATTTTAGATACTTCGGCAAGCTCAGCACAAGTTTTAAATTTTGGATTGAGGTTTAGGAGTGAGGAGTTAACAGTTAACAGTTGACAGTTAATTTCTCCCCATCCCCTTGTCTCCCCATCCTCCCATTCACTTCCTAAGCCATTTCCCAATATTCATCCCTTGTCAGACGAATTTGAGCCAAAGCGAAGATAGTGGGAATAATTCGACCATAATTTGTGGCGATGGCTCTCCATCCTAAATCGGCGAAAAACCAAGCCCACATCATCGGCCCTACAAATGCAAATACGCTTCTGACGGCACCATAACGTGCTGCACTTACAGCCATACCCTGACGGGCTATTTGTGCAGTTGCATAACCTTGAAATTGCTTTGCAGCGACAGTTCCACCTTTAATTGCAGCTTGTTTAGCAACTTGATAAGTAGCTAAATGAGTAGCAAACTGACGAGTAATTTGCTTGAGTAACATTGGTTGAATCACCGAAGTCACAGCTAAAGCACTACCACCTTTAAAAATTAAACCCAAGGGGTCTTTTTGTAAAGTCAAAGGTAAAGGTTCCTTGAGTTCCGATTTTACTAACTGCTGCTGTACCTTTTCGGTTAACTTTCTTTTTTCTCCGGCAGGTAGTTTGTTCCAAACTTTTCCTAAAAGATGCAGAAACACTTCAGCTTCTAAATCTACCGTTGTTAACTCGTCAGAATAAGGAATTTTTAAATATTTACAGACTTGTAACAAAGCTTCACGATAAGTTACTTGTTTGCTACGCCCCTGTAATACTGTCATTCCAGGAGCAGCCAAAAAGCGAAAACGTTCCTCAAGTGTATCCAACCAAGCTTGACGACTTTGACTTTGCACTTCTATCGGATCTGGTGTTTGCACGTAATCTAAAGGATTAAACTTACGACTAAATAAAATTGCAGTTAAATCTTGCAATTCTTCTTCAGTAGCTAACTCTAGCGCTACCCTTAATTCATCCAATTTCCCTTCCTCCCTTACATTAGTTTTTTCCCGTACTTTATTCTACTATTAGCTTTCGGCACTTATTGGTAATCCTTTGTAAGACTGTAGAAAACTGATAATTATATATAGCGGGCTATTGACTAATGACTAATGTTGCTGTAATTGGTGCCGGAATGGCGGGTTTAGTTTGCGCTCAACAATTAACCCAAGCCGGATATTCGGTAAGGGTAATAGATAAATCTCGTGGTGTTGGTGGAAGAGTTGCTACCCGTCGTTTATTTGAAACAAAAGCGGATCATGGTGCTTGTTATCTCAAACCAAAAGGTGAAGTGTTGCAAGGTTTGGTAAATTTACTGATTGAAAAAGGAGAGTTAGAAGTTTGGACTAACACTGTTCACGAAATAGAAGCTAATTCTTCATCTATTATCCCTCACATTCCATCATCTCTTCCCTACATTGCAACGTCTGGAATGAATGCGATCGCAAAATTTTTCACACAAGGCTTAGAAATAATTCACAATCAACGTATTAATTCGATTACTCTTAATTCTCAAAATCAATGGTTTTTAACCAGCGAAACTAACGAAGAATTTACAGCTTCATCTGTAGTAATTGCAATTCCTGCACCGCAAGCTGTGATGTTATTAGAAACATTAGCAGAATTGTTAAATAATAGTTTTTTTGATGAATTATTTAGTGTGGAATTTTATCCAGCTATTACAGTAATGGCAGGATATAGCAATTCATTGCAACAACCGGAATGGAAAGCAATTACATTTAAAGACAACTCTATTTTGGGATGGATTGGGTTAGATAGTAGTAAACGAAAAAATCCCACACAACCACATTTTGTGATTCACAGTAGTGCTGATTTCGCTCAACATTATTTTGAATCAGAAGAATTGCAACAAGTTGGACAACAAATACTAGAAAATGCTGCTTCCACATTAAATTTACAGTGGTTGAAAAATCCCCAATGGATGCAAGTACATCGGTGGAGATATGCATTTCCTAAAACCCCAATTAAACAATCTTATTTAGCAGCAGAAACACCTTCACCGTTAGTATGTTGTGGAGATTGGTGTGGTGGAAATCTGATGGAAAGTGCGATGCTTTCTGGAATTGCCGCAGCCGAATATATTAACAGTCAACTTGAGCAACGGGAATTACCAGGAATTGATTTTATTGATGCTTTGTAACCCAAATTTAATGCACACAAATAATTAATGTAGAGACGGGGCGTATTGCTACGTCTCCTGCCGTTTAGCCTGTAACTAAACATATAAAAATACAAAAATTTAGCGTTATCCGCCAGACGAAAATACAAAAATTCGGCGTTATCTGCTAGACAAAAATACCAAAATTCAGGATTATCCGCCAGACAAAAAGACGTAGCAGTGCTACGTCTCTACATGATGAACCCGTTTAAAATAATTCTAAAGGTAAATGATGTAATCCTTTCATGTTTGCCAAAATACTGGCAGCTTTTTCAATCAAATCAACATTACCATTTAAAACATCATTGCGAGTCATCTGATGAATATAATCGGGAATTACTCCACAATCTTCTAAGTTAAAACCATTGTGATTTCCCACACGAAGAGAACGTTTTACAGCCATGGTTATTTGTGCATTTCTAGGTAGAGCAGAAAAACCTAAAGGATGGAATAAATCATCATATTGCCACACATTTGCACCACCACCACCAGTATTTCCATTAATACCAATAATTGTCCCGATAGCATGATCTTGAAATCCTGCGGCAAATATCTCTGTAGCGCCATAAGATAATGTATCAGTTATCAAAATAACGGGACCAAAATATTTTTTTCCGTGTTGATTAATCTCATCAATATAATCATAATTTCCGCTAATAGGATAACCCATAGAATAAACATTACCTGTATGAAGAGAGCTTTTAATTGAACTTTTCCAAGGTTCTGGTGCTATTTTTAAAGTTGTTGGTGTATTAATAAATTGAAATAATTCTGGTTGAATTTTATTTGCAGTAAAAAGTTGAAGCATCATTTCACCTGCTTCAATATATCCACCACTGTTTCCGCGAACATCAATAATTAAACCATCTCTCGGTAAATCTTCCAAAACACGAATCAAATTTTCAATAAATTTCTGTTGATCATAAATCATGAAACTGGGAATTTTGACATAGCCAAATTCACCATAATCAGTACTAAAAATACTCCATTGAAAATCAGTTTCATCACATATTTGATTATCCGACTTAGAAATTGCAGCAAACAATCCTTTTTTAATTTTCTGTAATTTTATAGCTTCAAAATCTATTCCTAAAGAACCAGAAACTTTTGAATTACCAACAACTTGATTTTCCGGAAAATCATATGTTTGCCATTGAAAACGATGTTCGTAATGTTCTTTATTTGTTGTTAAATAAGAAATATATAACCATTCTTCATCAGGAACCAAATATTTACTTCCCGAACGAACCGTCATAGAATTTAAGCTATGAATTCTACTTGAATTTTCATTACTACCATAAATTCGCATACTATTTAATTCAATAGCACGTTCAATAGGTATACCATTCCAATGAGTAATTATCACTCCTTTATGAAAATTCGGATGTTCAAAATCTTCATGTACGTGAGAAACAACATAAAACCTTTGATTACCCTCATAGAATTCCTCCATCAGAAAAGGTAAAACAAAATTAATCGATTGATAGGGCATCGGAGGTAGATAAACTGTATGTAAATCTCTTAACTCTGTAAATATGCCTATCATTTGTTGCTGAAAATGAAATTCATTCATTTTTACCAAACCATACTTAAGCAACTGCAAACGCTGTAATGGATTGACAGCACTTCTCGCACGTTTCAAAGGTAAATGAACGTATATATTTTCGATAAAAGTTAAAGCTTGTTCAACAATTTCTTCTCTTTCTTCTCGAATCGATTGCTCAATAATTTGCTTCTTCTGTTCTTCCGTCAATCCCATCGCAGCGACTACACTATCTAGCTTATAATCAGCCATATTTAATTTACTCCTTGCAGTCTGTGTTAAAAAGAATATCGTTATTGTGACACAAACTGATTTTTCATCGTCAAAGTTTTAACAATTTTGTAATTGCGAAGCGATGTTTTAATTTATTTAATGGTAAGAATTTCCAGATGATTTTTTTTTATTCCAGTTGTAATAATGAAAACACTTCTTGAATAAAGTTTTTGTATTGTAATTTTTGCTCAGTTAATATTTCAGTCAAATTAAAATATGTAGATATTGTAGAATCGTTTTCAATACGAGTATTAACTTCAGTAGTAATACAACTAGCAACAAGAATAGTTTTTACTTCTGGATTTATGCGAAGAGCTTCTTCAAAAGATTTTTTTGCCGCACCATAACGTTCAAGCGCTCCTGCGGGATCGGTTCCTCCTTTAATTTCAATTACACCAACTGTTATACCCTGATTATTCAGAAGTGAAATATCTGGCTCTTTGGAAAAGAGTAATGAGGTATGATTAGCTAGCATGATACCTCGATAAGATTGAATATTTCCTAATTGTTGTTCTAAATTATCTGAATTGTATAGTTCAATAGCTGTACCTGTACGTGGGATAAAAGCGGTAAGAAGTTTGAGCTCTTTTGCTTCTTTAATAAGGAGTCGCTGTACAATTTTTTCTGCTTCTTCTCCAATTGCATTACGCCAAGAGCCATCAATTTGTGTTCCAGTTGAAGCTAATAATATTCCATATAGTTCTTTCTCTGTAAGACTTTCTATTGAACTATCAATAATCAAAGATATATGTTCATTGAAAAGTCGGGATAGTACAAAAGCTTTATCTTCTGCTAATGGAAATTGGTTTTGCTCGTCAGTTTCCAGTTTTTTTAGATTTATTCCTACTAAATAATTAACTGCTTTCTGAGAAAGTGCTGCAATATTGCGATAATAAGCTAATAAGATGGAGTGTTCTCTAATTAATTTCGGGTGGCAAAATACCTGAATTAATTCTAAATTAGAATGATTACTTACATAAGTAAATGCATCTTCACCAATACCCCAGTTTGCTCTATCATCCCAAATGTACAATTGCTTAACTGGTAATAATGCATCGATTTTGGCACTGAATGATAAGGTATTGTATTCTTTCAGTTTGCGATAAAAAAAAGTCGAACGTAACCGATAGTTAATACGATTAGCTTCTTTATCTATTGTCACAATGTTTGCTTTTCCCAAATATATACACATTTACGCAGTTCAGAACGACCATGATTTCCCATTTGCTGACTACTATTACCTTTTCCTCGTCCCAATGTCCAAATGTGTCGTGTTGTTAGTCCGAAAGAATGTGCAATATCAGATAAAATCAAGTCTACAGGAATCTCCTCTCCTGCGTATCTGACATTATCATTTATCATTGCCATTATTCCACCAGGTTTAAGAATTCTAGCTGATTCATAAATAACAAAGCACATTTCGTAAAAATAATTATGTATCATTCTTACAATATTTTTGTTATTCAATTTTCCTTGTTTTCTATAAATTTCTAAAATTTCTAAAACTTCTTGTAACGCAGCTTGTTTTTCAAAAGTAGAATGAACTTTTAAAAAATCAGAATAACGTTCTATTGTAGAATACAATTTTTCTAAATAATCATGTTTATCATGATTTTCTACAGTACATGACAGCATTGTTTGACGCAAATGCTTGACTTTTTCTTCATTACACCCAAGAAATGCTAGTTCAAGAGCATATGTACGAGTATAATCATATCTGTTCAGATAAGGTGGTGAAGTAATAATTAAATCAATGCTATTTGATTGTAAGTTTGGAAGATTTTCTAGGCAAGAACCTTGATAAATTATCGGTTGTGTATTTTCAAAATTAAGCAATTTATCTTTTGACAATAATGATATATTATCACTAAATAAATCAAGTTGAATCGCATTACCATTAAATCTAATTCAATCTGTTTTAACTTTTGAATAATTGCAACTTCAAAAGTTAAAATGTTACCTTTATTAAATTGTTTTTTACTTTTAGAACGACCAGACCGATAGTCCCAACGTAAATATTGTCCATCTTTTCTAGTATAACTAATATCTTCAAGAATACAAAAAGCGGCATATAAAAGAAGTGTACGTATCTCTTTGTCTACAATAAATTTATTACAATAATAGATGTAACCTACTAACTTTTTCTCATCTATTTCTGAAAATGCTCCTTGAGTAATTTTTAGATGATTAAATGCATTACTTTGGTCAGAATAATCAATAAAATTTATTTGTTTTAGTTCATAAATTATTGATTTGAATAATTTTAAATTAATTTGTTGAGCGATAATTCTAGCTTGTGTAGCGAAGCAACCAACAGGTAAAAGTTCAATTCCTATGGTTTGCCATCCCAGAGTAGCAGCAGCAAACAAAGAAGAACCTACTCCTGAAAATGGATCAAGCAGAATACCTGGCTGTAGCTGACTATTTTCAATAATATAAGTTACTAGTCTTTCAGAAAAACCTTCTCGATACTTAAACCAAGAAGAAAATGCAGCATATTTATTACCCTGAAAACTAACTAAAGTTCTATCTAAATAAGGATTATGAACAATCTTAGATGCCAATTTTTTGAACAGAATATCTCTTTCATTTGAAGAGCAAATCATAGTAATTACAATATAATCAGCTTTTTAATCACACTACTTTTTTTCACAACTTCCTTATCCCTACTTCCAAACCCCGACAAACCTCAGTCAAAAAATCTAAATCCAAAGTCCCAATTTTATCGCTGGGCTTGTGATAATGAGGATTTCGCATAAATGAAGTATCTGTCACCATAATCGCTGGATATCCGGCATCCCAAAATGGTGCATGATCGCTTTGTCGAGTCGCAGAAATCATTTTACCTTGATTCGCAACTGGTAAAAATTCACTTTTAGTTCCACTTTCACGAAAACTATTGCGGAGTCGAAATAAATCGGGGAGAGTTTTAAAATTACCAATTAAAGCAATAAAATCGCCACTATTGGGATAAATCTTGTTTAATAGCGGAGCCGGATAAGCTTGGGAACCCGGATTAGCGTCACAATAACCTATCATTTCCAAAGACATCATCAAACGTAATTTTTGCTGTTCTCGTTGCAACTTTGCTACATAATCAGTGCTACCCAACAAACCAGATTCTTCCATATCAAAAGCAACCAGTCGCAACGGATACTTTGTGGGCTGTATAGCAAAAATTCTCGCGAGTTCTAATAAAACCGCTACTCCGGTAGCATTATCATCAGCCCCAGGAGTTCCCGGCACAGCATCATAATGAGCTGCAATTAAAATAGGTGATAAATTACTCTTTCCAGATTTAGAATCTGAGGGTAAATTCAAGATGAGATTTTCGCAGGATTTGCTACCAACTTCAAAGGTGTGGATTTCCACACTTCCCCATTGTGAAAAAGAAGCACGAATGTATTCTTGAACAAAGAAATGTCCCCCTGTAGCTAAATAAGGGTCACGTTCTCGTGTTATTTGGATAAGATGGGCAACGAGTTGTTTTTTTAAATCCACGGATTAATCAGAAACTATAAAGGATAAAGGATGAAGCATGAATTAACAAATGTTTTTTTAGGTACATTTATTACCTGATTGGGTGAAAAAAATCAAGTAGGGCTGTTAATCGCTTGTTTTGTAGATAAATTGTAGATTAATTAAATTATTTCCAATTTCAGACTTGATTTTGCTCATGAAGGTTGACAATGTATTCCTCAACTGCAAGATACAATAAATCAAGCATTACTTCTAAACATATATTTATAAAAGAT
>JAAUSO010000147.1 GCA_012033205.1 Richelia sp. SL_2_1 | reverse complement strand
TCAAATGTATCATGCTTTAGCACTGTTACTTGTGGCGATTTACTCAATCAAAGCAAATCACTATCACCAAGCTTAATTGTTAGTGGCTGGTTATTTATTATCGGTATACTTATTTTTCAGGCAGCTTATACGCACTCAGCTTAAGCGATATTAAAATATTAGGAGCAATTACCCCAATAGGTGGTGTAGCATTTATAGCAGGTTGGTGTGCATTGGCGATCGCAGCGTTCAATTATGAATAAAGAATTAGTAGCACCGGAGTTAGGAATTTTAGATTTTAGATTTTAGATTTTAGATTTTAAATATCTCCCCATCCCCTTTAACCTCTAACCTCTAACCTCTAACCTTTAACCTTTTTTATGTGCCGATTACTTGCCTATCTTGGTTCACCTATTTTTTTAGAAAAGCTACTTTACAACCACGAACATTCACTGATAACCCAAAGCTATCAACCCCAGGAAATGATATCTGGAACTGTGAATGCTGATGGTTTCGGTGTGGGTTGGTATCATGCTCAAAAGGACAAGGATATTGAACCTTTTACCTACAGAAGTACACTTCCGATTTGGAATGATGTTAATTTACCTAGTCTCAGTCGTTATGTTGAATCTGGATGTGTTGTTTCCTATGTTCGTAGTGCCACTTTAGGACAAGCACTCGATATAAGTAATTGTCAGCCATTCAAATATCAGCGCTTATTATTTATTCACAATGGTAAAATTGATCAGTTTCGTCAGACCTTATATAGACCTATACGCAGTCTATTAAATGATCAAATTTATCAGTGGGTAAATGGAACTACGGATTCAGAGCATATTTTTGCTTTGCTGCTTAACGAGTTGCAAAACAACCCAGGTAAAAGTTTAGAGCAAGCTATGCATCTAACTTTACTCAAGCTTAAAGAGTTAGTGGAACGTCACGACACCTATACCTATGCCAACTTAGTTATCAGTGATGGGAATCGTCTCGTGGCTTCTCGCTTTGGTACAAAATCTCCATCGCCAACTCTATATTGGCTGCAAAACGATGCAAATTTTCCCAACTCTGTAATCATTGCTTCCGAACCGCTGTTTAAAGGTAATTGGAATTCGTTCCCAGAAAATAGCATTCTTAGTGTGAGAGAAAATTGTGATCTCAGAATTGAGCAAATCTAATTTAAAAGAATCGAGTACACAAGAAAGTATAATCAATGCTTTTGTGGAATGTCGCGCCAAAACCCTTGAGTTGTTTAAAGATATGGATGAAGCTACTTTTTGTCTTCAAGCTCATCCAGATTTTAGCCCCGTAGGCTGGCATTTGGGGCATATTGCCTATACTGAATCTTTATGGATATTAGAGCGTAGTGCTGGTTTACCTTGTTTGTTTCCCCAATACCGTCAACTTTATGCAGCAGATGGGTTACCGAAAAATCAACGGGTTAAACTACCTACGTTCGCAACAACTCGCGATTACCTCGATACAATCCGAGAGAAAGTTCTTTATTGTATGGAAAGAACTGATTTAAAACAGCAAGAACGTTTATGGCGCTTTTTACTACAACATGAAAGTCAGCATAGTGAAACCATTAGCTTTGTATTGGAATTGATAAGGAACCAATTGTCAAGTAATGAAAAAGAAAATTCTTGGCATCTTGCTTATTCTTCTCCTTTACTCTCCAACCCTCTCAATGAGATGATTCAAATTCGGGCGGGTGAATTTGAAATGGGTAATAATTCCTTGGATGCTCTGGATAACGAACGCTTGTCCCATAAAGTTTATTTAGATACATACTCAATCGATCGCTATCCCGTAACCTGTAAACAATATCGAATATTCACGGAATCTGGTGGTTATAAAAATAATCAGTTGTGGTCAGAAGCAGGCTGGCAATGGCTGCAAAAAGAACAAGTTACACAACCACTTTATTGGGAAGATAATCCAGCTTGGTACAATCACCCAGTTTGGGGTGTAAGTTATTACGAAGCAGAAGCATATGCAACATTTGTTGGTAAAAGATTACCTACAGAAGCAGAATGGGAAAAAGCCGCGAGTTGGGATGAAAAATCAAAATCCCGTCGTATTTATCCTTGGGGAGATCAAATACCCACACCCGAACACTGCAACCACAATAATATTCACAATCAAACAACACCAGTAAATGCTTACCCATCAGGACAAAGTGCCTACGGTTTGTATGATACCTTGGGAAACGTTTGGGAATGGACTGCGAGTTGGTTTGATGGCTATCAAGGCTTTGAATATTATCCCTACAAAGGTTACTCCCAAGTTTACTTCGACAACGAACATAAAGTTCTTAAAGGTGGAAGCTGGGCGACTCGCCCCTGGGCATTACGCAGTAGTTTTCGTAACTGGTATCATCCCGGAGTGCGTCAAATGTTCGCTGGATTCCGCTGTGCAGTTGATTGAGAGTGTCAACCTCTTTCCTCTAGGAAGCTCCCTCCGCGTAACCTCTGCGTACCTTTGCGTTCAAAACTACTTTGCGCGATTACGATTGTAAATTTGTATAATTCGTAAGCTTTAAAGCAACAGGAAAATTTAAAAAATTTGCCAGTCGTGCTTATTCCTGATAACTGGTAGCTAATTACTGATAATCTAGATTTGGTTTGAGGTTTGCTAAATCAAGTAACCTCTGAAACCAAATAATCGGAGAATTGAATGACATTTTCTAAAGCTACCAGCGCATCGGTTGGTTACTCGAAAAGTGTAGAAAATCGCTTGAAAATACAATATTTGCAACAACTAACACCGAAAGTTGCCTCCCCTCCTGGAAGTGATGTAGTCAAAGGATTAACTGATAATCCGAAATATCTGTCTCCACGGTATTTTTATGACGATCGCGGTTCTGAGTTATTTGAAGAAATTTGCGAATTACCAGAATATTATGTAACTAGAACTGAAACTTCTATTTTACAAAATTGTGCTGAAGAAATTGCTGATATAACTGGTGCTTGTGAGTTAATTGAACTTGGTAGCGGTAGTTCAACTAAAACGCGGATTTTATTAGATGCATATCATAAATTGGGTTATCCCTTGCGTTATTTACCAATTGATGTTAGTGCGGGTATTTTGGAAGCAAGTGCAAGACAACTATTAGTAGATTATCCTACGTTGCAAGTTCATGCATTAGCGGGAACCTATGAACAAGCATTAGGACAATTGCAACCAAGTGAATTACCCAACCGAATGATTGGCTTTATTGGTAGTACTTTGGGTAATTTGAATCCTCAAAAATGCGATGATTTTCTCTCTCAAATTACTGCTGCTTTACAGTTGGGAGAGTATTTTTTATTAGGAGTAGATTTACAAAAGCCTCAAGATATTTTAGAAGCTGCTTACAATGATTCTGCGGGAGTAACTGCGGCTTTTAATCTTAATGTGTTGAATCACTTAAATCGCCGCTTTGATGGTAATTTTGATGTGAATAAGTTTGAACATTGGGCATTTTATAACGAGATAAAGCATCAAATAGAAATGCATTTGCGTTCATTAGAAGCTCAAACTGTAGAATTACGTTCTCTTAATCTTAAAGTTAATTTTGAAAAAGGCGAAACTATCAACACCGAAATTTCTCGCAAATTCGATATTAACGACATTCAAGAGTTACTTAAAAATAAGGGCTTTGTTCCACAAAAAGTTTGGACTGATGATAATCAATGGTTTGGTTTAATATTGTCTAAACTTTCTTAGAGGATGTTTTAAAAGTATCCGGCGGTTGAAACCGCTACTACACAAACGAAGTCCACCTGCGTGGACTAGTAATTTAGAACCCGCACAGGCGGGTTTTGTTTGTGTAGCTGCGACTTATAGTCGCCAGGTAAAGTATAAATTAGACTTTCAAAACATCCTCTTAGGTAATTGGGTGGGCATAATTTTTGTCCCTTCGATTTTTATTGTAGGGGAGGCAAGTCATGGTGTAAATTAACTTCGGACAATATTGCCGTTGTGTTACGGCATTAATTAATGTAGTTAAATACATCTGGCTACAGAAAGAAAACTTGTTTATCAAAAAGTATTAACCTCAACTGTAAATAACTTAATTCAACTCCTTTTGAACGAAAACCGATTTTTACCAAAACGCAACTTAATCAAATAATAAGCAGCAGGAACGAAATAAAGAGCCAGGAAAGTCGCACCAACAACACCACCTGCTATCGCAACAGCTAAGGGTGGCCAAAATTCTCCACCGGAGAGCAGTAGGGGGACAAATCCGATTGCGGTTGTCAGGGTGGTGGTGAGTACGTGACGGGTTGAATGTAATACTACTTCTTGGATTGCTTGAGGATTTCCAGTTTTTGCGATGGGATGGTTGGAGATAGCACTGAGAACCACAATTGAGTCATTTACTGCTACACCAATCAAACCCACCGAACCGATAATTGGGTTGAAACCGAAGGGATAATCAAATAACCAGATGGAAAATAAACCCAAACCAAAAGATGCGATCGCAACTATTCCGATCACACCTGCAAGTTGGAATGAACCGAGGGAAAGTACCAATGTGGCTATCATCAAAATAATTAAAACTCCTACGGTGGAAATTAAACCACCTACAGCATCGTTTCTTTGTTCTTGCTCTCCACCAAATTCCAATTTGTAACCAGGGGGTAAGGTAAATTTGTTATTTTCTAATTGAGCTTGAAATTGATTTAAAATCTCTGCTGGTAAAACTCCAGCATTAAGAAAACCTTGAACTGTATTAACTTTTTGTCCGTTGTAGTGAGTAATTTGAGCTAGTTTTGGCTTCAGTTGGATTTTACCAAAGGAAGAAAGAGGAACAGCAGCGAGGGGATTATTTCCTTGCCTATTAATACTCGAAGTTGCGAATAAATCTAAAGAAGATATTTGTGATAAGTTACCTCGCTCTTGTCCTAAACGAACTCTCACGGGTAATTCTTCGTTTGCTTCTAATATTGAACCACCAACGACACCTTCCAAGGAATTATCCAATTGTTGAGCAATAGTTGTGCGATTTAATCCTGCTAAACGTGCTTGTTCTTCGTCTATTTTCCATTCTATTTGTGGTTGAATTTCATCTAAACTCGCACGAGTATGAGTTACATCTTTAATTTGGACTAAAGATTGTCTAGCTTTTTCTCCTAATGATTGCAAAATTTCCACATTAGAACCATAAATCCGCATTTCAATAGGTGCATCAAAAGGAGGTCCCTGCTCTAATTGTCTGACAATAATTCTTGCGGTCGGAAAAGCTTTGTCTAGTTGGGTTTGTAATTTTTTAGCTAGGTGACTCGAAGTCAGAGAATTTAATTGTACTAAGGCTTGAGCGTAATTAGCTTGTTGTTCTTTTCCACCAGTCAAATTGTAGTAAAATGAGGGAATACTGCGACCCAATAACCAGTGAACATCTTTAATTTCTGGATTTTTAATAATTTGTTGGCGAACTTGTTGAATTAAAGTTTGAGTTTTAGTTAACGACACTGATGCTGGTAATTCTAATTGAATTTGCAGTTGGTCTCTATCCGCAGCCGGAAAGAATTGTTGTTCGAGACTACCAGCTTGAATAAAACCTATAACTGGTATTAATAAAGCCAGTATAATTGATAAAATTGGTTTAGCTATTGTGAACTTTACGGTACGCCGATATAAGCGAGTCAAAATAGGAATTGAAATCCCATTTTGTAGCCAGGATAGATTTCGTGTTTTCTCTTTTTTGCTATTTTCGGTACTATCTTGATGACGATGAAATTTTGCAACAAAAGCGGGAACAATTGTTAAGGAAATAAATAGAGAACAGCAGACAGCAACGATAACGGTAATCGCAATTGTCCCCACAAATTCCCCTGTACTTCCAGGTAATAATGCGATTGGTAAGAAAGCCAAAACAGTAGTTAGAGTTGAACTTAATAGGGGAATTGCTAAATTTTGAATGCTATGATTTATCGCTACTTTAGGTTTAATTCCCTGTCGTAATTCATTTTTAATTTCATCAACCATGACGATGGCATTATCAATTAAAATTCCTAATGCAACAATCAATCCAGTAATCGACATTTGATGCAGAGGAATATTTAACCAATTCATCCAACCAAACACCATAAATACTGATAAAGGTAAAGCTGAACTTACGATTATTGCACTCTTTAAACCCATCATAATTACAGTTACAGCAAAAACTAAACCTGCACCTAGTAAAAGATTAGCAATTAAACTATTGAGTCTTTCTTCAACATAACTACTTTGAGCAAAAACAATCGGTAACCCAATACTGCTAGGTAATTCCGATTGAAATTCAGCTATCTTCTTCTCAGCAACTTCTGACCACAAATCTAGTCTACTTCCCGATTGTACATGAACCGCAACAGCAACCCCAGGATGACCATTTAATAATGCAAGTTCGGTAGCTGGTTCGGTAATCCCCTTACTAATAGTGGCAATATTTTGTAAAGTCACAAATTGACTTTGACTACCAAAATTAATCGGAATTTGTCTGATTCTTGCTAAAGTATCCAGTTCCCCTGCAACTTGAATCAATAAATTATTATCGTTATCGCGTAATTGTCCCGCAGAAATTTTAGAATCACTTTGAGAAATTTGTTGCGATAATTCTCTTGCTGTTAAATTATAACTAGCCAAAGCTTGAGGATTAATTTCGACAATAATTTCCTCTTGTGGGTCGCCAAAAATTTCTACTTCCTCAGTCCCCGATATCGCTTCTAAACGTTCTTTGAAAACTTCTGCTTGCCGTCGTAATATTCCATAATTAGGTTTATCATCTTGTTCCCAAGTTAAACCAGCAATCAAAGCATAAGCTTTAACTTTTACTGCTTCTAATTCTGGCTTGCTAGTATTATTTGGTAGTTCTGTTTGTGCTTCATCCAGCTTGTTTCTAATCCGCGTCCAAACCGAATCTACTTGTTGTTTGCTAACATTATCTTGTAACTCAATTGTAATCAGAGAACTACTATTCCGGGAAGTAGATTGATAATTATCAATTTCTTCAATTTCTGTAAGTTTATCTTCTATTTTCTCTGTTACTAGAGCTTCTACCCTTTCCGCATTAGCTCCAGGAAAAAAAGTGCTAACTACAGCAGTACGAGAAACTAATTCTGGGTCTTCTAATCTGGGTAAAGTGAAATAAGAAGAAATTCCCCAAACAGCAATTAAGACAATAGTTAGAATTAGTAAACGGGAATTACGATAAAAGAGAGTGAACATAGTATTTTGAGCATTGGTAATTGCGAATTATCAAAAATATATTTATTCAACGCAAAGGGTCGCGGAGGTCAACGCGGAGGAACACGGAGAGAGAAGATTTGGTTCTATTAATAATAATAAATATCTTTAAATTGATTGGCTAATTACTAATTGACCGGGAACAAGTCTTTGAGTACCTTCAGTAACGATTGTGTCTCCAGCTTGAATTGTTCCTCTTACTAAAACTTGTTTTCCGTTGGTTTCTAATACTTCCACTAATCTACGTTCGACTTTTGAATTACCATCTTTTTGATCAACAACCGCATAACATGACCACAAACCGCGATCGCCTTTTACTAATGCTGTAATCGGTAGCCAATAGCCTTCTATTTCTTGGGTTTGAGAAATTTTGAAGCGAGCAATTTCTTTAGGGGACACTTGAGCGGTTGATGCTAACTGTAAAATAACTGTCCGAGTCCGAGTTGCTGGATCGACTTCTGGTAAAATTGATTTTACTCTAGCTGAATAAGTTTTTCCCCCAATTTCTAATTCTTGCTGACTCTGAGATCCTAATTTTTTAGCAACGTCAATTGGAACCCCAATTTTCACTTCTGGTTGATTATCTTGGACTAAACGTACTATCGATCTACCAGCTTCAACTACCGTCCCCTCATCAACAGAACGAAGTCCAATCGTTCCGGTAAAAGGAGCTTTCAAAGTGCTTTTAGCAATAGTAATATCTAAATCCTTAATTTGAGCCGATAATTGGTCAACTGCTGCTTGTTGTCCTGCTTTTTGTTCGTAACGAGTTCCGTTGAGCAATTCTTCCAAGTTACTTTGAGCATTATTCAGACGCTCCAATAAAGCTTGAGAGTTAAAAGCAACTTCATCGAATTGTTCCTTAGAAATCGCTCCCTGCTCATAAAGATATTTTCTGCGATCGCGCTTGATTTGTTCTAATTTTAATTGCTTTTCTACGTCTCTAACTCTAGCTTTCGCTGCTGCAATCACCTCTATTCTGGCACCATTTTTGAGTTCTACCAATCTCGCTTCTGCTTGTGCTTTTTGAGCAATTAAAGACTGACGTTGTGCTTGTAAATTCGCTGTATCTAAGAAAGCTAATATTGCCCCTTTTTTAACCCGATCTCCCTCATCAACCAAAACTTCTACTAATTTACCGCTACGTTCAAACCCAATTTCGCTGGTACGCATCGCTACGACTTCTCCCGTATAGCTTTGCACAGTTTGGTAATTTTTGGCTAATTGAATTTTGATCGTTTCCACAGAAAGTGGTCTAATTTGCGTTTGTGCTAGAACCCTCGTCTCATTCTGCTCAAACTTCAATTTACCAATCCCCACACCAGCCAGTAAGATAATTGAACCAGCTAAAACTAACTGCCATCTATGAGAGGGAGATGATTTTTCATTTTCTAAAATTTCTGGGATAGACTGCTGATTCATGGCTTGATCACAGAGAAAGACGCTTACTAAAATAAAACTCGTTTATATACAACAAGTTGTGTATACATTGCATACTATACTAAACTTGTTGAGTATGTCAAGCTGAATTTAATCGCAGTTTATAAAAAAAAGATGTCACTAGCGCACACAATTTTGGCAACCCTAGGTTCTGAATCCTACAGCGGTTACGATTTATGGAAGAAATTTTCTCAAACCAGTAGATATTATTGGCAAGCAAGCCAACAACAGATATATAGAGAATTAGGTAAATTAGAAAAAGATGGTGCGATTACCTCAGTTTTGATTCCTCAAGAAGGTCGTCCCAATAAAAAGCTCTATCGAGTTACGGAACAAGGGATAAAAACGCTCAAAACTTGGCTAGTAGAACCATCCGAACCAATGGCAATTCGTGAGGAGTTGTTAGTTAAAGTAATTGCAGCTAAATTAGTGCCGAAAACGGTGATTTTGCAAGAAATTGAACGTCATCGGCAAATTCACTTACAGCAGCTATCAGTTTATCAAGAGATAGAACAGCAAGAATTTTCTGACATATCCCAATTATCTTACGAACGGAAATGTCTTTACATAACTTTGCGCTGCGGTATTCGTTACGAAAATTACCGGATTGCTTGGTGTGAAGAAGCGATCGCGCTATTAGATGGGGAGAGCTAGTGATAAAAGCCAACTTTTCAACAATCAAAAATATCAGTTGTTAAAATATAAAATCTTTATCATCCAATCGGTTGCTGACCAGGATTTACCCCATGAATAAACTCGCTACCGGATGCGGGAAATCCTCGTTTATAACAAGCGGATTCTGGTTTTCCCCATCCCAACTGCAAAATTATTTCTAAAAAGTTAGACTTTTCCCATTTGCATAAACTAGCCCATTGGGTTCTTTTTTCTATTCTTTTAATATCTTCTAGATTAATTTGTTGATATTGTTTGCCGTTACTAACACTTAAATAAAAGTCCATTCCGACAGTAACTTTATACCAAAATCCTAAAATCGAATTCTTGGCAGATTCAATTATTTTTAAATCATTTTGTAACGCAATTAACTGTCCATCAACTTCCGGGTAACGCAAACTATTGCCTTTAATGCATATCTCTCGCCATACAATACCAGAAACTTGATGTTCTTTTGATATTCATGAATAGCGGCTTTAAAATCTTGATAAGCAGTAAACTTTTGCAAGCCTTCAGTTTGAATAAACTGATCAATTACAGGATTACCAGATACCTTTACCTCTAACTTCAACCGCTTTCCTGTCAGACAAGCTTGGCGCTCATCTGTTAAAATTTGGATTAATTCTTCGGTAGTGTAAACTTGTGACATTAGAATACACGAAGAGTAATTATTAGATTTATCAATGATTAGTTAGCGGTAATTTCTAAATTGTTTACTGCTGACCTTTAAATATTATCGCTTCATTTCTGAGATTGCAGTATTAGATATCACTAAAAAACAAGTGCCGAAACAAAATTCGGCACTTTAAGTTATTCAGCTAACTCACTACTGAATTCATTAAACGAACGTCGTCTTAATTCTACCGATTCAGAACGCGGTAATAAATCAAACACTTCTCGGAATTTATCGTCTATTTCTTCAAAAGGTACTTGTCCTTTTTTGTTTAAAATTACATCTCCCGATTGATTAAATACTACTACTTGAGGAACCCCACCGGAATAGTAATAACTTGGTTGGCTAGGAGAATTTTTGGATTCAAGTTGAATTCTATCTACATCTACAGGAATGATTTCTGCTGATTTACCGTAATATGACTGGATACGGGAAATCACGATCGCGAACTTTTTGCAATCGCGACTGTCATCTACATAAAATGCTAGCATTGCGGGTTTATGATTCGCCAAAGCTTCGGCTAAAGTTGCTTGTGCAGGAACTAGGGAACCATTGCCAGCATAAAGCATAAAGATATTGCCTTCATAATTATCCTCATCGATAGTTGCTAATGCTGGTTGTATATTCGTAAGTAACACACAACTAATTAGCATTGTTAAACAGAAAATATGTAAAATATACAACTTTAATTTACTCATTCAAAGCAACCCTTTAATCTAGATTTTATTTTTAGTTTATGCTGAAATGAACTTTACAAGATGGATATATAGAAAACTGGTAATGGGTAATGGGTAATTAAAAGAAGTTTTAACTCCTAACTCTTAACTCCTAATTCCTAACTTCTTTATTTGTCACCTTAACACTGGCTTTTTCTCCGGGGATTCGCTAAACTCACGCTTATTAAATTTGAAACTTATATCTTTAAATTAGGGTACGTTTGTGGGAAAAGTTCAACTTATAGATAAATTCCGGCTTGGTTTAGCTGTGTGTGTGGCAAAAAGCGTGACTTTTGGTGTCCGTAGTTTGCGCTTGGGTGCGGCTTCGGTGTTACCTGGTTCGATAGCAAGACGTATTGAACCCAATTTATTGCGATCGCTAAGTCAGCAGGTTAAACAGGGGATTATTTTAATTGCCGGTACTAATGGTAAAACTACCACATCTTTGCTGTTACGCACGATGTTGGAGGAACAAGGTTATCGTGTAGCTCTTAATTCGACTGGTGCTAATCTGGAAAATGGGTTGGTAACGGCGTTGATGGAAAGTAGCAATTTAATTGGTACTCTAAATGTAGATTACGCCATTTTAGAAGTTGATGAGAATATTGTTGCTAAAGTATTGCAGCCGATTCAACCTAAAATTATTCTTTGTTTAAATTTATTTCGCGATCAACTCGATCGATACGGGGAAGTAGATTCTATCAGCAAGCGGTGGACGAAAGCAATTTCTACCCTCGCACCAGATACAATAGTTATTCCCAACGCTGACGACCCCACTTTATCTTATCTTGGTCAACAGCTATCTCAAAAAGTGGTATTTTTTGGTTTAACCGAACCGGAAAAATATTTAGAAGCGATTCCCCATGCAGTTGATTCGATTTATTGTCCTAATTGCGGACATTCTCTCGATTACGAAGGGGTTTATCTATCGCATTTGGGAGATTACACCTGTCCGAGCTGTGGTTTTGCCAAAAGCGAACCTGCTCTTAAAAGTCGTGAATGGGAACAAGTTCTCGTAGGGCTTTATAACAAATACAATACTCTAGCTGCTGTCACTGCTGCTAAAGAATTGGGAATTGATGAAGCCAACATCCGTAAAGCAATTCCGAAATTTCAACCAGCTTTTGGACGTGCGGAAGAATTAAATATTAATGGTAAAAAAGTCCGGATTCTGCTATCAAAAAATCCAGTTGGTACTAACGAAACAATTCGGGTAGTTACCGAAAGCAATAATCAAACAACTTTGTTGGTATTAAATGACCGAGTACAGGACGGTGAAGATGTATCCTGGATTTGGGATGTTGACACCGAAAAACTCGTACAACGGGGAGGTACTTTAATTGTAAGCGGCGATCGCGTTTATGATATGGCTTTACGTCTGCGCTACAGCCAAGATTCCCTTGACAACAATTTAAATTTGATTGTGGAAGAAGATTTACGACAAGCAATTACAACCGCCTTAGAACATACCCCCGTAAATGAAACTTTACATATTTTACCTACTTACACGGCTATGTTAGACGTGCGGGAAGCATTAACAGGTAAGAAAATTCGGTAGTTGATAGTTGACAGTTGACAGTTGACAGTTGACAGTTGTTTATCAATAACCTTTAACCTTCAACCTTTAACCTTTAACCTTTAACCTTTGACCTTTGACCTTCAACCTTTTATTATGAATAATCAACAATTTGAATTAACCATAGGCTGGCTGTATCCAACTTTGATGAGTACTTATGGAGACAGAGGTAATGTTATCGTTATCGAACGTCGTACTCAATGGCGGGGATATGGCGTTAAAGTAGTGCCTTTAGACCAAAATTCTACTGCTGATGAGATTAAATCTGTAGATATCATAGTTGGTGGTGGCGCACAGGATAGACAGCAAGAAATCGTCATGCGCGATTTACAAGGTGCGAAAGCTGATGCTATGCGTGAAAAGCTTGACAATGGTACTCCCGGTGTGTTTACCTGCGGTTCTCCACAACTGTTGGGACATTATTACGAACCTGGTGCGGGACAAAGAATTGAAGGATTAGGAATCTTAGATTTAGTTTCCGTGCATCCCGGTGAAAATACCCGTCGCTGCATTGGTAATTTAGTCATAGAAGTTACCGCTACTAAATTAGCGCAAGATTTAAAAGAAATGTTGGGTGGTGCAACACCTTATTTAGTCGGGTTTGAAAATCACGGCGGACGTACTAAATTAGGAAAAGTCGAAGCCTTGGGAAAAGTCGTTTACGGCTTAGGAAATAACGGCGAAGATGGAACTGAAGGTGCATTTTACCAAAACGCGATCGCAACTTATTCCCATGGACCATTATTACCGAAAAACCCTGTTGTGGCTGATTGGTTAATTCAAACAGCATTAAGAAATAAATATGATGTTCCCGTTTCTTTGACATCTTTAGATGATACTTTAGCAATGCAAGGACGCTCAGCAATGTTAAAGCGGTTGAATGTAGATGTTTCTAAAGTAGAAATGGCGAAAATTTGAGTTTAACATTTTTTAATAGACCTCTTTTAGAGGTCTTTTAATTCCCCATTCTAATCACGGATTAAGAAGGATTACACCGATTACACGGATTTTAATTACCAATTAACAATTACCAATTACCCATTACCAATTACCAATTACCAATTACCAATCCTCTGATTCAACTTAAGATGCAATAAGGTGAAATAAAATACAAATCCCACAAATAACATCCACCTCGTCTTCCAGAGAATTCGACTTGCCAAATACCCATATCGGTTTTAAAATTTATTGTACTTTGACCGGCTTTTTTTTGTTTACGTAGATAATCTCCAATCACATATTTTGTTTTTGATTCATCTAAAAACGGAGTTAATCTTTCAGAAATTTCCCTTGTCAAGCATCCCGAATCTATTTGCACGCGACATCGAAAAACAAAGGGTTTACTTTGCTGCTGGGATGTGTTATTTTTCATCGATATAATATATATATTGAAGAGTTACTAATAAGTAATATTCACCGGGAGATTGCAGTTGGTAAGTTTTGAATAGAAAAGATAACTGTCAATTAACTATGAATAGATAATTTTGATGTCAGCATACTTTTACAATGCTGCTTCAATAGTGATTTAATCTATTATCAATGGAATTTATTCATAGTATCCAGTGCAAAAGAAGACATTTTCAATAATATTTTTGATATAATTGATGATTTGATTATTGAAGATACAATTTGATATTTTTTTTGTAATTTAGGTTGCTATTATAGGTTTATAAATAATTAAATAGATAATTGAATAGATAATTAAATAATTCTTAATTATGTAGAAAATACTTGTAAACCCGATGACTACAAGAAACCGGGTTGCTAATAAATGTAAATTGTGATTATCTGCCATTGCAATCAAATTGATTTTGAGGGGTTTCTCATCTGAATTTATTTATTGAAATAAATCAGTTATATCATGTCTGGTGAAAGAGTTTTAATAAAGTTGGTTCGGAAACAATTACCCATTACCCATTACCAATTACCCATTACCAATTACCAATTACCAGTCAACAGCAAATCATAACTTTTATTTTAGTTTGTTAATCAAGTTTAAGTAAAGATTGCCAATCTTGAATAGCTTTTTCTGTCCACAACCAATTTTGAGCTAAGTGATTTCTTTCAAAACTTCCTTTTGCATCCTTCATTACCATACGACGAAGTTTGATTGCTTCATTCAAATATTTCTCCTTTTTATCAGGAGTTTGCTCCATTGAAGATTGATATAAACTTAAAGCTAGTCCAGCATAAGCTGATAAAGCTTCTTGATCGATAACTTGAGGAGCGGAGCTTAAAGATACGTTTTGCGCGGGATTCTTTTTAAAACTTAAATCTAAAGCTTTTAACCAAGAATCGTTAGCTCGGTTTAAATCACCTTCCGCATAATGAGCAAACCCCAAAGCATTTTTATACAAAAAAGAATTTTCGTTGATTTTATCAGCGACTTCCCAGAAGCGTCGGGCATCATCGATACTGTATTTACTATTTCCTTTTTGCACAAATTGCCATGCTAAACGTCCTTTGATAAAGTTGACATCTGAATTTTTAAGTAAGTATTCTTGATCAACATTTTCCAGTGCGATTTCAGCATTACTTAACGCACTACGATCGAGTAATTCTTCTACAGCTTCTAACCCAGCATCAATATTACCTTGATTTAATTGTTCGCTAGCGTAGGTAGTCACAGCTTGAGTTTGAGCAGTCTTGAAATCAAATCGCTTTTGTTGAACAATAGCTGGTTGAAGAAGATCGGGTTTTTGCTGACCTTTCCAAAAATTTATACTTCCGAACAGCGCAATTACACTGATTCCTACAACACCGAAAACCGCTAAACGCTGCTGTTGTTTTTGCTTTTTAGCTGCGGCTTTTGCTGACTCAGTAGTAACTTGACTATCTTGTTGCCAATTACGAGTCAAGCTATCTTGCAATAAAGTTTTATTAGTTACTGTACTTGTTTGAGAACTAATTTGTGAAGGATATTCGCTTTCGTTCCATATCAAAGTATCCTCAGATTGATAATCTAAGTCCGGGGATAGTTGTTTTTGTTGGTAATCATCGTCAAACTGCTGTACTAACTCCGCATTCATGGGAGGTTCACTTAGGGATTTTTCGTCATCCAACTGACGGAATAAATCCGTAACTATTGCAGAATCTTCCGAATAGCTCGAATCGTCGTATTCAATTTCATCAACCAAGTCTCCCCAAGTATTTTCACCTAACCAATCTAATTCCAAAGAATCTTCTGGTTCATAGGATATCTCTCCCTCCATTGGAATTGCATCGGAGTTATGAGTGGGAATAGAAGCGTAAAGTGCTGAGGCTGCGCTGGCTGTAGGATCGTATTCGCTAAATAATTCTCCCTGGGGGGATAAATAAATTTCTGGGTCTAAATAACCATCAAATTCTGGTTGAAGATATAAAATTGGTAGCGCCCAATACAGTTGATGGGAACTGTAAGCAGAAATCAATCCTTGACGCATCCGACTGACGCACAAATCTATGGCATATCCCTGAGATAGATTGCGGTAAAATAACTGCGTTAGGGTTAATGCTACTTCATCGGGAATACGTTCTGACATTGCCAAAACACTCTTAATGCCTCGCTTTACCAGTGTTTCGGTCAAATTCCGCTGTCCGGTATCCGGGTTATTCTCTAAAGTAGCAGCATAAGTTCCCAAACAAGAGTTAAATACTGCCATTTGGATATTGTTGTTCACCAACAAGCCAGCTAAATCATCACCGTACAAAGTTTCGGTTAGACCTGTTCTACCACTAACTAAGTAAATTTCGCCCCCGTTTGCACCAAAGTTACTATGACCTGAATAGTGCAGTACGTGATAATTTCCTTGTTCTAAGGCTTGAGTTAATTCTTCTCTTCCGGGTTGTTCGAGTACCGATAATTGAATTTCTGGAAGATGAGCGCCGCCATTTTGGGTTTTGCGTTCTAGTTCCGCTTGTAGTCTGATGGCTTCTTGTTTCAAAAGATTAAGACGCACTTGGTCGGCAGGAGAAGCAATCACCATTAATACTTTGATCCCGCCTTCATTTGACAACTGCGGTATATTTCTTGATGGTAAACGAGATGCTCCGCTCATGCCGCTTTGATAGCGAGAAAAAGCAATATAAGGTCCTGTGGCTATGGGGCGATCGCTCTGGTGCATTACTTCCCAAGGAAGACGGGCTAGTTTGGTATCTTTTAAACCCAAACGCAGACGCAGTACTTGTTGGTGATTTTGGGCAATACCTTGGGCGGTAATCCAACTATCCCTGAGAGTGCCTTGAAAAAGCGCATTATAAAGTTGCTGACCCAGTGCTACCAAGTTGACTGAGTTTCTTGCATTTGTCTCTTCAAGACAGGCACTTAATGCCATCGCATCACCCTGCAATACCGACTGCAATGGGTCGTTCATTAAACTCCCAGCAGCCGCTAACCAGTCAGCCACCGGCCACCTTACCAGTTCTTCTGCTAAGGGTACCCCAGGTGCGACTTGTTCTGTCCGTACCAAGTAGTCATTTTGTCCTACTGGGGTTACGGAAATATGAAATTCCTGGGTCACAACTTCTCCTGTTTACCTAACTTATCTGGTTGGAAACGCTTTTGTTTTAAGTCTATGTTTTGCTCTTCCTGATACATTAGATGCATCTAAGTGCTTTGATGTTTCTGGTTTTAATGTGGTTTTTTGGCTTCTCCACTCTTACAACTTTATCCGGATTCAACTAAATGTGCCTAGAACTAACTTAGTTATATATGCACCGATCATCTTTAATTCCTCAGTAAGACTCATATTTACTGGAGTTTTTTGAGATTTTTTGATTATTAACCCGTCGCGATCGCACCAAAATGCATTTTAATTCACCGAGAAATTAAATCTGGGTGGTCAGAAAGCGAGATCAATACAAAACCTCGCTTCATTATCATTCAAAAATTACTCGATAGCGTGCGAACAGATACGAACGCATTAATACAAGTTGTTTGGTATACAACTTTTAACAGCGTTTTAATAATTTTATCCGGAAGATACTGGTTAACTTTAGAACACTTTATTGGTAGATGCACCCTGATAACTCACTCCCCTAGTAGACTGCCTTCCACTAGGGGTTTTTTTTTAGCTTTTGCTCCACATAAATCCTAATTTTTATATTTTATCCGGAATTTAACAGTTATAAATAGAACATTTAA
>JAAUSO010000146.1 GCA_012033205.1 Richelia sp. SL_2_1 | reverse complement strand
ATCTCTGATATGCCGCATCTGCTTGTTGAGTGTAATCAACAATTCCAGGTATTACACAGGGGATGTACAATCTTCGAGGAGATAAATTTTTGGGCAAGATTAATATCTATTTGCTTAATATCTGTTAATAAATCATCAATTGTCCAAGCTACACAGTGACTTTTTGCTTGTCCGGCGATTATAACTCGATCAAAGTCTAAAAGTTGTTTAATTAAACGGGTATTTTTTTGAGCAATGGGAAGGTTATCAAAACTTTGTAATACTTCCGGACTTAATACAGAATAATTTTCAGTTAAAGGATTATTTCCTTTGATTTCAAATTGTGCTTGAGAGTTGCGAGCAATAGAGTGAAAAAATATTGCTTCTTCCACAGCGGAAACCAAAGCATGACCAATTCCCCCTAACATGGAATGATACGACCAAACAGTGAGGGGATATTTACCGTTATCGGTGAGTTGCTTGACGTAGTGGTAAGCGTGTTTTTCTAAAAATTCGTATTCATATCCCAAACTGTAACTGACTGCGGGATTAACTTTCCAATTACCTCGATGGATATCATCTGGGGTAATGTTGGTAGCTGAAGGAATCGGATGTTGCCCTAGAGAATTTACCCAAAATATCGGATGAAAAATTTGCATCGCAGTATGGGTATCCATTGTGGGTACGATTGTGGTAATTTCACTTAGGTTGTGATAAATAAACTCACACAAACGCCCGTTATCTTCAACAGCAGCTTTCCCCGACTTGCCACCAACAAATAATTCAAATTCGGGTATACAAAAGGTGTTTTGCACATCGATTAATAAAAGACAAACCCGGCTTTTATCTTGTGATGCTGGTTTAATATCGTGTTGCTTTGTCCATGCTTCAGCCTCAGTAGAGCGTTGTTGATAAGGTACCCGCCATATTTCACCGACTTTTGCAGGGTTGAAGTGGGGGGGGATGGGAAGTTGAGGATTCATTTGAATTATTTTTTATAGTTGACAATATATTGACAGTGTGTATATTAACTTAGGATGGCTCAGGTGAGGTTGATCTGGGAATGATATAGGAATATTTTTTTAACGCAGAGGGGCGCAAAGGAAAGCGCAGAGTGACGCAGAGTTTTAATTTATAAACCATATTTACCTGCAATCTGCTGTATTTGGTAAATACAATTATTTTTTTCCAGGTGGTTGATGTATAGTTTATGGCTATCTAATTATTCAATAGACTAAGTTCATAAAGCTGCTTTATGCTAATTATTAGCTTTTTACCAAGAAAATTAACATCTAAACAGCTTGAATTATGGCAATCTGAAGAACAGAATGTTTGAAAAATTGATATCTTTGCTACAGAATTTTACTGAAACAGGTTATGCAAACCCTGCCCACACCAACAACTACTAATATCGCGTCTACTGCACCTGCCTTTGAAACGACCATCAAGCGGCGCAGAACCCGTCCTGTCAGGGTCGGAGATGTCACCATTGGGGGAGGGTATCCCGTGGTGGTACAGTCGATGATTAATGAGGATACTTTGGATATTGCCGGTTCCGTGGCTGGTATTCGTCGCTTGCATGAAATTGGCTGCGAAATTGTCCGAGTTACCGTACCGAGTATGGCTCATGCTAAAGCTTTATCTGAAATTAAACAAAAGTTAAAGCAAACTTACCAAGATGTACCAATTGTTGCCGATGTACATCACAACGGCATGAAAATTGCTCTGGAAGTTGCTAAGCATATTGAAAAGGTACGGATTAATCCGGGGTTGTATGTATTTGAAAAACCCGACCCGAATAGAACCGAATATACAACCACTGAATTTGACGAAATTGGCGATAAAATTGCCGAAACTCTCAAGCCTTTGGTGATTTCCTTGCGTGACCAAGGAAAAGCGATGCGAATCGGGGTTAATCACGGTTCCCTTGCCGAAAGAATGCTGTTTACTTATGGAGATACTCCGGAAGGGATGGTAGAATCGGCGCTGGAATTTATTCGCATTTGTGAATCTTTGGATTTTCACAATATCGTAATTTCACTGAAAGCTTCGCGAGTGCCGGTAATGTTGGCTGCATATCGGTTAATGGCACAGCGAATGGATGCTGAGGGTATGAATTATCCCTTGCATTTGGGGGTTACGGAAGCCGGAGACGGAGAATACGGACGAATTAAGTCTACTGCTGGCATCGCTACCTTGCTCGCCGACGGTATTGGCGATACAATTCGCGTATCTTTGACCGAAGCACCGGAAAAAGAAATTCCCGTTTGCTATAGCATTTTGCAGGCTTTGGGATTGCGGAAAACCATGGTGGAATATGTCGCTTGTCCTTCCTGCGGTCGCACTTTGTTTAATTTAGAAGAAGTGTTGCACAAAGTTCGCCAAGCAACTAATCATCTCACGGGATTGGATATTGCAGTTATGGGTTGCATTGTCAATGGTCCCGGAGAAATGGCTGATGCGGATTATGGTTATGTCGGCAAGACTCCCGGTTACATATCACTTTACAGGGGGAGAGAGGAAATTAAGAAGGTTCCTGAAGATAAAGGTGTAGAAGAGTTGATAAACTTGATTAAAGGCGATGGACGTTGGGTAGAACCATCTTAAAAAAACAAAAACTTCGCCAAAAAAAACGTTGCTAGTTTTGCGCGATTGTGCAAAGCTAGCCGGATTAAGTGAAAAATTTATCGAAATAACAAATTATGCTCGGTCTGTACAGTGTTAGGCTGTGTTAGATTGAGCATACTGACTATGTAAATTCGGTCTGGCACAGCTGTAATATGGTGATTACTAGAAGTGGACTTGTTTTAGGTGCTACAGCGGTGACGCTTTCAACGATTGCTGTCGCGGGTTTGGGCATCCATTCACAAGGACAAGCCTTATTTAAAGAGAGTCCCAAAGAGATAGTAGATGAAGTATGGCAAATAATTTACCGCCAATACGTAGATGGTACATTTAATCAGGTCGATTGGCAGGCTGTTCGTCGTGAGTACTTGGATAAGTCCTATACCGACAAAGAGCAAGCCTACAAATCCATCCGGGAAATGCTTAAAAAGCTAGATGACCCCTATACCCGGTTCATGGACCCCAAAGAATTCCAGAATATGCAGGTGGATACTTCTGGAGAATTGACTGGTGTCGGTATTACCATTGGTCTTGATGAAGAAACTAAGAAGTTGACTGTCATTGCACCATTGGAAGATACCCCAGCATTTAAAGCTGGTATTTTGGCAAAAGATATTATTACCAAAATTGATGGTAAAAGCACCAAGGGGATGGATACTAACCAAGCCGTAACTTTAATTCGAGGTCAACCCGGAAGTAAAGTTCGGTTAACCATTTCTCGTAATGGCAAAGAAACAGACTATTTAATTACGCGAGCGAAAATCGAAATTCATCCGGTTGAAGCTTCCGTAAAACAAACACCTGCGGGCAATGTTGGCTATATTCGTCTCAAGCAGTTTAGTGCGAATGCTTCAAAAGAGATGCGCGAAGCTATTGTAGGTTTAGAGAAGAAGAACGTTGATGGATACGTATTAGATTTGCGTAATAATCCAGGTGGTCTGTTATTCTCTAGTATCGAAATTGCCAGAATGTGGCTCAAGGATGGTACGATTGTTTCTACAATTGACCGCAAGGGATTAGTTGAAAAAGAAACAGCAAACGGACGCTCCCTTACCGAGAAACCCCTAGTCGTTTTGGTCGATCAAGGAAGTGCTAGCGCTAGTGAAATTCTTTCGGGTGCGTTGCAAGATAACAAACGTGCTGTTTTGGTAGGTAGTAAAACTTTTGGCAAAGGTTTAGTGCAGTCAGTTCGTCCCCTTGATGACGGTTCCGGAGTTGCAGTCACGATTGCTAAATATCAAACCCCTAATGGTACAGATATCAACAAATCAGGTATTAAACCAGATGTCAAGGTCGATTTGAGTGACGAACAGCGAGAGAATTTGTGGCTCAAGGAGCGCGATAAACTAGCCACCTTACAAGATCCTCAATTTGCTAAAGCCATAGAAGAGTTAAGGAAAACAATTGCTGCCCAAGGTAATACCAGAGCAGGGAACAATTAGTTAGGAGTTAGGAGTTAGGAGTTAAGAGTTAAAAGTGTCAATACTCGGTTCCTAATTAAGAACTGCAAATTATAAGTTCTGATTTCTTGCTCCTAACTTTTCACATCGGTTGACATTTCCCCGTCCTAATTAAGCCTATACGACGGGCTATGGCTTCTTCTTGGGAACTAAAAGGTCCCCACTTCTGTGTAATCTCTGTATCGTCTCCGAATGCTTGTTCATTGGAGACGATTTTGCAATTTCCGGTTGTTTGCTTGACAATATACCAAGATTGTGATATAAGCATAAATTAAATAAAGAAATAATTAATTAATTAAAAATAATTAAATAAACGAACCATTAAGAAGTCGGGTTTTTACATAACATATGATTAACACAAGATAAATCTCATCAAAACCCGACTTCTCACCTAACAGATAATTTACCTTATTTTAAGGCTTTGTAGTTGCTGGTTCCTGTAGTAGAATAGGTAGTTCACCTTTACCGGAACCAACAACAATAATTTTCGAGTTGGGAGATTGAGCAAGTTTTTCGGTTGCTTCGATTGTCCGTAACTGCAATATTTGATTAGTTAATCCATCAGATATAATTTTTTGAGAATCAGCAATACCTTTGGCTTCAATCCGTTTACGTTCAGCTTCTTGACGTTGTTTTTCTAAAATAAACTTCATTTGCTGGTTTTCTTGTTCAGCTTTGAGCTTTGCTTGAATTGCTGTTTGAATTGTATCCGGCATTTGGACATTTCTTAACAAAGCTTTTTCAACTACGAAACCTAGAGGTAATAATTCTTGGGTAAGTTGTTCATTTATTTTATTGGTAACTTCTTGACGTTTATTGGAATAAATATCGTTGGCGGGATATTGAGCAATGATAGAACGGATAGTAGAGCGAAATCGAGAAATTATTAATTCAGTTTCACTGGTTCCAATTGTTTTATAGACTGTTGCGACTTTTTGCGGGTCAATTTTGTATTGTAAACTAACATCAATATTCAAGTTTAAACCTTCTTGAGAACTTGCATCTACATTTTCCTTAATATCTTTTAAGCGAGTAGAAAAATTCAACACTTTTGCAAAAGGATTGACTAAATTTATTCCGGGATTAAAAGTATTATCCGCAACCCTACCGAATAAATTGGCAACTCCAATATTACCTGGAGGAACAATTACTAAAGCTCTAGAAATACAAGCATATACTGCAATTAGACCAATCAATGCAGCTACTACACGTACCGCTAAACGATTTCTGTCGTTAGATACTTTACCGGAGTTTAAATACACAAGAGTTGCAATTAAACTAGTTAATAGAGAAAAAATAAAGCCCATAATATTCTTGGAAATAATTCATCAACTACTATATATATATCTGCTCCTGTTTATATTTTTATGAATTTGAGTTTAGCCTTTAATTATTATTTAAAAAATGATTATTAATCAATTATTTTTTAGCTAAAATACACAAATAAATTACAATTAAAAATCAATAATATATATATTTAATAATTTAAAATTACTCCTATATATCTACTTGTTTCCTCCGTTTAATTCAAAATAATTCAAAAATCAAAAGTTGCTGAAGCGACAAGATTACGACCATTCTGTTGCCTTTTGAGACAATACACCTTAAAATCTATCCAAAAAGTATCATCATCTGTTACAAAAATTAATCAAGCTCTGGAGAAATCAATCTAAATTTATCTTGACAAAATCCCTGGTAAATGGTTAAACGAAAGAATTCAGAGTTGACGTTTGATTTCTTTTTTTCAAGTCCAAAGCGATCGCGAAAAAATCCGATCAATAAGTGAACATTAATCCGATTACGATCAACTTTATGGTATTTTCTTGTAAAATTTTTCTAAGCTTAGGTAAAAAATAGAACATTTCTATATAAAATTAAACATTTCGCAAACAAATTTAGTTTTAGTAAGTAGAAGCCTCAGACAAAACGTTATTCGGGAGAATACCCATGAAAAAACTACTGTATAAACATCGACTAACTGCATTTTTGAGTGCCATATTATTAAGTGCGAGCATCGCTCCGGCGAAAGCGAAGGAAGCCGAGCTATATCCCTTTGATCCTGTTCCGCAAAAACTAGCGCAATACGCTCGTGAAACTGCTACAACTCATTTGAATCAGGGTTTGCAGTTGATTCAGATGGGAAGAGTTGAAGATGCGATCGCAGCTTTTAATCAAGCAATTCAGCTAGAACCATCTTTAGCACCTGCACATTATAATTTGGGATTAGCGTTGCGACAAACAGGAAAATTACAACCAGCAGCGGATGCTTTTTATCGAGCAACCCAAGTTGATCCTAAGTTTGCTTTAGCTTATGCAAATTTAGGTGGTTCGTTGTTGGAAGGAAATAATTTTGCTCAAGCTGAAAGTTATTTACAGCGAGCTTTAGAAATCGATGCAAAATTAGGAGTTGCTCACTACAATTTGGGTTTATTGTACCAGCAGAAAGAAGATTGTAACAAAGCAGTAAATTCATTCAGAAAGGCACTGAAATATAGTGAAAAAGCACCAGAGCCAGCTTATCAAATTGGATTATGTTATCTACAAGAACGCAAATTCAACCCAGCAATAAGGGCTTTTAATGAAGCAGTAAAAATCAATCCGAAATATCCCGAAGCACATTATAATATTGGTTCAATTTTATATACTCAAGGGAAACACGAACAAGCTTTAGAAGCGTTTAGAAAATCTGCCGATGCGAACCCTAATTATCCCAGTGCTTATTACGGTGCGGGATTGGCATTTATACAGTTAAAACAATATCCGGATGCCATGCGTGTATTACAATTTGCCAGGGATTTGTTTTTAGCACAAAATAATCTTCAGTGGGCAAATAGTGCTGAACAATTAATGCTGCAAGCACAGAATTTTACTTATCAAATACCTCGATAAAAAGTTGTCAATACTGCTGCCAATTATTTTAACTCACGTCACAATAAAAGAATTGCTCGTGTGGTCTGTATTTCACTTGGAAATTAATGTTTATGTTCGTGAAAAAACGTCCCAGAAGCCAATTTCTATTGTGGAATCGTTGGTTAGATAGGCATAGGATAGTCAGTAATATGGAGACTTTTTGTGACATAATTGTCATCGCTCTATGTTTTTGTTTGTTTGCTGTAATGGTAATCAAGTTATGGGGTATATTTAACGATATTTTGTATTCCTTTAATTATCAGCAAATAACTGCACAAATGCTATTTATTTTAATTTTAGTCGAGTTATTTCGACTACTAATGGTGTATTTACAAGAGCATAGTATTGCAGTTGGAGTTGCGGTAGAAGTCACAATTGTATCTTTACTCCGAGAAGTGATTGTTCATGGTGTTTTAGAAATTTCAGGGATTCAAGTCGCGTCTATTTGTGGTTTATTAATAATTTTAGGTGTACTACTACTGATTTGCGCTAAAACTCCGCACATGGACTGTATGAGCGCAAATACAAAATATTGTCCTTTTATCTACGGAGAAGAAAAGCAACAATCTTCTGGAGAATGTACCCAAGGAAGAACTTCATCAAATCGCGATCGCGATAGTAGGCAAGTTAAGACTTAGCATTGATCAATATTTTAACTCTATGAAAACCCGCAACAAACGGGTTTCTTTTATTTTTTTGGGGAATGGGGAATGGGGAATGGGGAAACAATTACCAATAGTAATTATTCCAATTTCGATTCATCTAAATTAATTGATTCAGTAATGAATGGTATTACCAAAATTTGATCGACACGATTACCATCCATTTTCATGATTTCAAAACGCATTCCTTTCCATTCAAAGTTATCTGTAGGAGCGGGAATACGACCTAAATTAGTCATTGCTAAACCTCCTAATGTCTGATAACTACCGCGAGACTCCGATGAGATTTCTTCCATATCAAAAAGTTCAAAAAACTCATCCATAGTTAACATCCCATCTAATAACCAAGAACCATCTTCTCTTTGTACTGCTTGTTGTTCTTGATCATCTTCATCGGAAGGAAGATCGCCGACAATTTCAATTAATACATCATTGAGAGTTAACAATCCTTGAATTACTCCATAGTCATCTACGATCAAAGCCACATGATTGATGCTTTGTTTGAATAACTCTAAAACTTTTAATCCACGGGTGCTTTCGGGTACAAATATCGGCTCTCGTAATCCGACAGTTAAATCCATGGGTTCACCGCAGAAACTGCGAGACAATAAGTTAGTTACCGGAATAATTCCCAGTACATTATCCAAGTTTTCCTGACATACTGGATACCGTGAATAACCATTTTCAATAATTTTCTCACGGTTTTCTGTAGCACTATCTTCTAAGTTTAACCAGACGATTTCCGGGCGTGGTGTCATGAACGAACTGACAGGGCGATCGCCTAAACGAAAAACTCGCTCAACCATGTCCTGTTCTACTTCTTCAAAGGTTCCTTCTTCGGTACCTTGTTCGATTAATATTTTAATTTCTTCTTCTGTAATTTGCGGTCCGGTAGAAGGTCTAATGCCCAATAATCGCACTATTGTATCTGTAAAAGTGCTTAAAATAAAAACAATCGGAGAGGCAATTTTAATTAAGCCTTTCATCGGTAAAGCAATAATAGAAGCAATAATTTCCGGGTTATTTAATGCCACACGCTTCGGTACGAGTTCACCCAAAATTATTGCTAAAAAAGTAATTATTAATACTGATAATCCACGAGCAAACTGAATTTGATATAAAGGAATAAAATCTAATATTGGATATATTCTTTCAGTAATGACTTCTTCCCCATAAGCACCAAACAAGATAGTAATTAAAGTGATTCCCACTTGAACGGTACCCAGGAATTGAGTAGGAGAAGAAGCTAATTCAAAAGCGGTTTTGGCTCTGGTGTTTCCCTGGTTGGCAAGCTGTTGCAAGCGGACTTTACGAGCAGAGACTATGGCCAATTCTGACATGACGAATATGGCGTTAGCAAAAATCAGTAGAAAAATTATGAGTAATTTGATGTTGGGGGACATTCTTAAAATTGCCGTTGAAAAAGCGGCTAACTATGACTCGTTTTGATTTTTAAGTATCTAGCATCCAAGGGGTAAAAATAAAAGACTCTAAATACATAAATTTTCTTACGATTAAGGAATTTATGCCCGAACACAGAACACACTCTACGTATAAGTTACCCGTTGGGTCAGTCGTAATTTTACTAGGGAAAAACACTTTTAAAACAACATTTTTCATTGACGGTTATAAAATAGTTAGAGTAGATATTCGTCAAAAAGACTTCTTAACCTGTATTTTAGAAAAAGGTCAATTTGCGGAAAAATATCTGGATTGCTCCAGCAAAAAGGTCTGTTATGTTTATTTTTAACCTTTATTCAGGGTTTAATGTCCTGAGTGTAAATTTTTATTAATCGCGTGATTCACGTCAATTCGTGCCGCGCTGAACATCCGTAAGGATGCAGCAAATTGTTTTCAAGAGCTACTTCATTTGTAAACGTTATGGCTTTTTCTTCCATCGTGCGTAGTTTGGGACGTTCCCCTCTCACCACCGAACTTCTTGCTAAGTTAAAAACACAAAAACAATTACGATTAAATGGGATTCCACGCTTACCAAAGGGTTTGGTGGCTTCAGCTTTGGCGAATAGTTCCCAGAATCACTTGTTTGTGGTATGCGCTACTTTGGAAGAAGCTGGACGCTGGACTACGCAGTTAGAAGAAATGGGATGGAAGACGGTACATTTTTATCCCACTTCGGAAGCATCTCCCTACGAACCATTTGATCCGGAAACCGAAATGACTTGGGGTCAAATGCAGGTTCTCGCTGATTTAATGCAATTGCTCCCCAATCGGATGATTCCTCTGCTTCAATAGCCGTCATCGCCACTCACGCAGCCTTACAGCCCCATCTTCCACCCCCGGAAGCATTCAAACCCTTTTGCTTGAATATCGCCAAGGGAATGGAATTTAACCTGGGTAAGTTTGCCGAAAAAATGGCAACTTTGGGATACGAACGAGTTCCTTTAGTAGAAATGGAAGGAACTTGGAGTCGGCGCGGTGATATTGTGGATGTGTTTCCCGTATCTTCGGAATTACCAGTACGTTTGGAATGGTTCGGAGATGAAATTGAGCAAATCCGGGAATTCGATCCGTCTACTCAGCGTTCTGCTTTAGATAAAATTGACCAACTAATTCTGACTCCGACTAGTTTTGCGCCGATTTTGATGTCACAGACGCAATTTGTCGCATCTGTAGAGGATTATCTTTCACCAGAAGAACAAGAACAATTTGATTCGGGACGGCTTTTAGAAGGAACCCGCAGATTTTTGGGTATCGCTTACGAAAAACCTGCTTCTTTATTAGATTATTTACCTGAAAATACTTTAATCGCAATTGATGAATCCGAGCAGTGCTATGCTCACAGCTTGCGTTGGGTGGAGAATGCAGAGGAACAATGGGAAAGGGGAGAGAGGGAGACGGAGGGACAAGGTGATGGGGAGACAGGGGGAAGAATAACTCCTAATTCCTATGCCCAATTACCCAAGATTCACCGATTTTGGGAAGAATGTCTGGAGGATGTGGCAAATTTTGCAACTGTGTATTTATCAGAATTATCTGAGGAGAATGATGGGGTTAACCTTGCGGCTCGTTCAATTCCGGTAACTCCCCATGCTTTTGCAAAGTTAGCGGAGACACTGCGAGGAGAACGCGATGCCTACGGCGGGCAGAGCCTACGCAATTTTGCAGTTTGGTTAATTTCGGCACAACCTTCGCGATCGGTTTCGTTGTTGCAGGAACACGATTGTCCGGCGCAGTTTATTCCCAATCCCCGCGATTTTCAAGCTATCGATAGGTTACAAATTAATCACGTTCCTATTGCTTTAAAATATTCTGGGCTTGCCGAACTTGAAGGTTTTATATTACCTACTTATCGTTTAGTTGTTGTCACCGATCGGGAATTCTACGGACAGCACACTCTCGCGACTCCGGGTTATGTCCGCAAGCGTCGTAAAGCTACTTCTAAACAAGTTGATCCCAATAAGTTGCGTCCGGGAGATTATGTAATTCACAGAAATCATGGTTTGGGTCAATTTGTCAAGTTAGAAAGTTTAACTTTGAACAACGAAACCCGCGATTATTTGGTTGTCAAGTATGCAGATGGGTTATTACGGGTAGCAGCAGACCAAGTTGGTGCTTTATCGCGCTTCCGCACTACTGGCAACGGCTCACCACAACTTAATAACATGACTGGCAAGGCTTGGGAGAATACCAAGAATAAAGTCCGCAAAGCCGTCAAAAAATTGGCTGTGGATTTACTCAGGCTGTATTCGGCTCGTTCCCAACAAATTGGTTTTAATTATCCCCAGGATTCACCTTGGCAAGAGGAAATGGAAGATTCTTTTCCCTATCAACCCACAACCGACCAGTTAAAGGCAACCCAAGATGTCAAACGGGATATGGAAAGCGAGCGTCCCATGGACCGTTTAGTGTGCGGTGATGTGGGTTTTGGTAAAACGGAAGTGGCAATCCGAGCGATTTTTAAAGCTGTAACTGCTGGGAAACAAGTTGCTTTACTTGCACCAACTACTATTCTGACTCAACAGCATTACCACACCTTAAAAGAACGGTTTGCACCGTATCCAATTAATGTCGGATTGCTCAACCGTTTCCGTAGCGCTGAAGAAAAGCGCAATATTCAAAAACGATTAGCAACTGGGGAATTAGATATAGTTGTTGGTACTCATCAACTTTTAGGAAAAGGTGTGCAAATCAAGGATTTAGGACTATTAGTGGTAGATGAAGAACAGCGGTTTGGAGTAAATCAAAAAGAAAAAATCAAATCCTTGAAAACTCAAGTTGACGTACTAACTTTGAGCGCTACACCAATTCCCCGTACCTTGTATATGTCCTTATCGGGAATCCGGGAAATGAGTTTAATTACTACACCACCTCCATCTAGAAGACCAATTAAAACACACCTTTCACCGATTAATCCCGAAGCTATTCGTACAGCTATACGTCAAGAATTAGACCGGGGCGGACAAGTATTTTACGTAGTTCCCCGGATAGAAGGAATTGAAGAAATATCCGCTGGAATTCGAGAGATGATACCGAGTGCGAGAATTGTGATCGCGCACGGTCAGATGGATGCGAGCGAGTTAGAATCGATCATGCTTTCTTTTAGTAGTGGGGAAGCAGATATTTTAGTTTGTACGACAATTATTGAATCTGGTTTGGACATTCCGCGAGTCAACACGATTTTAATTGAAGACGCGCATAAATTCGGTTTAGCACAACTTTATCAATTACGGGGACGTGTGGGACGTGCGGGAATTCAAGCCCATGCCTGGTTATTTTATCCCAAACAGCGGTCATTATCGGAAGCTGCACGTAAACGGTTGAGAGCGATTCAAGAATTTACTCAACTCGGTTCTGGTTATCAATTAGCAATGCGGGATATGGAAATTCGCGGAGTCGGTAACTTGTTGGGAGCAGAGCAATCCGGACAAATGAACGTCATCGGCTTCGACTTGTACATGGAAATGCTTGAAGAAGCCATCCGCGAAATTCGGGGACAAGAAATTCCCACCGTTGACGATACTCAAATTGATCTCAACTTGACAGCGCTGATTCCAGCAGATTACATTCCCGATTTAGACCAAAAAATGAGCGCTTATCGTGCGGTAGCAGTAGCGAAATCTAAATCAGAATTAGCATTAATTGCAGCAGAATGGAACGATCGTTATGGAACCATACCAGCATCAGCCAATCAACTTTTACGAGTCATGGAATTAAAACAATTAGCGAAGAATTTAGGATTTAGTCGGATTAAACCCGAAGGAAAGCAACACATAGTATTAGAAACACCCATGGAAGAACCCGCTTGGAAATTATTAGCTGAAAAATTACCGCAAAATATGATGAGCAGGTTTGTATATTCTCCCGGTAAAGTAACAGTAAGAGGTTTAGGAGTGATGAAAGCAGACGTACAATTGCAAACCTTGATAGATGCTTTTACCAAAATGCAAAATGCAGTACCAGAAGTAGCGGTGATTTAAATTGTATTTTGTAGGGTGTGTTAGCGCGGAGCGGGTAACGCAGCATTTAATCTTTGACTAGAATAACTTAAATTAAATGAGATTAATAGGATTATTATTTATTGTACTAAGCGTAACAGCTTGTACTCAGAATCAAAAGTATTTTGCGAGCTTTACCGAATGGTGCGAGCAGAAAGCTACTTTACCTAAAGAAAGAAAGCGTACAGTAGAGATTTTATTAAAAAAAGCTGGTACTCAAAATTGCACTGAGGCTAATCAAAAACTTGTTAATTTGACTGAACTTAATCTTAGTGGATATCAAATCATTGATCTATGGCCAATTTCTTCCTTAACTAATTTGACTGTATTCAGGCTTAATGGTTCTTACATAGGTAACTCAATCGTAATAGACCTAGGGGGGGAAAATAAAAAAATTATCAACCTGCAACCAATTTCTTTCTTAACTAATCTGACTCACCTTGACCTTCCATCAAATAATATAGATGACATAAAGCCGCTTGCTTCCCTAACTAATTTAAAGAAACTTAACCTTAGTATCAATCATATAGATGACATCAAACCGCTTGCTTCCCTAACTAATTTAAGGATTCTTTACCTTAGTTTCAATAATATAGATGACATCAAACCGCTTTCTCCCCTAACTAATTTAGAAACACTTGAACTGGGGTATATTAAAATCACCAACCTACAACCACTTTCTGACTTAACTAATTTAACCCACCTTAGCTTCGGTGGGAATGAAATCAGCAACCTACAACCACTTTCTGACTTAACTAATTTAACCAGCCTTACCTTCAGCGGAAATAAAATCAGCAACCTACAACCACTTAATAAATTAACTAATTTGAAAAAACTATGGTTTGAGAATAGTCAAATCAGCAATATAAAAGTGCTTTCTGGTTTAACTAATTTGACCCAGCTTACTATTAATAAAAATCAAATTAGCGATATAGAAGCACTTTCTTCTTTGACTAATTTGAGAACACTTTCACTTTCGGAAAATAAAATTAGCGACATAAAAGCGCTTACTAATTTAACTAATTTAGAAGACCTATGGCTTGATAAAAATAAAATTAGCGATATAAAGCCGCTTGCTTCTTTAACTAATTTAAGCAAACTTTACCTTCAAAAAAATCCACTTAATAACAAAGATTGTCCTATAAAGCAAAAATCTATATGTGAATTTTAGTTACTGCAATGTCCGGCTATTGAACGAAAACATTCTATGTTAACTCTTATGCTCGCAGCGACGCGACATCCAAGAACCTTATTTTTCACCGTTACTAGCTCCAGATTTATCCAATCTTCCTCCGACGTTGATTATTAGCGCAGAGTATGATGTTCTACATTCGGAAAATTTAATGTACGCTCAACGTTTACAATCAGCAGAAAATTCGGTGAAATTGATAGATTATCCCGCTATGATACACGGCTTTATCAGCTTTCCTCCTTTCTGTTCGCAAGTTGACAGCGCATTTGCAGAAATTGCTGCTTATTGTATAGATTAGAAAATATTGACTTTAAAAAATAGAATTGATGCTGACAGTACTGCTACGCTGTTAATTAGAGCAAAATTTTTTTCTTAGTCTTAACTTTTATATAAATGAATTATCTCGTTGCAGTATTCCCAGACAGGATAATCGCAGAAGAAGCTTACACCGCCTTAGAAAAAAAAGCCATTAAAAGTACCATACTTGGTAGAGGCTATAAATCTGCCGATGAATTTGGTTTAATTGATCCCAAAGAAGAAGCTAAAAAGCAAGCCAAGTTTATGTCTTATTGGCTGGTACCCTTCGGTTTTTTCGCTGGTTTTACTTTTAGTTTAATTACCGGGTTAAATACCTTCGCTTGGGCTGGAGATATCGGTAATCATTTCATTGGAGGATTGTTAGGTGCGGGTAGTGGGGCTTTAGGTAGCATCTTTGTTGGTGGAGGAGTCGGTTTAGTTGTAGGTGGTGGTGACGCTTTACCTTACCGCAACCGCTTAAATGCTGGTAAATATATAGTTATAGTTGAAGGTACCCAAAGTCTCAATCGCGAAACAACCAGAATTTTACGTCAGTTTGAACCGGAGAATATTCAAGGTTATGCAGCGGAGTGAGGAGACAGTTGACAGTTGACAGTTGACAGTTGACAGTTGACAGTGGACAGTTGACCTTTAACCTTTAACCTTTAACCTGATAAAATGTTGCCCAGAGAAGAACTTTTAAAGCACGTTGAGAATCGAGATACTGTAGCTCGTGTAATTGATTGCGCGGAAAAAGCAATTAAAACTTGGGAAGTTGTGTTTACAGACTTTCTTTCACCGCCGGAATTGGCTGAAGCTCAACAAAGTTTTAGTCGGTTAACAGAGGTACAGTTATTAGCATGGGGTGGATATCCGCAAGCGGAACGTCAGAGAATTGCGATCGCACGTAGTGATCTTCCTCTAGATGAGTCACAAGTTGAACTTGTTGCTTTGGATATTGCTGGTAATTTCTTATTTGATACCGCTACTCACCGCGATTTTTTAGGTGCAATGTTAGGAACGGGAATCGTCCGCGAAAAAACTGGCGATATTATTGTACTTGGTGAACGGGGAGCGCAGGTTGTTGTTGTACCGGAATTAGCAGATTTTCTAGAAGCAAATTTAACTCAAGTACGTTCGGTTCCTGTCAAGACCCAAAAGGTAGATTTAAGCGAATTAAAAGTCAGAGAACCGAGAAAAAAAGAATTAACAACTGTGGAAGCATCCTTAAGATTGGATGCGATTGCTTCCGCTGGTTTCTCCATGTCTCGGAGCAAAATGGTTGATTTAATTAATGCTGGTGATGTACGGGTTAATTGGAAGGAAATTACCCAAGCTTCTCACCAATTAAAGACTGGAGATTTGATTGCAATTCGTGGTAAAGGACGTTTGGAAGTTGGCGAAATAGCAGTTACTAAAAAAGAACGTTATCGGATGCAGTTAACGAAGTTTGTTTAATTAGGGAATTGGGAATTGGGAATTGGTAATTGGTAATTGGTAATAGTTTGATTTTTGCTGATTTTTACAGTTGAATAAATTTTCAATACAAGTTTTTTCAAATTCAAACCCTTCTTACAATTAAGTAAGTGGATACAAATAAATATTACTATCTAACAAAATGTCAACTTACCGAAGAATTTATTCCTATTCCCTACTCCCTTGTCATAATGATAAATTTTTCTACCCACCAACTTATATTATTATTATTTAAAAACACTTTTCCCCAAAAGCATCACCAATCGATAAACCTTCCAGGGAAAAGTAAGCCATATTAGAAAATTGCACCACTTCGCGGAGGGGATTGAAACAGGATATTAAATCAGTAAACAGTGTTAGCTTTACTCGTGACGCGGTAGCGTCATACAGTAAACCGGAGGGGGCGTATGGTGGAAAACTTAAACCCGAAGAATAAACGTGACTGTTAACTGTTAACTGTTAACTGTTAACTGTTAACTGATAACTGATAACTGTTAAATCGCCAAATATTTTTGATTACAAATTATCTAAGTTCCCTTGCGATTGCGGATATGTTCAGGCATATGGTATCTATCACCCAAAATTTCCAACAAAGGACCGTGAACGTCAAATGTAACCATACTTACTGATGCTACCAAAATATTAATCCGATAGCGATAACGTCCTAAATCAATACCTAATAAACTGCAAAGTATAATCCGAATCGTGGCTTTATGAGAAACCACTAAAACATTACCTTGGGGATGTTTTTCTTGAATTTCAGCAATTACAGGCATAGCGCGGTTGGCGATATCTACCGCAGTTTCTCCACCTTTGGGTGCATTCCAAGCCGGTTCTGTCAACCATTTAACATAATTTTCAGCATAGTTTTCTTGAGCAAAGGATTTACTTTGATTCTCCCATTCACCGTAACTACCTTCTCTAAGTCCGTCGCGCAACTGCATATCCATACCGATAGCATCACAAAACGGCTTTGCAGTCGCAACAGTGCGTTTCATCGGACTAGCATAAACTGCTTCCCACTTCAGCTTCTTGTAAACATCAGCAAAAGCTTCCGCCATTTGCACACCCTCCGGTGTCAACTCCGCATTAGTTTCGCCGCAAAAATTACCACTTTGGCTAAAAGTAGTTTCTCCATGTCGCAGTAAATATAAATTAAGAGTCATAAATTATGCCGCGATTAAACGAATAAATAAGGTACCTAGCAATACTATCGAATATTACGGGAAACAGTGAACAGTGAGCAGTAATCAGCTACCAGTTTTAACTCCTAACTCCTAACTGCTAACTGCTAACTCCTAACTCCTAACTCCTAACTCCTAACTGCTAACTCCTAACTCCTAACTCCTAACTGCTAACTCCTAACTGCTAACTCCTAACTCC
>JAAUSO010000145.1 GCA_012033205.1 Richelia sp. SL_2_1 | reverse complement strand
CTTTTACGGTTTTGCTGACTTACTCAAAGATTTTTCTTGATTTTGATTAATTTTAGTAAAAATTCATGGGAGGGTTTAAGAGGATGTTTTGAAAGTCTAATTTAATACTTTACCTGGCGACTAGAAGTCGCGGCTACACAAACCGGCACCCGCCGTGGCAGCGGGTTCTAAACTAACTAGTCCACCTTACGGTGGACTTTGTTTTTGTAGTAGCAGTTTAAACCGCCGGATACTTTTAAAACATCCTCTAAAAACAACTCTCCCCATCCATCTTGTTTATTCTTCCCCTACGATTAGGGGAAATCTTTCTCCAGCAAGATAAGCATCAAAGTATTTTTGAAAGTACAGCCAAGAAGTCATATCTTCTCCTTCTTTAAATGACTTTGGCGCATTTTTATACAAAGGTACACGGTTATTAATTTCATTTTGTAGTAGTTGTGGTAGTTGTGACAAACCGTTTACTTTACTACCATAAGCGCTGTAAATTAATTGTCCAGGATTGTTACCCATTTTCATCCAGGGAACCCATTGTCCAATTCTATCCCAGCTAAGTTTAAGTTGAGTTACTGAAGATAATTCGGGATTCAATAAATCTGCTGTGGGAACCGATATTTTAAATAATTCTGCTGCTTGATAAGTTTCTTGGGGACTGTATTCGGCAAATTTGGGATTTTCTGCTAAGGGATTGGGGTAAGTAGGAAATATATCAAATACAAAAGTTGTTGTATCACCTTCTATTTGAGCGGGAAATTTGCCTTTAAATAACCATTGACGGGATTATTCGCAACGTGCATTACTGTTACTGTTTCTCCCGTGAAAGGATTCTCCCATTTATGCAATATTTCTTCTGTTTCTGGATGAAGATAGTAAGTCAATTCTCTGGATGTAAAATCCCAACTTGCTTCTTCGTGTAGAATACATCTCCCTACACTTACACCCAACATTTTAATAGTAATTTACGTTTTTCACCGGGTACAAAAGCATAAATATTGCCTTTCCAAGTCAAAAAAGTTGATTGAGAATCATCGAGAGAACAACGTGTTTTTACCCAATCTTGGGCTGAATATTCTTGAGTTTGAAAAACCATTGTAGTTATTAGTTAACAATTATCTGTTATCAATAATCAATTTACGGTATTTTGAGTCATAATTATCAAGGTTCATTGTCTTTTAGTGTTTCAATCATTAAATCGACTTGTTGCTGTTGTTTTTGTAAAAATGTTTCACATTCTCGCAAAGATTTTACAGCAGTGCTAAATTGTTCAAATACTTCTTCTAATTGTAATTCTCCTGCTTCGATGCGAGAGATTATGGTTTCGATTTCTACTACTTTAGTTTCGTAATTCCAGTTTTTTTCCATAGTTGTTTTTTTAATTGTTAGGTTGTTTCTGGCGGTTGAAACCGCAGCTACACAAACAAAACCCACCGTAGCAGGGGTTATTTTAATCTTTAATCTTTAATCTTTAATCTTTAATCTTTTATTTTTATAACTTTTACTTTCGCTGCTCCTTGATTTAATTGAATTAATAATTCTTCTCCTATGTTTAATTCTGAAGCATTACGAGCAATAATTCCATTTTCTTTTCTTACCACTGCATAGCCGCGTTGTAAAACTGCTCTGGGGTTTAATGCGATCAATTTTTGTCGTAATACTTCTAATTGCTGTTTTGATGTTTGTGACTTGGAATTGACTGCTTGTAAGAGTTTTTCCCGCTTCCAATTCAAAGCAGTGATTTCTTGTTCTACTTGCTTATCCAATCGCGATCGTCGTAAGCGATTCTTAAGTATTTGTACTTGATTTTGAGCAGTTTGTATAGAGTAATTTACTACTTCTGATAAAACTGCAACGCGATCGCAATGTTGATTATATAATTCATCAAGGGATGGTACAACTATTTCTGCTGCTGCTGTGGGAGTATGAACGCTTTTGTCTGCGACTAAATCTGCTAAAGACTCATCCCGTTGATGTCCGATACCAGTAATTATGGGGATTGAACAATCGGCGATCGCTCTGACGACTCGTTCATCATTAAAGCAGGCTAACTCTTCAACAGCACCTCCTCCCCTGGCTAAAATAAGCACTTCTGCACGCCGATCATTTTCCACTCTTTGAATTGCTTTGACTATGGAATCCGGTGCTTGTTCTCCTTGTACCGTCGCAGGTGAAAATAAAATATGTAAACCGGGATACCGAGATTTCAGTGTTTTCTGGATATCACCCCAAGCAGCAGCAGTAGGGGAAGTGACAACAGCGATCGTTTGTGGATGAGTCGGAAGCGGTTTTTTTCTTTCGTCATCAAATAAACCTTCTGCCATCAAACGGTTTTTTAATTGTTTATAGCGCAATGCTTGTAAACCTTCTCCCGCCGGTATAGCTTGCCACACAGTAAGTTGATATTCTCCTCGCGCTGGATACAATCGAATGCTGCCTAAAACAATTAATTGCTCGCCAACAGTGGGTATTTGAGCGAGTTTCGGGATTTGTCCCTTCCAGGTGACGCATTTAATCGCGGCATCACCATCAGTATCTTGTAAAGTAAAAAATAATCCCGCACGATGGTTATTAGCACTAGAAACTTCACCAGTAACCCAAACTTGTCGTAATATGGAATCCGATTCTAAAAGTGATTGGATGTAATCGGTTAAACCGGCTATGGAAAGAGCAGAATCGGGGATTAGAGAGTTTGTTTGTGGGGAATTCATTTTAGTAGTTCATATTTATTAGTTAATAATAATCAGTTATTTGATGCGGAGGCAGAAGCTCAGAGCGAGAAATAGTATGAAGAAAAATCATCAAAATTCTATCAAAGTCAACAGCTTAGGCTCTAACTCCGATTGCTATTTCCCAATCCCATGAGCGATTACAAAATTTTTATCTGTTCCCTGGTAACATATATGGGAAAATTGAGGCATTCCCAATGGTGTGGCAGCGTCCCGATGGTAGACAAGCTTACGAACTGCGTCCAGTTAGCTTTGTAAAAGATTTTACGCGCTATGCTGCTGGTTCGGTTCTGGCAAAGTGCGGTGAAACTCAGGTACTTTGTACTGTTAGTGTTAGCGAACGAGTCCCGAAATTTCTCGTCGATAGTGGTAAAGGTTGGTTGACTGCTGAGTATCGAATGTTGCCCGGAGCTACTCAGCAGCGGCACGAACGAGAAACAATGAAGTTATCTGGAAGAACCCAAGAAATTCAGCGGTTGATCGGACGCAGTTTGCGAGCTGCGTTAGATTTTGAGGCATTGGGAGAAAGGCTTTTGACAGTAGATGCAGACGTACTTCAAGCCGACGCAGGAACCCGTACCACAGCAATTACTGGGGGATTTGTGGCATTAGCGATCGCCATTTCCAAGTTGATCAACGAAGGTATTTTAGAGCGATCGCCATTAATCGGACAAATTGCAGCGGTTTCAGTGGGTTTATTAGAAGAAGAAGCATTTTTAGATTTAAACTATCCCGAAGACTTGGCTGCGACAGTCGATTTTAACGTAGTGATGAATCAAAATCAAGGAATCATCGAAGTTCAAGGAACAGCAGAAGCAGGTAGTTTCAGCCGTACTCAATTAAATAACTTATTAGATTGTGCTGAAAAAGGCATCAGTGAATTATTAACCGCACAACGAAAAGCCATTCCGCAGTGGGAGGAGATATTTGTAGGGAAGTAGATGGGGTTCGGGGGAGGTGTTAGAAATTTTAACCTTTAACCTTTAACCTTTAACCTTTAACCTTTAACCTTTAACCTTTAACCTTTAACCTTTTCAATTCCCATTCTTAAAAGTTTCACAAAGTAAATGCACTATTCCGATATCGGCGGTATGGTTATCCCAGAAGTGAGTTAGATTGTGAAGGAAGCTGATGAATAAAAAAGTTGAAGTATTGCCGGATAAGAATGCGTTGGTTGAACGAGCGCTGTCTTTGATTTTGTCGAAAGTTGAACCATCCATTCAACAACGGGGACGTTTCACTATTGCTTTATCTGGTGGTAGCACTCCCAAACCGCTGTATGAAGCTTTGAGCCGGGAAAAACTGCCTTGGGATAAAATTCATGTACTATGGGGTGATGAACGTTATGTTGCATCAAATCATCCCGATAGCAATGAATTGATGGCGCGTAATGCATGGCTGGATAAAGTTGATATTCCCGCAGAAAACATTCACGCAATGCCTACCGATGCAGCAGAACCTACACAAGCCGCACAACAGTACGAACAACATTTACAACAATTGTTTAATTCCTCTCAAGGCGAATTTCCCGCAATTGATGTAATTTTACTGGGAATGGGCGATGATGCTCATACTGCATCTTTGTTTCCCAACACCGAAGCATTGAAAGTTACTGATAAACTGATTACAGTAGGCAACAAAGATAATTCTGTACGTCTGACTTTTACTTATCCATTTATTAACGCCGCTGAATGTGTCATATTCTTGGTTTCTGGTGAAAATAAAAGACCAGCTTTAGCTCAAGTGTTCGCACCTACAGCATCAGAAACTACCTACCCTTCTCGTTTAATTCAACCCCAAAAAGAACTTTGGTGGCTTTTAGATCAGGCTGCTGGTGCGGAAATCAAAATTTAACGGCGAAATTGTCAGTAATTGTTAAAATCAAAAGCGACAGAAAATTTGAGATTTGAGATTTGAGATTTTGGATTGAATTACGAATGGTTTCAAGCCCTTAGTTTTAAGTAGGTGAAAAATCTAAATATATCCTACGGACACACAGCGAGCGAACATTAATCTAAAATATTTAAGCTCCGAGGAAAGCGATTCATGGGAACAATCCAAAATTCAAAATCCAAAATTCAAAATCCAAAATTGACTGACAGATGCTCGTCTGCTTGCCAGCACTATTTTACGATGAACTTGAGAAAAGGTTTAATTCCATGATTGTTTGCCCTAACTGCAATCATCCCAATCCAGATGGCGCTGTCCAATGCGAAGCTTGCTATACCCCCCTACCGGCAACTACTAGCTGTCCGGGCTGTGGGGCAACCGTGCAAGCAGATGCGGCTTTTTGCGGGCAGTGTGGTTACAATTTACGCTCCTCTCCTTCCGGAATCGAGCCAACTGTTGCTCCTGAAAGTCCAATAGAAGTACCGCCTTTGGGCAACCTGCCAAATTTGAATCCTATAGAAGCTTCTTCTTTACCACCAACAGCAGTTTCTTCTCCTGCGGGATTTGAACCACCAACAACGCCCTCCCAACCCGAAAGCGGAGAACAAGAAATACCAACTCCACCTCCAGCAGTAACACCACCTCCCGTTAATGTTGTTGAAGCTGCACCTGTGGCAGCAGAGGAAGAGGAAGAGGAAGAGAATAGTTCTTTTTTCCCAGATTTAACAATCGAACCCGAACCCGAACCCGAAGCTACACCCGCACCCGCGCCCGCACCGATACCCGTAGCAAGTCCTTCTCCTTCTAGGACTCAATTACAGCAGGTCAGCGCTCGTTTGGTTCACGTTAAAACTGATACACAAATTGAACTACCGCAAAATCTTTCTGTAATTCATATAGGTAAAGCAAATGACCGAGTTCCCCCGGATATTGATGTTTCGGGATTGGAAAACTCGGAAGTTGTTTCGCGAATTCATGCTGATATTCGAGTAGAAGGAGATGCTTACTATATCGAAGATGTCGGCAGTTCTAACGGTACCTACGTTAACGGAATGTCCCTGCTACCAGGCAATCGTCACCGTTTGCGACCGGGAGATAAAGTAAGTATGGGTAAAGGAGATTTGGTCAGTTTCTTGTTCCAAATTTCTTGACATTTAGTCGTATTTACTGCTATTAATTACGTGTTTTCACTTAACATGATTCTGGCGTTTTTTCTCAGCCAGCAAATTTGGAATTAGAGAAAAAGTCATTAGGTGAAGTGATATTGCATAGATTTACTCCCAAATAAACTTTAACCCCTCTCTTGACTATTAGAGAGGGGTTAAAATTTTCAAGATTAGCGATGAAAAAAAACCTTATTTATTCATTAGACATCTCCGGAAATTAATTATCCGTTGTCCAAAACCTTTGTAGAGACGTAGCATTGCTACGTCTCTACATCTTTTCCGGAGATGTCTATTAAAGATAGTTGAAGAAATCGGCTATCAAAAAGTTCAAAAAATACATAGAGATTTAACAATTTTTGAATGGTATTCTTGATCAACGGATAATCAATGAATTACCAGATATTAATATTGATTATTGGGCTAGTTTTCCAGCTAGAGTTTCAGCAGTAAATCTACAAATAAAAAATGAAGAACAGTATCAATCAATCGAAGACTGGTCAATGTCTTTGTTGTCATCCCTCGGCTAGTCGCCGTCATTTTCTTAAATCCTTCCTTCCTGGAGCAGTAGCATTTAGTCTTTTACAATCAACAGCACCTGCCAAAGCAGAAACTCACCAAGCAAAAGCTTTAGTTCTGAGTTGTATTGACTTTCGATTTTTGACAGCAGAAAGTGACTTTTTAGGCAGAAAACATTTAGGTGGTGAATATGATTGGACAGCCTTAGCTGGTGCTTCCTTGGCTGTCACAGGATTTCCTCATCCATCTGATGCCGAAGCATTTTGGGACCAATTGGATCTATCCTATCGACTACATCATATTCACAAAGTGATTGTCATCGACCATCAAGACTGTGGCGCTTATGCAACTATGATTGACGCTAATTTAAGTAAAAATCCGGAGAGAGAATTGCAAATACATACAGAATATTTGCATCGGGCTGATCGTTCAATTCGCGATCGCTATCCAAATATTGAAGTAGAGCTTTATTTTGCGACTCTCGACAAAGCTGAATTTCAACCGATTTTACCACGATTAGCAAAACTTTGAATAGTTATACAAATCTCTTCTTTTATGGCTTATCTTCAACTGGGGAATCACGTTTGCGAAAAATCGGAATTATATTTTTTTCAACGCAAAGGTACGCAAAGGTACACGCTGAGGAACGCTAAGTTTTTTTGTGTGCCATCTCCATCCAAAATGCAGTTAAGGCGATCGCACTTGGTAGTATGATCGAAAATGTGAGAATAGGGGCAATCCTATGGACTCGTTCCTAGTGAGAGATTTTGCGATTACTAGTCTCCGAGAACGCAGTGAGTAACTAGAAAGTGGGATGCTCTCTAGATTTATGTGTGGCAATATAATCCTAAAATATTTTTAATTTGCACCAGTAGCTCTGCAAATTGAAAAGGTTTACACACATAATCTATATTTTGATCAGGTAATTTGTTGATTTTGTCTTCAACATCATAACAAGCTGTCACGACAATAATTGGAATTAAATTTTTCTGCGCTCGCAATTCTTCTAAGACGCTCCATCCATCTTTGATTGGTAATTGTATATCTAACAGTAATAGGTCAAATGAATCGTCTTCTAATATTTGTAGAGCTTCTTCCCCATTGCTTGCGATCGTTGTCTGAAAGCCTTCCTTTTTTAACCCTTTATTGATAAATCCTGCGATTCGTGCTTCGTCTTCTACAATTAAAATACGATTCATAGACTTTCCCTGATGAGGATTTTTTATGTCAGCAAAAACATAGTGTTTTTAAACCTCTTAATCATAATTTTTATTAGTAAAATATGAAAGGTTTAATAGAGCTATTTTTGTAGAAAATTTGGGTTAAAATCGAATTATCAATCTGTGAAGGTACAGCGTCTAATTTCCTTTCCAACTAATAGTAACCTGGCGATTTGTTCGGCTGCATCTGTAAGTAAAGTAGCGGTTTGATCTATCGCTTCGTTTAAACCACATGGATGGGTCAAAATACTGGTAAAGTAATCTATCCCATGCTGGAAGTTAATTTCCGCACCTTCTCCCACTGTTCCTACTAAAGCAATCACTGGTAGACCGTAACTTTTGGCTCTTTTTGCTACTTCTGCGGGAATTTTACCCCGTGGGGTTTGAAAATCAATACATCCCTCTGCTGTAATCACCAAATCGACTTCAGGAATCAAGTTATCCAATTCTAAATATTGCATGACAATATCGTAACGCGGGTGTAGTGTCGCACCAATCAGTGCATGTAAACCCGTACCTAATCCCCCAGATGCTCCGCTACCTGGCATTTCCCCTATATCCATACCCAAATCACCTGCAATCACCGCAGCGTAATGTTCTAAACCTAAAGCCATTTGTTCGACGATTTCTGGTGATGCTCCTTTTTGAGGACCAAATACCTTGGCAACTCCGCGATCGCACACAATAGATTATGCCAGTTGCAAGCGACATCAATCACTACATTATCTAAGCGTGGGTCTCTTTGGGAAAAATCAATCTGTTTGAGTTTGATTAACTCACTACCACCCAATCCGATAGAACTGCCATTTTCATCCAATAACTTTACACCCAAAGCCTGCGCCATTCCCGCACCACCATCGTTAGTACCGGAATCCCCACAACCAACTAAAATCCTCTCTGCACCAGCATCTAAAGCAGCTTTGATTAATTCACCCACTCCATAGGTAGTCGTGATTAAAGGGTTTCGTAAATCGGGAGGGACAAGACGCAACCCCGCAGCAGCAGCCATTTCTAGCACCGCAGTTTTGACTGAACATCCACCCAAGAATCCAAAGTGAGACTGAATTTTTTGTCTGACTGGACCAGTTACTTCCAGGTAATGCAAAGTTCCACCTGTGACATTCACCAGAGTTTTAGTGAAACCTTCACCACCATCAACCAAAGGTGCCTTACGGATATTCACATCCTTGAGAACCTTTTGAATCCCGTTAGCAATGCAATCAGCAACTTGTTCTGCGTCAAGACTTTCCTTAAAACCAGAAGGAGCGATGAGAATGTTAAGTGTCATATTATCTTCCTGCGGCTTTCTTACCGCTTTTTTGTGTTGACTTGTGCTTGTTGAATTTTGTCTTGTTGGGTTAAAAAGACAAACCGACCCAATTCCACCAGGTGTAATAGAACAACACAATCAAACCAAAGTGAATCGGAATCATCACCGCACTCAAACGGAGTAAATCTTTGGGACGAAAACTCTCTTCATCCATATCTCGGTAAACCATCAGAGCTTTAGAACTCACCGGAAATGTCAGACAATAATCCATTCCCAGAGTGCTTAAAAACATGACTGCAACAGGGTTCACATCCAAGCTAATCGCTAGATATAGCAAAGGTGGAACCAAAGCTGCTGCTCTTGCGGTATGGGAAGTCATGTAGAGATGGGAAGTCAGAGAAATAATTGTCAGAACTAAGAGAATGATCAAACGGGAACCTGCACTGTTGATATCACTCAAGTCAAAAATATGTTCGAGAATCCACTTTGATGCACCAGAAGTGACGAGAGAATGACCTAAAACATGAGTTGCAGCGACAAAAAGAATCAGATTCCAAGATATGGCTTTGACAGCATCTTTCCATTTCATCACCCCAATATTAGGTGCTGTCAGTAATAATGCTCCGATGACGATGACGGTGGCAGTTTCTAAACCATGCCAGGTTTCTGTTAACCACAAGCCAAACATTAACAAAATTATAAACAGGGTTTTTCGTTCATTACTTGATAAAGGTTCGGGTGTGAATTGGGTAATTTTTAACTGATGTTGCAAGCGTTTCTTATCCAAAAACAACCGCATAATTACCCAACAGGATGCATAACTTGCTACAGCACCAAAAGGTAAACCGTAAAGTACCCACTGTCCGAAGGAAATATGTTGTTTGGTTATCTCTTCTAGTAAATCTTTGGCAATTAAATGGGAACCAGCACCAGTCAAGGAAGCAATCGTTGATACCAAGATAATAGTCGGCATTAACAAACACAATGCGCGACGAGTTTGCTTGTCATCTACTACATTGCTGATGCTGCGAAAGATGGGATAAGTCACCGCAGCACGTCCGGAAGTGGAAGGAATTAGAAATGAAAGTGGAATCAGAACTGAAGTCAGCATCCAAAACAGACTACTAACGCTACGTGCTTTCGATACAACCGCTTGCGTTAGTCGTACAGCCAAACCTGTTTCTTTAACCGCACCTCCCAAAACAAAAGCACCAATCATTAACCAAACAACATCTGAACCCAAAGACTTGAAAAACTCTTCCTGGGGAATACCACCTGACAACAGCAGCAGTATCACCGAACTCAAAGCGACATAACCTGCATTGATAGAAGTTGTTGACCACAAAACACCCGCAAGTAAAAAGGCAAATATTGTGAGTCGTGCTGGAACAGGTAAATCACTAGGTAAGGATAAAGTAATAGCAGCTACTAGTAATAAGACTGTAGCTAGTAGAACTTTCCATTTACTGCGACTTGAAGAAGATTTATAAGGCACAATTCTCTTAAATAAGTGAGAAACATAGGTAAAAGTTGCTTCGTCTAGAGTTGTTTTCATTTTCCACTAAGTTGCTTCATTATTTCCTGTTTGACGCATCGGTGGTAATAATAGACCATTACTCCGGATTAAGTAGCCGTAAGTACTACTTAATCAGCTCTTAAACTATATTTAATACAAGGTTTATCAACTTTATATGAAAAAACATGAGAAATTTCTTATGACCTTCTTGTGTCACTTTCCGTACATACAGGCTTATTCAAAAAAGTAAGGAACTATGAATGTTTCAGTTGAGTAGATAAGTTGTCGCGCATTTAATTTGTATTTTTCCGAACCAAGTGAAGGGATGCTTACAAGAGTGGGGCGGGGAACGCCGGTTGCCTCAAAAATCTTTTCCAAGCTAAATATCATAAATAATTATTTTTGTCAAGACCAGTTTTCAAATCCATCACCACCGTAAAACTGATCTTTCGTAAGGTAGTGCGATCGCGCCATACTAGTCAATTAGCTAGTGGTTCATGTCTTGAGCGATGGGGAGTTTTTGAGATAGGGGGAATTTGTGAAAATAAAAATTCCGATTTTTTAGAGAAATGGACTACTAGGGGTTGAAGTTCTCGAATCTAAAAATTATGTCTAAAATTATCTCGATTCACTCTTTCCGGGGTGGAACTGGAAAATCTAACCTCATCGCTAATTTAGCAGTATTAATTGCACTTCAAGGTAAACGGGTAGCAATTGTTGATACTGACTTACAATCACCCGGTATTCATGCTTTATTTAATCTTGATGTTAATAATCTTAATGGTCACAATAATCAGAAAACATTAAATGATTATTTATGGAATAAATTTTCTATTGTTGATGCAGCCTATGATGTGAGTTCTTATCTAGAAATTCCTAGGAAAGGAAAAGTTTTTTTAATTCCCGCGAGTTTGAATCCGGAAGAAATTACAAAAATCCTCAGTGAAGGTTACAATGTAACGTTGCTTAATAGTGGATTTCAACAACTAATTCAAGAACTACAATTAGATTATTTATTTATTGATACCCATCCCGGTTTAAATAAAGAAACCTTACTTTCTCTGGCAATTTCCCACAGAATATTAATAATTTTACGTGCCGACAGCCAAGACTTTCAAGGAACTGCTGTCACCATCAATATAGCTCGTCAATTGCAACTAGAAAATATCCTCATGGTTATTAATAAAATACCAAGTCAGATTGATATTCATGCACTGCGAGAACAATTAGAAACAACTTATCAGGTACCAGTTGTAGGTGTTTTACCATTTTTAGAAGATATGGCAATATTAGGTAGTACCGGACTATTTTGTTTACAGTATCCCGACCATTATTTTACTCAAATATTAAAGCAAGTTGCTGAGGAAACAATACAAGATTTTCAACTTATACGAAAAGTGGAAAGTTTAACTTGAATAAACTTGTTAACTTATACTGACAACGCTCATAGAAGTCGGATTTTTCAGAATCAATATCTGTAATACAAGAGAAACTTGATCAAAACCTGACTTTTTAGCTCACGAAAAATATAGGTTTCATAGCTTTTATTGTAATTAACTTATCCCCAGTTAAATTAATATCATGATGGAAACCAATCTCACAGAAGAAACGATTAATTTTGAATCAGCACTTAAATTAGTAGATGCAGCGGTATTTGCTCAAACTCAAAGACATCTCAAAAATATTGAAGTAGTTGTCCTTAAGGGAGCATTACTAGGTCAAAAGTATGACACAATAGCCGATAATTGCGGTTATGCTCCTGAATATATTAAACATGATGTCGGACCAAAATTATGGCAATTACTTTCCTTAAGTTTGGGTGAAAAAGTTGGTAAAAATAATTTAATGGCTGTGTTGACACAGCGAACATTTGGAGAAGCAAATATTGGTACAAATTCAAGGATAAATCTCGAAAATTCTCCCAAATCTAGCTCTATATCAACTAACAGTAACCAAACCGCACAATTAGAAGCACCAGTCGGACTCATACCTTTAGAATCCAGCTTGTACATAGAACGACACGGGGTAGAATCTCGTTGTTATGAAGAAATTACCAGAGCGGGAGCATTAATTCGCATCAAAGCACCTAGTCAAATGGGTAAAACATCCTTAATGGTGAGAATTTTAGCCCATGCAAAACAACAGCATCAAATTAACACAGTTGCACTCAGTTTACAAAGAGCAGAACGTTGTATTTTTAGCGATTTAGATAAATTTTTGCGTTGGTTTTGCACTTCCATAACTCGCAAATTACACTTACCCTATCGAATCGAAGATTACTGGAGTAATACATTTGGTAGCAAAAGCAATTGTACAGCTTATTTTGAAGACTGTTTACTACCAAATATTAATGGTGCTTTAGTACTAGCATTAGATGATATTGACGAGGTATTTTTACATCCCGAAATTGCCGATGATTTCTTTACATTACTCCGTTCCTGGTATGAAGAAGCAGCCTATGGAGATAGCGGTAATCCCCTGTGGCAAAATCTCCGCTTAATCATCGTCCATTCCACAGAAGTTTATATCCCTTTAGATATTAATAAATCTCCCTTTAATGTCGGTTTAGCAATTGAATTACAACCATTTACACTAGAACAAATAATTAATTTACAAACACGTTATGGGCTATCCTTATCAGAAAATGAATTATCAGAATTCATGCAACTTTTAGCAGGACATCCTTACTTAATTCAACAAGCTTTATATCATCTCGCATCTCGAAATTTGACATTTACACAGTTAATAAAAACAGCCGCAACAGATGCAGGAATTTATTATCATCACCTCCATCGACACTTAGGAAATTTACAAGAACATCCCCAATTAGCAGCCGCATATACAAAAGTAATTAAATCACCCATACCTGTAGAATTAGAACAATTCTGTGCATTTAAACTCTATAGTATGGGTTTAGTAAAACTGCACGGAAATCAGGTTGTATCGAGTTGCGAATTATATCGAAGGTATTTTCAGGAACGTGTTGATATGTAAAAATTAATCATATACAAAAATCAAGAAACCCAAAATATTTACCGCAAATCTACATATTTACCCAAATCTTTATCCCGAAGAATTTGTCCCATTTTCTGATATTCTCGACGCATTGCTCGGATTAAATGCACCATCTCAATAACTCCACCATCATCTGCTGCTAAAAAAGCTGCACTCAATGCAATATTACGAATATTTGCTCCTGTAATTTCAAAATTTTGTGCGAGAAACTCTAAATCTAGAGTGGGGCTACATGGTGCATTCTTGGGAAAAATCTTCTGCCAAATTAAATGACGATGCTTTACATCTGGTAAAGGAAACTCGATAATAAATCTTAGTCGTCTTTCAAAGGCTTCATCCATATTACTACGGATATTTGTAGTTAAAATTGCAATCCCTTCATATTCTTCGATTTTTTGTAATAGATAACCTACTTCGATATTGGCGTAGCGATCGCGTGCATCTTGAACTTCGGAACGCTTACCAAATAAGGCATCGGCTTCATCAAACAATAGAATAGCATTAGAATTAGTAGCAGCGGTAAAGATATGGTTGAGATTTTTCTCAGTATCACCGATATATTTACTAACTATTTGAGACAAATCAATTTTATATAAATCTAGTTGTAAATCATGGGCAATTATTTCTGCTGCCATTGTTTTTCCGGTACCGGGAGAACCAGAAAACAACACATTTAGACCTTTTCCTAAAGATAATTTTTCCGCAAAACCCCATTTTTGATGAACTAAATCTTGATATTCGGCTTCTTTACAAATATCTCGTAGTTGTGTTAGTTGATTTGGGTGCAGTACGATATTATCCCAAGTATATTTTGGCTCAATTTTACGGGCAAAAGTTGCTAAATTATGACCTGATTGAGCGCGAGCTGCACTACATAAGTTAACAAATAAATTGCTGTTATTTCCAACAGATGAAGTTGTATTTGATTGCCAACGGGTTTTATTATAAGCAGTCGCGACAGCATCAGCTATTTGGTATGGGGTAAGACGAAAGCGATTGCTTAGGATATTTAACTGATTATCGTCAATAGTTATTTGCGCTATTTGTAGATGATTTTGCCAGCATTCTCGACGTTGATTAACTAAGGGAATTGTAAAGGGAATTGTAATTAAACCTTTTACACCTGTAGCTGTAGGTATCCAATTTTGTACTCCAGCAAAGATTGTAATACCGCGATTTTTTTCTAATTCTTTGAGGAAGGTAGACAAGGAAATTTGATTTTCTTGGAGGTAGAGAATATCGAAGTTCTCCACATACAGCAACCGATTAAAAAACCAGGCTTCTCGCCATAAAAGTTGCAGTTTTGACTCAAAGTTGGTTTTATCTTCTAACATTTTGGCTAAATCTGTAACTAATAAACCAACTTCCAAATTTTTGGCAATAATTTGGGCTGTACGGCATTTACCAGTGCGATCGCCACCTTGAAAATAAAGCAGTAGAGGCTGTTGTTTTTGCCAATCTTCAGTTATTAAAAGTTCTAATTTATTTTGTACATCTGTCTGAAGATATAAATTATCAATAAATTCAGAAGACGCGGTTGGTTCTAACAGTTGACAACAAGAAGTAAGTCGAGAATCTAACCCCGGTTGATGTAATAGAAATCTAATTATTTGGGAATCAAGGATGAGATGTTGAGAAAGTAGCGTTGCTTCTGAGGAGAGATGCAGCAACCGATGGTGGATTAGGGGAGCGTTAGTAGTAAAATGTTTGCGTCGGGATAATTTTTCGGGAATGCTCGAACAAAGCAAGTTGAAGACCAAATCGACGGTAGGTATGCGGTTGCTCATGTCATCTTGGAGATAAGCATAAACCCGTTCGTATTGTTTATCTAATTCTGGTGCAAGGACGATTGTTAATATATCCAAGTCAAAGGTAGATAAATTAAAAGTTTTTTGTAACCATGCTAAGAGTGAATTTTCACGGATTTGTATTGATGTTTGTTCTGATGATATTTCGGTTGTTTGTAACCATGATAATCCTAATTCTGCCTGAGATTTTCCCCGTGTTTGAATAGCCGAAATAGCTTTTGTAATTAGTAAATCTAATCGTTGTAGGAGAGGTTGTAAGCCATTTAAATCGGAACTAATTTCTACTTCTGGGGATATGGGTTTGGTAAATATCGTAGCTGCGGATGCTGTTGAATTCACTGAATATTCCTTGAGTAGTTTTTATCAACTCAGCCACTCTTTTTTTCCTAAATCCTTAAAAAAGACCACGCTTTATCAACTCAGGTATTAATTTATCCATCATTATGTCGTGGCTAAGGTGAGCAGCATTAGGCACTTCAATGTCGGAGACATTCCCTAGTTGAAGTTTAGCCCATGCAGCAATTTCTTTATCTTTTGCTGCCAGTTTATCTGTGGAGCCAGCACTGGTAATCACTATCGGTAAATTGGCGTTGATTTTCTTGATTTTCTCTAGCTTTTCTTTCACAGAAAAACTGCCAACTGCTAACTTAGCTCCACTTGCCATCAAGGCGTTAGCGTTATTAGCCTTTGCCGCCTCATATGTGCTGGACATTGCTCTATCCAAAACTAACCCTTTCACACTGCCATTATTTTTGAGAATTCGCTTGACTAATGTGGCAGCAATGGGTCCTCCCAGCGAATAACCATGTACAATTATTTCATTTCCTGCTGTCGGTGTTAGACCACCTCTACCTTGAATTAGGTGGTCATAGATAGCTTCCGCGTCTTCATACAGACCTTTTTCTGTTGGCGTACCACCTTCACTGAGTTTCTTATTTGATTTATGGCTTTGCCCATATCCACGATAGTTCAATGCTACAACTCTGGCTCCCATACGGGTGTACTTTTCTGCCATGGGACGAGTGTATTGCTCACTTGAGCCACTGCTCCCTGAGAGAATCAGTACGGTTGTGTTGTTGTAAGGCAATGTTTTCGATTCATACATAAATCCTGTTAAAATATTACTATCCGTGCTTTGTACTGTAACAGGTGTCATTTTTACTTGTTTGGAAAGATAATCAGTTAAATCATCGGGAATTTCCCGGCGAGCTTCCTCTGCGCCAAAAACTTCTTCCCTAGCTTCTTGAGCACGAGGAATACGTGATTTGCCCTTTGCCCGTTGGATGCTCTGGTGAGTAGGACTGGCACTCTGTTGCACCACATGAGTCAATTGATAGGTATTAATCTCGCTTGCCACTGCGCCCATCACATCCGCTTCATATTCCAAACCTTCATCATCATTAATCCCCACTCCCTTCATCTGTATCGTTGGCTTCACCCTTCCCTGCTTCTGCTGTACGACGTGCCATGCTTCATGGGGTAAATGCTTTTCTTGTCCTGACGCAATATGAATATCAGTCCCTTGGGTGTAAGCCAACGCTTGTACCTGAACAGGTTTAGAAGAATTGTAGTGAACCCTCACATCATCCATTGCCATCCCAGAGAGGTTTTCAATCCCGGCTTTGAGATTATCAGGTAATCTCGTTTTATTTTCTAGTTGTACCTCGGACACACCAACATCATCCTTTGCCTTTGTCTGTATTGGTGCATCACCCCAAAGCTGCGATGAAATTCCTTGAAATTCCGGCACCCAAGAGTTTTGTTTCCCCACCAAAATCTCTCGTGATGACCTAGTACCGATCGCACTCTCTAAATGCTGTCTCTCATGCTCACTTACGTTTAAAGGGTCTTGTTGCGCTCTTTGCACTACCTCAGATAATGACCCATAACTCTGAGTGGGTGTAACATCCTTATTTATTACTTTTGAGTGAAGCGATGGTAATTTTTTCGGTGCTATTTGCTGACGGTACATGGGTCATCTCCTGAACATTAGGTCGAAAAACGCTACTTAAGTATTACTGTTGGAAACTGATTTCGCTTGTCTATTTTATAACGCACTTTGTACGCTAATTCACAAGGTAATAAGCTAATAAGCTATCGCGCATTTAATTTATATTTTTCTAGCGGGCAGCCCTGCCCGCACTACAAGACCGGGGAACGCCGGTCGCTTTACGCGGAAGCCGAAGAAAGGCGGAGTACCGGCGACTTGAAGAAAATTTGAATATACAATTAAACGCTTTTTAGCTTATTAGACAGTTTTAACCCAATACGGTTCAGTTAAAGTCAAAAACCTTGATATATGTAGGTTGGGTTGAGGAACGTTCACCGCTAGGTGTGCCGGAGGCACAACCCAACCTACAAGGCGGGTTTGTTGGGTTTCGCAGAGCCTCA
>JAAUSO010000144.1 GCA_012033205.1 Richelia sp. SL_2_1 | reverse complement strand
ATTACAGCTAACATCGTTCATTTGAACCTCTTATGCTTCAAATTATGTTTCAAATTATGTTTGAAATTATGTTTCAAAAATATATCTCGTTCTATCTAAGTTTTAGAGGGTGTTTATAAAAATATCCGGCGGTTTAAACCGCGACTACATAAACAAAGTCCACCTGCGTGGACTAATATATTTGAAACCCGTGCAGACGGGTTTCGTTTGTGTAGCCGCGACTTCTAGTCGCCAGGTATGGTATTAATTTAGATTTTTCAAACATCCAAGCCTTAGAAGATGTCTATAAAAATATCCGGCGGTTTAAAAAGAGGGCGGTTTAAACCGCGACTACATAAACAAAGTCTACCGATATCCGGCGGTTAAAACCGCGTCTACATAAACAAAGTCCGGCGACTTGGACTAATATATTTGAAACCCGTGCAGACGGGTTTCGTTTGTGTAGATGCGGTTTTTACCGCCCGATAAACTGATTTCACTAATATTATACATTTTCGTAGTAATCTAAGTAGCATAATTATTTTTTTATCATCTTCTGCATATCGAAAAATTCATGATTATTGAATTATTAGTGACAAAAAATACTTGTAATCTCGCTATCAAACCAACTGGAGTTAATCATGTCAAAGCAATACCCAACAAAAAAACGTCGTATCTTAACAGCCTTTTTTATAGTGAGTTTTATACTTACATTTTTTCTCAGCCATGTTTTTATTACCACCAATAAAATAGCATTTGCTACGATTGTCAAAACACAAAATCAAGATACTAATCAACTGGTAGAGAAAGGAATTGAATATTATAACAATGGGAAATTTAGAGAAGCAGTTCAAGAATGGGAAACAGCTTTAAATATATACCAAAAAAACAAACAACTTCCAGAACAAGCAATTGTTCGAGGAAATTTGGCTAATGCCTTTGAAAAACTTGGTGATTTAGAAGAAAGTATTAAACATTGGAATGCAGCAGTAAATTTATATCAACAAGTTGAAAATCCCCGCGAAACTGGAAGAGCGCTGACACAATTAGCACAAGCATATAGTAATTCAGGACAATATAAAAAGGCGATCGCAATTTTATGTGGTGAAGAAGAAACAGAAATAGATGATAATCAAATAAATATCAAAAAAATTACACATCAATCAAATTGTTTAGACAAAAGTGCTTTAGAAATATCTCGCACTCAAAAAGATATTAAGGGAGAAGTTGCAGCGTTAGGAAGTCTTGGGGAAGCTTATCGTTTGTTAGGTAAATATAATTTGGCAACTCAATATTTAGGTTATGCTCAACAGACAATTGATGTCGATGATTTTTCTTTAAAATCAAAAATATCCAATAGTTTAGGTAACGTGTATTTAGGTAAAGCACAACTTTGGAGTTTTTATGCAGATTCTGCGAAAGAAAGCGAATTACCTAAGTTTGATGAAATTGTATTAGATGCTCAAAAATATTATCAAAATGCTCGGAATAATTTTCAAAATAGTTACCAAATTTCAGTAAAACAAAATAATAAAACCGCTCAAATGGGAGCGCTGATTAATTTAATTCAAGTTGATGTTCGCAGTCAACAATTAAACTCATCTCCTAATAATAAATCACAATCTGGAAACAAAATAGATCATAAAAAACAAGCTTTAGCACTTCTGGATGAATTACCCGATTCACCACAAAAAGTATTTGCAACAGTTGATTTAGCAAATCTATCTGCTGATGAAAATATTACTTCACCATTAACTCAATGTCCGACAAAAAGACAATTATCAGATGGAGAAGTTATTGCATTACTAAATAAAGCGATTAAAACTGGTAATAAGATTCAAGATTCTCGTTCTGAGTCTTTTGCTTTAGGAGCCGCAGGACATTTTTATGAATGTCAAAAGGATTATAATCAAGCTTTAGAATTAACCAGAAAAGCACTATTAGTTGCTGAATATAAACTGCAAGCGAAAGATAGTTTATATTTGTGGGAATGGCAACAAGCAAGACTTTTAGAAAAAACAGGAAACCAGTCAGAGACAATTTCTGCTGCTTACGAACGAGCTTTTCAAACATTAGAAATAATCCGCAGTGATATCATCACCGCAGATAGAGACTTACAGTTAGATTTTCGGGATGTAATTCAACCTTTATATCGTAAATTAGCTTCCTTAAAGTTGGAAAAAGCGACTACAGAAACTAACTTAAGTCAAAAATCAAATAAAGAACTTGATACCGCTCGTGAAATCATTGATTCTCTGAGATTAGCTGAATTACAAAACTATTTTGGTAATGATTGTATTGCAGCATTAATTACACCACAAAAAGTTGACGAATTACTCGGAGGTGAACAAGGTAAAACTGCTGTATTTAGCTCGGTTTTTCTCGAAGACAAAGCCGCAATTATACTTAGTCTACCAGATAAATATCAACATATTCAGTGGATTGAGCAAACAAACAATCAACAAATTACCCGCAAAGAATTAGAATCAGAGATCAGAAGCTTTTTTGAAGAGTTAAAAGGACAGCGAAAATTTCGCATCGAAGATTCACCCGAAGCTCAAATAGTATACAGTCAAGCTCAAAAAATTTATGATTGGATAATTAGACCTTTTGAAGAAAAAGGTTACTTAAACCAAGACAAAATCGAAACTCTGGTTTTTGTCCAAGATGGGTTATTTCGTAGCATTCCCATGTCTGCTTTAATCGACAAAAATCAAGGTAAATACCTGATTGAAAAATATGCCATCGCCACAACACCAAGTTTACGCTTAACAGCACCAAAAGCAGATAAAAGAAAACCTAATCGGGCGATGATATTCAGCTTTGCTCAAGCAGCTAAAATAGATGGGAACGAGTTTAAACCTTTGGCTTTTATTCCTAAAGAAATAGAAGCACTGGAAAAACTTTTCCCTGATATAAAGCAACTTACTAAGCAAGATTTTACTTCATCTAACTCAAACCAGAAACCCCAAAAAACTGATTACCCAATCATTCACATCGCGACTCATGCACAATTTGGAATTATTCCAGAAGATACATTTTTAGTAATAGGAAATAACCAAAAGCTAACTATTAGTGACTTAGAAAAAACTTTGAGAAAATTTGACGATGATATCAATGGAATTGATTTATTAACATTAAGTGCTTGTCAAACCGCAGCAGGAGATGAACGTGCTACTCTAGGTTTAGCTGGAATTGCCTTACAAGCAGGAGTAAACAGTGCTTTAGCTTCCTTATGGTCAGTAGATGACCAATCCACATCAATTCTAGTTAAAAATTTCTATGAAAATTTACAAGCCGGAAAAAGTAAAGCACAAGCTTTGCAACAAGCTCAACTTGCGTTAATTCATAATCCGAATAAAATATCAGAAATAGAAGAATACAAAAAACCCTATTATTGGTCTCCTTTTATTATGATTGGTAATTGGTTGTAATCTACACATCATGATTGTGGTGTGGTTTCTTCGGGAGTAGTTTGATCAATTTTTTAGAATCCAATAAATCACGGATGCTCCCGATTTTTCACCCTTGAATCCTTAGAGGAGAAAGGTTGTATTCCTAAGTCTCTAGATTTTTACGGAGATATTTACTCCGATACTATACAGTTTTCTGTAATCTTACCTACACATTTAGGTTATCCTCAATTCAAAAAAATGTATTCTAAGCACCACAAACTGTAGTTTATTTAATTTGATAAATTCTTTACTGTATTAATTAGAGCAACGGAGAATAAATAAAAGTTTATTTATTACTTTAATTATTCCCACGCTTTTTTCTATCCATTCATGATCATTACAACCATTAATTGATAAATTAAATAAAGAGTACATCATGAAAAAGATACTAGTAATTGAAAATCAAGTAACACTGCAAAACTTCTTTTTAAAATTTCTCAATGATAGGGGTTTTGATGCTATTGGTGCAGAAAATGGATCTATGGGTGTTAAGTTAGCAAAAGAACATTCACCTTTATTGGTGATTTGCAACGTTAAGGCATTAGAGCTAAATTATCATAGTATTATCACAGACTTCCGTCAAAACCCTGTTACAAAAATTACTCCATTTATTTTTATAGCTACAGAAACAATTGATCGTCAGCTTCTTACTGAAAATAAATTACTATCCAATAGCTATGATACGTATTTAACTCAGCCTTACCAAGAAGAAGAACTATTATTAACAATTAACGCTCAACTTCAAAAACGAACAATTATTCAACAATGGTGTGTTTCCCGCGAATTTTGCCAACAAAACCAAACTAGTGAAGCAATAAATACCTTTAAATCGGAGTCGTCGTTACTCCGCCTTTCTTCGGCGGAGCCTGCGACGCTCGGCGTTCCCCGGTCAATATTTCCTATTTCTAATTGTTCCTTACTAAACAAAGTGTTCCAATTTATTGAAGAAAATTATCACCAGCAAATAAATCTTGGTGATGTAGCTGAAGCTGTTGGTTATACAGCTACTTATCTTACTAACTTAGTGAAACGTCAAACTCAAAAGGGTATATACGGCTGGATTATTGAGCGTCGTATGGCTGAAGCTCGCTCTTTACTAATCAAAACTGACCAATCTGTAAGTTGGATTGCGGCAAAAGTCGGCTATCCAGACTCCGGTCATTTTAGCCGCTTATTTCGCCAAAACTATTCTATATCTCCCAAAGCTTGGAGAGATACTTACAGCGAAAATATATCAGTAGAGCAAACATTTCACGGAACATCAAGGATGTTACTCGCTAAAAGTTAATTTCGGTATTTTAACTTACTTAAGTTTAGATTGCTATACACTAAACAGTAGTGATAATATGCAAACAAACTTCTAGGACTTCGAGCAAATTTTAATTATGCGTACATACCATATATCCGCTTTCCTTTTTACAACCCCTTTGTTATCTTTTGTAATAGCTCCAGCATCTGTAAAGGCTGCAACCTTTAATTTTGACCAACTGAGATTTATTGAACCCAGACCGATCGAATCTAATGTTTTTTTGGAGTTTCAGGGTTTACCTTCACAAAATGAAGGATTTGTTGCTTTTTATAACCAAAATGCTGATGCACTAGATAGAGGTCATACATTAGTCCCGTTGAATTCTCGTGCCGATATTCCAGGTGTTCCCGATAATGCTCCTTACTATGGTACTGGAAGACAAGGTAGCCCGGAAGTACCCTCAACTAATGCGACTAGAACAGCTAGTTTAGTTAATAATTCCGGTTTTTCAAACTTTAATAGTTATCTAACAGATAATGGTACTGAATTTAGTGATATTGGTTTTGCATTCGGGCAAAAAGAAGGTCAGGATTTTACAAAAACCTGGAACTTAGGTGCAGACGTTATTGGTGAAAATTGGTTTGCCGAACCAGATTCACCTATTGAAGAAAGAATTTATAGCGCTAATTCTAATGATGTTGAATTAGGTTTATATAATGGTACGACAAAAATAATTGACTTCGGATATTCTGATTATTATGCAGTTGTTGATTATGGTCCAACAACTTCATTTCAAGATGATATTGAGAGTAATTTTACAGACCCAATTACGGTAAATAAAGTACCCAATTTATCTTCATTCAATCAAGGTTTGGCTGATGCTTTTGTTAAAGATGTCTCTGCTGCTGGAAATAGAGTCCAGATAGTAAACTCTTTTGATGGAGATGATTTATTCCAGAGAAGCGGGAATGGATTTGATATGTTTATTCTTCCATTCCCATTAGAATTACGAGTGGTTAGAGCGGTACCGGAAAAATCTTTGACATGGGCGCTATTAATGTTTGGAGTTTTAGCTGCAATATCTAGGCGTAAAAAAGTAAGTAATCAAGTTGAATCTAAAAGGTTTTTGAGCAAATAGATCATCAAGAAGCGTTACTTAAAATTAGTATCTTTTAAGGGGTTTATACTTGATAGTTAATTCAAGTATTAGCCCTTATTTTTATTGTTGAGCTAATTTGATAGATCAACTCCGCCTCCGCTAACTATATAAGAGAAATCATCTTAGGTTCACTAACCTGATTTTTAGTAGATTACTTATTTAGCAATATTCCCTGATTCCTATTTGGCGTTAAAAACTACTCTAGATTTATAAAATTAAAACAAAAGAATATCCTATTTAAACTCAATTTTTTTCATGGAAAATTGATTTAATATCTCTTAAAATTAAATTATTAACAGTGATGAACTCGGTCACCCGGTACTCATCAAAACAAATTTGTATCTCATCCAACAATTTCATTTTGTTCTGTGAAAAGGTACAGCAAAGCTCATCAAAGGATTTTAAAATGTTTGAATTGAATACAAAATCTGGCATACCCGCAATTAATAAAGGTGCTAATTTACTTGGTTTAACTCTCTCTTATTCTGAGTTAAACGAGCTGCAATCTGGCAATCATATTTCTCTTGAAAATAGAAGTTTAAGTGAAATTGGTTCATTATTTATTATGGTGTCAGCACTTGCTGATATTAATGCGGGTAAAACAAAGACTAATGTAACTTTTGGTGATTTACCGAAAGCAACTACTGATTCTCAATGCTGTTCGGGTATTCCTATTTATTGTTGGGAGTCTAATTCTCAGAAAATATGTCTTTTTCTGACTATGGTAGATGGTAAGCCTGCAATTCGCAGTTGCTGCCATTCATAAGTGAAGAAGTTACCCTGGATTTATATCGGTATTCTATTATTTCGATTACAACAAATTAATATCCTATACTACCGAAATATTTTCCATTCTTCTTTACTTATTATCCGATTAATATAAATATTATGAGGATAAAAGATTAACTACAACGAATAGCAACGATATCTGTTTTATTTGAAATTCATTTTCGGAGAATTAACATCAATGATTGTAATAATTAAATCTGCAACTCCAGCCATGGAAATTGAACGAATTACTCAAGAAATTCGCCTTTTGAATATCCATCCAGAAAAGTCTGTTGGTATTCATCACACTTTAATCGGTTTAGTAGGTGATACTACATCTATTAACGTTCAACAAATTGAAAAACTTAGCCCTTTTATTGAAAGAGTAATGCCTGTAGAAAAACCTTTTAAACGTGCTAGCTTACAATGGACTAATGGACAACCCAGTACGGTTTATGTAACTACACCAAATGAAATCGTTGCTTTCGGTCAACATTCTCCCATAGTTGTGGTTGCAGGTCCTTGTTCGGTTGAAAATGAAGAAATGATTGTGGAGACAGCACAATCAGTCAAGGCTGCTGGTGCCAAGTTTTTGCGTGGTGGTGCTTATAAACCACGTACTTCTCCTTATTCATTTCAAGGACATGGTGAGAGCGGTTTGGAATTACTTGCAAAAGCCAAAGCTGCCACTGGTTTGGGAATTGTCACTGAAGTGATGGATACGGCAGATTTAGATAAAATCGCAACTGTAGCCGATATTATCCAAATCGGAGCCAGAAATATGCAGAATTTTTCACTGTTGAAACAAGTCGGAGCCATTAATAAACCTGTGTTGCTCAAGCGAGGCATGGCTGCAACTATAGAAGATTGGCTAATGGCTGCCGAGTATATTCTTGCGGCTGGTAATCCCAATGTAATTCTTTGCGAGCGCGGAATCCGGACTTTTGACTGCAAATATGTGCGAAATACTTTGGATATATCCGCGATACCTGTTTTGCGTACTTTAACTCACTTACCGATTATGGTTGACCCTAGTCATGCAACGGGTAAATCTGAGTTTGTATCATCAATGACAATGGCAGCAATCGCTGCTGGTACAGATTCATTAATGATTGAAGTTCATCCCGATCCTGCAAAAGCATTATCTGATGGACCCCAATCTTTAACACCGCAACAATATCGAGAGTTAATGCAAGAAGTAGCTCCTATTGCTGAGATATTTGGTCGTTGGTCGAATAAACATCCTATGACAATGCCATACTGTTCTCTAACAGAAAAAGAATTAGTATATAGCGTTTGAGTTTTGATCGAGAAAATCTCCAATCCACATCTATTTTACAAATATCATGAAAGTAACATCTCTACAAAAAAGCAATACTGTTTCCGCTCAATTAGCTTACAGTGAATATTCCGATTCAACTGTGAATGTAGGTAACGATTCTCTCACCATAGATGACCTTGCTAGTGTCGCTCGCGATCAAAAACAAGTACGATTAACAGAAAATGCAGACATTTTACAGGGTATTCAAGCATCATGTGATTTCATTAGCGATGCAGTTGAATCTGGAAAGCCAATTTATGGTGTAACATCTGGATTTGGTGGCATGGCAGATGTCGTGATTTCTCCGGAAGAAGCATCGGAATTACAAACAAATCTAGTTTGGTTCCTCAAGTCGGGTGCTGGAAAGAAATTGCCGATTTCAGATGTCCGTGCGGCAATGCTGTTACGAGCTAACTCACATTTATATGGTGCATCTGGTATCCGTCTCGAACTAATTCGACGCATGGAAATTTTCCTCAACGCTGGGGTTACTCCTCATGTATACGAATTTGGTTCGATTGGTGCAAGTGGCGATTTAGTACCGTTATCTTACATTACTGGTGCCTTGATTGGTTTGGATTCTAGCTTTAAAGTTGATTTCAACGGTAAAGAAATGGATGCTCCCACTGCTCTATCTAAACTTGGTTTGTCACCCTTGCAACTATTGCCCAAAGAGGGTTTGGCAATGATGAACGGTACTTCTGTAATGACTGGTATTGCTGCTAATTGCGTTTACGATGCGCGAATATTGCTCAAACTGGCAATGGGTGTTAATGCTCTATTTATTCAGGGTTTGAACGGTACAAATCAATCATTTCATCCGTTTATCCACAAGTGCAAACCGCACCCTGGACAATTATGGGCAGCAGAACAAATGATTTCTTTGCTTGCTGGTTCTCGTTTAATTCGCGACGAGTTAGATGGTAAACATGAATATCGCAAGCAAGAATTGATTCAAGACCGTTATTCCTTGCGTTGTTTGCCACAATATATGGGTCCAATTGTTGATGGAATCTCTCAAGTTGGCTCGCAAATTGAAATTGAGATGAATTCAGTTACGGATAACCCCTTAATCGATGTAAAAAATAATGCAAGCTATCATGGGGGCAATTTCCTCGGACAGTATGTAGGTATGGGAATGGACCACCTACGCTATTATTTAGGACTTTTGGCTAAACATATAGATGTACAAATTGCCCTACTTGTCTCTCCTGAATTTAACAATGGATTGCCTCCTTCTTTGGTGGGAAATCAACAACGTAAGGTGAATATGGGATTGAAAGGTCTGCAAATATGCGGTAATTCAATTATGCCTTTATTGACCTTTTACGGAAACTCCCTTGCAGACAGATATCCCACCCATGCAGAACAGTTTAACCAGAACGTCAATTCTCAAGGTTATATGAGTGCAAATTTAGCCCGTCGTTCTGTTGAAATATTTCAACAATATATGGCGATCGCTTTGATGTTTGGGGTGCAAGCGGTTGATTTACGCTCTTATAAAATAAGTGGTGATTATGATGCTCGGACTTGTCTTTCTCCTGCGACTAGAGAGTTGTATTCGGCAGTGTATCAGGTAATTGAGCAAAAACCAAGTTCTACTCGTCCCTACATTTGCAATGATAACGAACAGTCTTTAGATGAGCATATTGCTCGGATTGCGGCTGATATTGCTTCTGGGGGCTTAATTGTGGATGCAGTTAAAGCTTGTTAATTGTTTGATATGAATAATATTACTGCGCCCAGAGGAGGTGTCAAAATTTTACCTCCTCTAGCAAGTAATTAAAGGTAATTAAAGGTAGTTTTAAAATAATTAAGTCATGAACATAGCACAAAATGTAGAGCGTGGTTGCTGTTTGTTTCCGAATAAACCAGCAGTGATTTTTGAAGGTAAGTATTTGACTTACAAACATCTCAATCAAATGGTAAATCGGGCTGCTAATGCTTTGAGGGAACTGGGGATGAAGCGAGGAGAACGAATTGGATTGTTTTTACCTAATATTCCGGAGTTTATTGTTTCTTACCTAGCTATCCAAAAAATTGGTGCGATCGCGGTTTCAATAAATATTAGTCTCCAAGAGGATGAAGTTAAGTTTATTCTTGATGATTGTCAAGCCGCAGTATTGATTACAACTCCACAGCTTTATCAAAAAATTTCTCAAGCGGATTTACCATACTTACAACATCTTTTGATTACTGAAGGTAAATCTAGTGGGGGCATTTCTCTGGATGAATTAATGTCGAAGGCTTCAGATGAAGCTCGTGCTGTGATGATGGAGCGCGACGAACCGGCAGCGATTCTTTATACTTCCGGAACTACGGGTTTTCCGAAGGGAGCGACTCTTTCCCATGGGAATGTGATTTCTAATATGTATTCGATGAATCACAATTGTGGAATGAGTCGTAAAGATAATATTTTGTTATTTTTACCGATGTTTCACTGTTTTGGGCAGAATGCTATCTTCAACAGCGCTTTAAATGCCTGTGCGACGATTGTACTGCATCGTTCTTTTGAACCAGAGGCGATTATTAATTCGGTGGCTGAATTTGAGATTACAATGTTTTTCGGAGTACCAACAACTTTTATTCTGTTACTAGAGAAAGCATCTAAAACGGATTTAACCGCAAGTTATTACTTTTCTGCTGCTGCTGGTTTACCTGTAGAAATTGCCAAACAATGGCAAGAAAAGTTTGGTCAAGTGATTCATCAAGGATATGGTTTAACTGAGACATCACCCCTAGCTAGTTACAATCATCGGCTCAAATATAAACTTGGTTCTATTGGTACACCAATCGAAAATGTAGAGATGAAGATTGTTGATACTGAAGATGGTAGGGAAGTTACACCGGGTAAATTGGGGGAAATCTTGATTCGGGGTGTCAATGTCATGTTGGGTTACTGGAATCGTCCATCGGAAACAGCTAAAGTCATCAAAGATGGATGGTTTCATACTGGTGATATCGGTCAAATGGATGATTTGGGTTACTTCTACATTGTTGACCGTTTGAAGGATATGATTAATTGTGGCGGTTTGAAGGTGTACCCCGCTGAGGTCGAAAATGTCATTTATCAGCATCCATCTATTGCAGAAGTAGCAGTGTACGGTGTTCCTAATACTTTAATGGGGGAACAGGTTCGGGCTTGTATTGTACTTAAGCCTAATCAAGTAGTTACAGAAGAGGAAATAATTGCTTTATGTCAGCAGCGACTGGCACAGTATAAGGTTCCGAGTAAAGTCCTATTCGTTACATCTATACCCAAAAATCCCACTGGGAAAATACTGAAGCGATTATTACGGGAAGAAAATTCTTGTCCTGGGGAAGCGGTAAAAGTTGTGGAAACTCCAGTGATTACGAGCAAAGCAAGCAACATTCAACAGCCAACTCTTAAATTACAACCAAGTTGCGAGCAAGTTGCCAATTGGATAACTGATTGGATGGTGAAAAAGTTGCTTCTAAGTGACGGTAAAATTGATCGCAATAAATCTTTTGCCGATTATGGTTTGGATTCTTTAAGAGCGGTAAAGTTAGCTGAAGATTTGAGTAACTGGTTGCAACGTTCGGTTTTACCAACCATAACTTGGAATTTTTCCACGGTTGATTCTTTAGCAGATTATTTAGGGAGTGGGGATATTTTACAAGAGAATCAGCTTGAGAGGAAAACGCTTTTGAATGTACAATCTACCGATTTTGAAGCATTGAATGATAGTGAATTAGCTGAGTTACTTGCTCAAGAAATTGCAGCGTTAAACATTTAAATTTAGTGACATGAACTACTAGTGGTCTTTTTCATTAGTTTTAATGGGTTAATTAATATAACCTTACTAGTAGTCGGATTTTACCAGAAATCTTGTAGAGACTTTATATCTAACTTCTCTACATTACGTCGGTAGACAAACAAAACCAATCATAATTAATGTGGTCAAGTACTAGTCACACACCCTACTAACTACAATAAAAATTTGCCAGTTACGTAAGTCCCGCTATCAACTATCAACTATCAACTATCAACCATTAAATAACATGAATTACGCAGAAAATAAAAATTATCGTCCGTTGTTAGAAAAAGCATTGTTGCAATTAAGAAATATGCGTTCTGTTGTCGATAATATGCAGCAGGTGCAGAGGGAACCAATAGCAATTATTGGTATGGGATGTCGCTTTCCTGGTGGTGCTGATAATCCAGAGGCTTACTGGCATTTGTTGCATGATGGAATCGATGCCATTAAAGAAATTCCATCTCAACGTTGGGATGTAGATCAATATTATCATTCAGACTCCGAAGTTCCGGGAAAAATGTACACTAAGTACGGTGGATTTTTAGATCAAGTAGATCAATTTGATGCACATTTCTTTGGTATCTCTCCTAGGGAAGCAGTAAATTTAGATCCCCAACAACGATTACTTTTAGAAGTAAGCTGGGAAGCGTTGGAGCATTCGGGAATTCCCGCAGATAAATTAAAAGGTAGTTCCACCGGAGTCTTTATTGGACTTTGTATGGATGATTATTCTCAATTGGGTTTTAACAGTGGCGATCGCACTCAAATTGATGCTTACAATACTTTGAGTATTCTCAGAAGTATGGCTGCGGGACGTTTGGCTTATACTTTAGGTTTGCAAGGTTCGACGATGCAGTTAGATACTGCTTGTTCGTCTTCGCTGTTAGCGGTACATTTGGCTTGTCAAAGTTTGCGTACTGGGGAATGTAACATGGCTTTGGCTGGTGGAGTGAATTTAATTCTTTCTCCGTCAGCAAGTATTGGTTTGTCTAAGTTAAAAGCTTTGTCGAAAGATGGGCGCTGTAAAACTTTTGATGCTGCGGCTGATGGTTACAGTCGGGGTGAAGGTTGCGGAATAGTTATACTCAAACGATTGTCAGATGCAATTTCTCACGGGGATAATATACTGGCTGTAATTCGCGGCTCGGCTGTCAATCATGATGGTGCAAGTAATGGTTTAACTGCTCCCAACGGTGCAGCACAAGAAGCATTATTACGTAAAGCTTTAGAAAATGCTCGCGTCGAACCTGATCAAATTCAGTATGTGGAAGCACACGGTACGGGAACTAGTTTGGGAGATCCAATTGAGGTTTTAGCATTAGGAAATGTACTGGGTGAAAATCGTAGTCAAGATAATCCTTTAACCATCGGTTCAGTAAAAACTCAATTGGGACATTTAGAATCAGCGGCTGGGATAGCGGGTTTAATCAAAGTCATATTAAGTTTGCAGCAGGCTGAAATTCCCGCTCATTTACATCTTAATCAGCCTAATCCTTACATTCCTTGGGATAAACTTCCCGTAAAAGTACCTACTTCACTCACAAAATGGGATGCTGCCCAACGTTTGGCTGGAATCAGTTCTTTTGGTATGAGTGGTACTAACGTACATTTGATTTTAGAATCTGCACCGCAAGTTGAACCGAAAACTCAAACGGATATCGAACGTCCGCTACATTTATTGAGTTTATCAGCCAAAACTGAAGCAGCACTAATTAATTTAGTTGAAGATTATCACAGCTTTTTATCATCTCGTCCCCAAACAGCTTTGACAGATATTTGTTTTACAGCGAATACAGGGCGATCGCATTTTGAGCATCGACTGGCTTTTATTGCGGATTCGACTGCAAATTTACAGCAAGAAATCAGCAATTTTATTAATAATCAATCTGCGGGAATTACTGATAAAAGTGAGCATCAACCGAATCAAAAAATTGCTTTTTTGTTTACTGGACAAGGTTCCCAGTATGCGGGAATGGCAAGAGAACTTTACGAAACTCAACCGCTGTTTCGTCAAATTATTAACCGCTGCGATGAAATTTTACGTCCATATTTAGAACAGCCTTTGCTGTCGGTACTTTATGGTAGTAACACCAACTTGATAAACGATACCGTTTACGCTCAACCGGCTTTATTTGCTATTGAGTACGCTGTGTTCCAATTATGGAAGTCTTGGGGTATTGAACCAGATATGGTTTTGGGACATAGTTTGGGTGAATATGTTGCGGCTTGTGTGGCGGGAGTTTTTAGTTTAGAAGACGGTTTAAAATTGATTGCGAAACGAGCTAGATTAATGCAATCTATGTCGGGCAACGGTACAATGGTAAGCGTTTTTGCCACAGAAGCAGTTGTTTCGAGAGCTATTCAAGCTTTTAGCGATCGAGTTTCCATCGCAGCAATAAATGGACCGGAAAGTGTGGTAATTTCGGGAGAAAATCAAGCGGTAGATGTTATTGTTGCTCAGTTACAAGCTGAAGGCATTAGCAGCGTCAAATTAAATGTTTCTCATGCTTTTCATTCGGCTTTAATGGAACCAATGTTAGGGGATTTTGAGCAGGTATTATCAGAAGTTAATTTTGCAACTCCTCAAATAGACTTGGTTTCCAATGTTACTGGTGAGTTAGTCACCACAGAGCTACAAAATCCTCAATATTGGTTAGATCATTTGCGGGGAACAGTAAGATTTGCACCTGCGATGAAAACTCTTGCACAACAGGGTTGTCGAGTATTTTTGGAAGTAGGACCAAAATCTATTTTATTAGGAATGGGACGTAAATGTGTAGATACAAATGTGGGAATGTGGCTTTCTAGTTTGCATTCTTCTCAGTCGGATTGGCAACAGATGCTGTCAAGTTTAGCACAATTATATATCAGTGGAAAAACCATAAACTGGTTTGCTTTTGACTCTGATTATTCTCGTCAGCGATTGGTATTACCAACTTATCCATTTCAACGTCAGCGTTATTGGGTTGATACACATAAGATAAATAGGGAGCAACCACCAACTTTAACCCCAAGTAATAATCAAGCATTGCATCCGGTATTAGGTAAAAGACTGAGATTACCATTATCTCCAGAAACTCGTTTTGAAGTAGAATTTAGTGCCAATTCACCCGCTTATTTAAATGATCACAAACTCGATGGAAAAGTAATAGTTCCGGCTGCATCTTATGTTTCCATGATTTTATCGGCTGTTAAGGAGACTTTTGCGGATGAATCTTGTGTGATTGAAAATTTATTACTTTCACATCCTTTAATTTGTGATGAGCATAGTATCCAGACGGTGCAGTTAGTATTGACACCGCAATCAAATCAAGCCACAGAAATACAAATTATTAGTCTACAAAATCAAGCTTGGGAATCTCACGCAAAAGCAAAAGTTAATCTGGTGACAACAGAAGTAAATTCTGTCAATAAATCGATAAATATTGAAACATTAAAACAGCAATCTCATCAAATATCGGGAACAGAATTTTACTCCACATTCCGAGATAGGGGCTATCACTGGGAAAATTCATTTCAATGGATTGACACAATTTGGCTGGGAGAAAATCAGGCTTTATGTCAAATGAAACAGCCTCCATTACCAGATGAAATTGATAATTATCAACTTTATCCCGGTTTAATTGATTCTTGTTTACAACTACTTAACAGTTGGGAACTAAATAAATCCCAGCAAGATTATATGTACGTTCCCTTTAACATTGCCAAATTAAAATTTTACCATCGTCCTAATTGCGATCGTCAAATTTGGTGTCACGCTCAAAAACAAGAATCAGACGATAATAGTTTACTTGGAAATATCAGTTTGTACGATGAATCTGGACGTTTAATTGCGGAAATTATCGGTTTTGAAGCCAGAAAAACCCGTCAAAAAACCGTTTTCCAAAACATCACTAAAGAATCCCAAGATTGGTTGTATGAAATTGCTTGGGAAAACAAAGTAACTGCAAAAAATCAACAATCAATTAATCCCCAAAACAAGGGTAATTGGTTAATATTTGGTCAAGGTACAGGAATAGGCGATGAACTTGCAAGAACATTACAGCAAAACGGTCAAGATTATATATTAATTGCTCCTGGTACCGAATATCAAGCTTCCGAGAGACAGTATTACATCAACCCCGAAAATCCTCAACACTTCCAACGACTAGTTGCAGAAACCTTGGTGAATAGTCAAACTACCGTTTGCGGAATAGTATACTTATGGGGATTGGATGACACTTTTAAGACAAATAACCAAGTTCGTAATTGCGGTAGCGTTTTGCATTTAGTCCAAGCTTTGACTAAAGCCGAATTATCTTCATATCCCCGATTGTGGTTGATAACGAAAGCAACTCAAGCAACAACAGCATCCGATGATTTACAATTAACCGGAGCTTCATTGTGGGGATTAGGTAAAGTAATTGCTTTAGAACATCCAGAACTATTATGTACCCGCTTGGATTTAGATGCAGCAAACCATAATCAAGTTCAAGAATTGTATGAACAATTATTATTTGCAGACATAGAAAATGAAATTGCTCTACGTCAAGGAATTCCTAAAGTTGCTCGCTTAGTAAGACGTAATCATCAAACTAACGCACAACAACAACAGTTAAAATTTAATTCAGAAAGCAGCTATTTAATTACCGGCGGATTAGGAGCTTTGGGGCTTGTAGTTGCTCGTTGGATGATTGATAAAGGAGCTAGAAATTTAGTTTTAACTACTAGAAGGGGAATTACCAACGACACTCAACAACAAATTTTACAACTAGAACAAGCCGGAGCGAAAGTACTGGTTGTCAAAGCAGATGTTTCTCAACTAGAAGATGTAGCTGAAATTTTAACCAAAATCAAGACATCCCATCCACCTTTAAAAGGTATTATCCACGCTGCTGGTGTCTTAGATGATGGATTACTCTTACAGCAAACTTGGCAACGATTCGAGGAAGTTATGGCTGCGAAAGTCAGGGGAAGTTGGAATCTACATCATCTCACTCAAGATATACCTTTAGACTGCTTTGTTTGTTTCTCCTCAGTAGCTGCCTTATTGGGTTCCCCAACTCAAGGAAACTATGCTGCTGCCAATGCTTTTATGGATACCTTAGTTAATTATCGCCGAAAGCAAGGTAAACCAGGTTTGAGCATTAATTGGGGTGCTTGGGGTGAAGTCGGGATGGCTGCTAAATTAGACATTCGTCATCAACAACGAATAACAGCAAGTGGTTTTGCAACAATTTCACCACCACAAGGTTTACAAATATTAGGAGATTTATTAACCCAAGATGCAACTCAAGTAGGAGTTACCCCTATCAACTGGATGAAATTCATACAACAATTTTCCCCAGGAAGTCAACCACCTTTAGTTAATAACTTTGTTAGTCAAACCCCAGCAAAAGTAACAGAAGAATCATCAACCCAACATTTAGAACTTCTCCATCAACTCCAAGAAACCATCATCAGCGAGCGAGAAAATTTATTGATTGCTCGTATTCAAGATGAAGTTGTCAAAGTGCTGCAATTTGATTCCTCATTTCGTCCAAATCCCCGTACCGGATTCTTCGACATGGGGATGGATTCTTTAATGTCGATGGAATTAAAAAATCAGTTAGAGAAAATGGTGGGAAACTCCTTGCCTTCTACCTTGACATTTGAATATTCCACCATTGAAGCTTTAGCACAGTATTTACTAGATAAAGTTATTTCCTTGGAAGTTGTAGAAATCCAAGAAACCTTGGAGGTGGAACCAATTGAAGACTTTGTTGATGACATCCTGCAACTTTCCGAAGCAGAATTGTCAAACTTGATCGATCAAGAATTGGCAGAATTATTAAGAGTTTAAGGGATACATTAAGAACCTCTCTCCTTGCTGGGGGAGGTTTTGAAAGGCAAGGTTAAAATTTCCGTAAAAAGCAGGCTCCTTTTACCTAAAATATTAAAAGTATTTTTAACGCATAAGAGGTTGAAATGAAGGAAATTAATTATAAC
>JAAUSO010000143.1 GCA_012033205.1 Richelia sp. SL_2_1 | reverse complement strand
TTCATTAGTTTTGATTGGTTTTGTTTGTCTACCGACGTAATGTAGAGACGTTATATATAACGTCTCTACAAGATTTCTGGTAAAATCCGACTACTAGTAAGGTTATATTAATTAAGCCATCATAACTAATGACATGGACTACTAATTACGAATTACGAATTACGCTGTTCGGACGACGAATTTCTGTAATTTCGTCTGCTAAATCCAAGATAGATTTAGGCATTTCCGCTCCCGTAAGCATAATATCAACACTTTGGGGACGATTGAGCAAAAATTCTAAAACTTCTGCTTCAGGAATTAAACCAAAGTTGATTGCTAAACTTAACTCGTCTAATACAACCAAAGAATACTTGCCCTGATTTACTACACTTAACGTATGCTCCCACAACAAATTTAATGCTTCAGTTTCAGCATCATCTAGATGGGGTGTGTCGATACAACGCGGTAAATTACAGCGAATCCAATGCAAATTTTGCCCCAAAATAATCGGATTATCTTGTCCCTGACCAATACCACCTTTGAGAAATTGCACTATCAATACTGGTGTCCCTTGACCAGCTATTCTCAGTGCTTGCGCCATGACGCTAGTAAAAAAACTACGATAAGAACTAGTGAAAACTTTTACTAATCCTTTGGTTGTATGGGATGGACTAACAGTCGAATTTATACTTAGAGTTTCTAGCTGAGCAACCATAAATTACTGTAAAAAAAACAATCTAATAAATTAAGCATTTCTGCTGATGTATTTTTTAGTAAACTTACTTATCTATTAAGTCTACTAACGAAGATATGTAATATTTAAAAGTCAACTGCATTCTTAGTCAACCACTAGATTTACGCTTAAGTCAATAGTTATTAAAATTTATATTTATATTGTCAAATCTAATGATATATGGTAATAAAAAAACTTGTTTTAAAAACCCAGTAAAATTCATTCATAAAACTGAAAAAAGTAGCTCTCAGATTAAGTTGTTGTACAAATAAACAGACTAAAGCCATATCGATGTAAATAAGGATGTATAATTGATGTTTTCTTGCCATCGCGATTAGCAAATTTAATTTAGAGTAAAACGGCGTACCACCCCATACCCAAAACAACACTAGTTATTAATTTCACTGTTCAATATTCGGTCGAGAATACCCAAGCTTTACTATATAACGTTCGCTAGTGCTAAGATGGCATGATAGTACATATATTCTATTAAGTTTATCAAACCAAAATCCCAAATCAATCTATTTTAGAGGCTCAAATGGCGGTTAACACAGACAATGCAAGCAAAGAGAATGCAGGTAAGCAAAAAGCTCTCAACATGGTACTTAGCCAGATAGAGCGTACTTTTGGTAAAGGTACAATCATGCGTCTTGGAGATGCAACTCAGATGCGTGTTGAGACGATTTCCAGCGGCGCACTTACCTTGGATTTAGCTTTAGGTGGTGGTTTACCAAAGGGACGAGTAGTTGAAATTTACGGACCAGAAAGTTCCGGTAAAACAACAGTAGCCTTGCACGCAGTCGCTGAAGTACAAAAACAAGGTGGAATTGCCGCTTATGTAGACGCGGAACACGCTCTTGATCCTACTTATGCTGCGGCTTTGGGTGTCGATATTGAAAACTTGTTAATTTCCCAACCAGACACCGGAGAAGCTGCTTTAGAAATCGTAGACCAGTTAGTACGTTCTGCTGCGGTTGACATCGTAGTCATTGACTCGGTAGCAGCACTAGTTCCCCGTGCAGAAATTGAGGGCGATATGGGCGATGCTCATGTAGGTCTCCAAGCGCGATTGATGAGCCAAGCTCTACGTAAAATTACTGGTAATATTGGTAAATCTGGCTGCACAGTAATGTTTATCAACCAGTTGCGTATGAAAATTGGTGTTAGCTATGGTAACCCCGAAACTACTACTGGTGGTAACGCTTTAAAATATTACTCCTCCGTGCGTTTAGATATTCGACGCATTCAAACCTTAAAAAAAGGTACGGAAGAATTTGGTATCCGTGTTAAAGTCAAAGTTGCTAAAAATAAAGTTGCACCACCTTTCAGAATTGCCGAGTTTGATGTCATCTTCGGTAAAGGTATTTCAACCCTAGGCTGTATTGTTGACCTTGCAGAAGAAACTGGTGTGATTAACCGTAAGGGAGCTTGGTACAGTTACAATGGTGATAATATTTCTCAAGGAAGGGATAATGCCATCAAATTTCTTGAAGAAAAGCCAGAAATGCTCGAAGAAATTAAGTTAAAAGTTCTTGAGAAACTCGAACTAGGTGCTGTTGTTTCTGCTAATTCTGTAGTACAATCAAGCGACGAAGATCAAGAATCTGAAGAAGAAGAAGTATTTGAAGAAGAATAACGTCTGATATCATGTCCCCGATAACACTTATCTTATTTGTAAAGGTGAGCGATACCTAATAAGTAATTCGCCGGACTTGAGATTTCAGATCAATTTTAATTTTTATTCTATAAATAAGACGGCTAATTACCATTAGCCGTCTTTGCTCATGTTTTACACAGTCATATTTTGTCACGATTTTAAGATAATTGATTTTTTAATTATCAATTTAATCATCAATAAGATATTTATCTAATTACACTTCATGAACCTTATGCAGCCCAAACCATAAAACCTTCTCAACTCTTTGTCAAATCCCGATTAAATAGAATCTTTCGGTGTTTGTTTACGATAAAAAGTTTCTAAAATATCGGATTTCCACTGTTGACTTAATTGCTCCTCAAAAGTCTGTATTCTAGTTATTTCATTAACTAAACTTTCCTCTTGGATGCATTCACTATCCGAAAGCTTGCGAGTTTTAGTGTTGTTCTTATAGTAAGCTAATGTTTCTGTTTTATCGTTACCTGTTTTAGGTACCAACTGCATCAATAACTCTACAGCTACTGTAGGTAAAACACAGCAACTATGATTAACAAAAAAACAAAAAGTAATATTACCTATCCGAACAATATCTCCATCTTCCAGCTTTGTCGGTTGGTAAATCTGTTCGCCATTGATAGAAGTACCGTTAGTACTGTTAAAATCTACTAAATAAAATCCTTGCTTAATGTATCGAATAGCAGCATGGCGACGAGATATGTATTTATTATTAATATGGATTCCGCTGTTGCGATCGCGCCCTATAGTCCAAGTATACTGAGACTGTCGTAAACTTTCGCTTTTTCCATCACGTAGATTTGTGGTCACATAAACTATATCGTCATCAAGGACAGCTTGTATATAATGTGACTGATTTATCTTCAATGAAGATTGGGATAAATTTTCTAACTTCAGAATTTCTTCTAAAAGACTGCCATGATTTTCATACAACTTAACAAAAACCTGATATAGACTTAATCGCTGCTGTAGGTCTTTTGTGATGGATTCGGGTGTTATGGGTGAGCCTTTCACTGGTAAAAAATTTAACTCTCTAATATCGCTCATAACTATTTAGTCTCAGCCTACAATCAGGGACAGCTAATTATATCGGTTTCCATACATATCTTTACTGAGATTTCAGGCGCACTGAGTTGTTTCGGAATATAATAGATTACCTTAACCCCAGTAGCGAAAAGAACACTACCGCTTTTGCCAACATCTGCATTTTCGCCCAACATTATGAAACTTTTATTTAATAATTTTAACCTTTATTTACTTAGTCTCATATTGTACATTTTTTTATGCACATAATAATAAGATTATTCATTAAAAATATCTTAAGCTTTTGAAAAGGATCAACCTTAATTTAGAAGCTTGTTTAAATAAAAGATTCCTCTACAGCAATCTTAAAATCAAAGGAACTGTAGAGGAATTTTTTATTATGCACTTAAAAATTTTTTATTTGCGGAGCGTCTATTTATTTGCTTGTAGAAAATCCTTGAGGAATTTTCAAACAACCCACTCCCATTCCAAATATAGCGATATTGATATTATTATGATTTGGGGCTGTTTTCCTCGTCTTGAGGATTATTATTTCAACGCTAACATTTTCGCCTGTTTTATTAAAGGTTAATATATTAAGGTTTATGATGATTGAAGCATTAAATAAAATTAGGTAGAACTCAGAAATGTTTGTCAATTTTTGTCTTAAATCACAATAAACCTCTTCTACCGTTAGGACGTATAGTCATCCAGTTAGTTTTAGCTAACGCTAACTGTTCTGGAGAAATTTTAGCTCCAGTAAGATTCGCACCACACAAATTAGCTCCACGAAGATTAGCATTACTTAGATGAGCATAACTGAGGTCTGCACCTCGGAGGTCTGCGGATTCCAAATCAGCATGATTGAAATAAGCTTTACTTAAATTAGTATCTTTAAGATTAGCTTTGTTTAAATTAGCTCTTCCAAAATCGCTATTGTAAAGATTTGTACCTTGTAAGTTAGCTTTTTCCAGCTTAGAAGAATGAAAATTTGTTTCTGATAAATCCGAGCCTTGGAGGTTTAGCAAACTTAAATTGTGCGAAGCAAAATCTCTTCTTCCCTTCAAGTAAGCAGCTAGTAAGCTTTCAGAATTTAAGCGACGCTCTGGATTTGATTTATAAGCAGAAGATTTAGTCGAATCCGAGATAGAAGCTGCTGTTTTGGATGTCACTACACTCCTGTTAACACTTCGGGTTGTTAAAGTATTCCCAGAAGCGGCTTTAGCTTTTCTTGCTCGAATAGCTGCTGCAACTTGAGCTACTCCGGCACTAGAGAAATTAGTCGAAGAATTGTGACTATTCGTACTAGAATCAGCAAAACCTGTGGAAGTTTTCTGACTGCCAACAAGGTTTGATGGAACAGCTAAACCAGAAGCCAAACTATCAAGGTAAGGCTCCATCTCCATTGCTCTGAGAACTTCCTCCGCTGACTGGTAACGGTTGCGGACTGACACATCCATCATCTTTGTTAGGACTTGTACAAAGTGATCGCTTAAATGTACAAGATGTTGCCACATCACCTCACCCGTCGCAGGATTATATTCCAAATCCTTGGGAGATTTTCCAGTTAGTAAGTATATACACGTAATACCCAAAGCATAAATATCGCTAGCGTAAACCGGACGCATCGCCATTTGCTCTGGAGGAGCAAAACCAGGAGTACCAATAGCATAGGCAGTTAATGCTGTTTGTCCCGATTGCATCGCTGCTGTCTGACTAACTTGATTTTTCACAGCGCCAAAATCAATCATCACTAATCTTAAATCTTGAGCGCGACGAATCAAGTTAGCGGGTTTAATATCGCGGTGAATCACTTTTTGGGAATGGATGTATTGCAGTAATGGTAAGATTTCACTTAAAAACTGCTTGACTCCTACTTCACCTAATACTCCGTTGCGTTTCACCTCCTGCTGTATAGTTGAACCGTGGACATATTCTTGAATTAAATAGAAATGTTCGCGGTCTTCAAAATAGTCTAGTAAACGTGGAACTTGGGGATGATTCCCAATCTTGCCCAGGGTGGCGGCTTCTCGCTCAAATAATTCCCGTGCCATTTGTAAAACATGAGGCGCAGTTCCCGAAGGACGTAGTTGCTTGATTACGCAACTCGGTTCCCCCGGTAAAGCTTCATCTTGTGCCAGAAAAGTCGCTCCAAAGCCACCTTGACCCAAAGATTTGGTGACTCGGTAGCGATCGCGCAACATAATTCGCGCTCCACAAGATTGGCATCTTTCACTAAATGGCAGGTTTTCAGGATTGAGACAGTTCGGATTTAAACAGTAGCTCATGCACTGTCAACTCGCTACAAAAATAACGGTGAGCAATTACTCTATTTTTATTATCAACAGATGTATTCGGGGATGCCAGGTGTAAATTGCTGATTTAGTTTTGAAGAGTTTCTAAATTTACGTATTTATTTGATTATTTCTCCGTATATATACGGGTTTTGACGTTACTAGATCAAGAAGCTGTAAAACCTTTATTTTTTCTGGGGCAAGAAGTCGGGTTTTTATGAGTGTTTTCTCGTTTTATGAATAGTTCGTGGGGTAAGAAGTCTGGTTTTTATGAGTGTTTTCTCGTTTTATGAATAGAAGATCCTAAAAACCCGACGAATAGGATTATCGTTGTAGTTTACTACTCACATTAACTAAAAATTATGCTACTATACATATGAACATATGTTCAATCGTTTTGAAATGCTTGTAAGTAAAAAGTATTTTCCGGAGGCTAAGGAAAAATGACAACTACCGTAGATTTAATGAAATGTGCTTGCGAAAAATGTTTGTGTATTGTCAGTGTTGAAAATGCAGTCAATAAAGATGGTCAATACTATTGCTCCGAGGCTTGCGCTGAAGGTCATAAAACCATGAAGGGTTGTGGACACAGTGGCTGCGGTTGTAACTAATCGAGTTAAATTTTTGGTAAAAAGTTCAATCCCGGCTTATTTTTGAGACGGGATTGATCAAATTAAATTTGTGTTTACAAGGTAGACATCACATTTCGTGCAGCTTGCAAAGTTCGTTCAATATCTTCTTGGGTGTGAGCGATAGAGGTAAATCCAGCTTCAAATTGAGAAGGTGCTAAGTAGATACCGTGTTCCAACATCCCGCGATGGAAGCGTCCAAACTTTGCAGTGTCCGAAGCTTTTGCATCTTCATAGTTATGAACCGGACCGCTGGTGAAGAACATTCCAAACATCCCGCTGATATTACCACCACAAGCATCATGACCAGTTTCGCGAGCGACTTGCAATAAGCCATCCGCTAACTTTTTGGTGATTTGTTCTAAGTAGTCGTAAGTACCAGGCTTTTGCAGCAATTCTAATGTTTTAATTCCGGCAGTCATTGCCAAAGGATTACCGCTGAGGGTTCCGGCTTGATACATTGGTCCTGCGGGTGCAACCATAGACATAATATCTCGACGACCGCCGTAAGCTCCTACAGGTAAACCACCGCCGATAATTTTACCTAAAGTGGTTAAGTCTGGAGTCACGCCAAACTTTTCTTGAGCGCCACCATAGGAAATACGGAAACCCGTCATTACTTCATCAAATACTAATAATGCACCGTGTTCGTGAGTGAGTTCGCGGAGTCCTTCCAGAAATCCAGCATCTGGAGTCACAAAACCAGCATTTCCTACCACTGGTTCTAAAATTACGCCAGCAATTTGGTCGCGGTTTTGTTCAAATAGTACTTTTACAGCTTCGAGGTCATTAAAGGGTGCGGTTAGAGTATCACTGGTAACAGATTTGGGAACTCCCGGAGAGTCGGGTAAACCCAAAGTTGCAACTCCAGAACCCGCTTTCACCAAAAACATATCCGCGTGACCGTGGTAACAGCCTTCAAATTTGATTATTTTATCTCGTTTGGTAAAAGCTCGCATCAGCCTTAACACAGCCATACAAGCTTCTGTTCCAGAGTTAACAAATCTTACCATTTCAATACTGGGGACGGCATCGATCACCATTTCCGCTAAGACATTTTCGAGTATCGAAGGAGCGCCAAAGCTGGTACCTTTTTCCAGAGCCGAATGTAGAGCCGCAATTACTTCAGGGTTGGCATGACCACAAATTGCCGGTCCCCAAGTACCAACATAGTCTATGTATTCGTTGCCATCCACATCCCAAATATACGCGCCTTTTACTCGGTCAAAAACAATCGGTTGTCCACCTACAGATTTAAATGCACGGACAGGAGAATTTACTCCTCCCGGCATCAAGTTTTGAGCTGCTGCAAAGATTTCTTGTGATTTGGTAGTTTTAATCGTTGTATTTACCAAGGCTGTCTCCTAGAGTCTAATTATAATGGTCTATTGATAGGGGTTCATGCTGTTTCAAGGTTATTGTCAAACTCAATTAGCTGAACCAAAAAAATAACGATATGTTATACAAGTCAAATCAGAATTTGCCGTCTTGAGATTCGCAATCGCTAATAGCTACGCTGTTTCAGATGTGTATAGTTGCGGCTTTTAACTCGGCTGTTTATTGGTATGATCAAGCTCCCTTGAGTCTATCAAGTCGCTTTAAGCCCCGAAGAAAAAGTTGCACTCAACAGGAACTGCAAAACGTTATGGTTTGAGTCCCGTTAGTTAGCATAGAGCAAAAACATTCCATTAAGATACACCATACAGAATGATATCGTGAATTTATCAATCATTCTTACTAAAGGGCGGTATGTTTTTTTCTGTAACAGATTCGCAAAACAACATCCCCGTTGACAAAATTCGCTACGATGAACGAGGTTTGGTGCCAGCTATAGTCCAAGATTATTTAGATGGCACTGTTTTAATGATGGCGTGGATGAACCAAGAATCTTTAATCAAGACTTTGGACTCTGGTGAAACTTGGTTTTGGAGCCGTTCTCGTCAAGAATTATGGCATAAGGGTGCGACGAGTGGACATATTCAAGTGGTGCATAGTCTCCGCTACGACTGCGATAGTGATGCTCTTTTAATTGGTGTAGAACAAGTGGGAGATATTGCTTGTCATACCGGCGAAAGAAGTTGTTTTCATCAGGTTGACAGCAAAATTATTCCTCCTCCTGCTGATACTTTGTCACAGTTATTTAATGTCATATCTCACCGACGGGATAATCCTACTGAGGATTCTTACACTTGCAAGTTATTTGAAGGTGGCGACAACAAGATTTTAAAAAAAATTGGTGAAGAATCTGCTGAAGTCGTTATGGCTTGCAAGGATGACGATGCAGATGCCATTGCTGGCGAGGTTGCTGATTTGCTATATCACACTTTAGTCGCTTTGGCTCATCATCATGTTGATTTAAAATCTGTTTATCGCAAGTTGCAAGAACGCCGCAAGTAATATCTGTTACGATTTGTCATACTTGTTTAAATAGCTTTGAATCATCGCTTATTTTTGATTCAAGGCTCTTATCCTTCAATTTTTTGGAATTTTTCTCCCCGTGCGAATTTTTTTTCTCTGTCGGGGGTAGATTTTTTCCTGGTCGAATGATATTATTTTTATAATGGGAATATTGGCAAAAATATTATTTTAAGCAATATTCCCATTATAAAAATTGTACTACGAATCTGCCGCCAACTCAATAGTTATAGTTAATATTCTTTTGAAAAAATTTATACATCACAAAGCGATACTAAGGTTACTGATTAAAATCGAAAATTAAAATTTCATAAATTAAAATTTAAAGACAATACTCGTTAAGTAGTTGCGGAGAAAGGTGTTTACAGAGAAGAAAGGAGTAAGGGGGCAATTTTTTGTAATTCTTATTATTAACGAGAATTTTCCTCACAGATTCCACATGATTTCCACAGACTTTCAAGGAGTTCTCCACAGGTTTTTGACGTTTAAACAGGGTTTAGAAGATATTGTTGGGGATTGTTGGACAGCAACAGCAAAGACTTACAAGGACTGAGTTATTATTAAGTGTTGTAACAATATAGAGCATCTAAGCTTGATTATTCCGTGAAGCAGAAAATTTTATACCGAGATTTGTAACATTTCGCAGCATTGACAAACCTACCCCCCTTTAGCGCAAAATGATGCGACAAGATTTTTTCGTCAACCCAAGTATTGAATGTAATACTACAGTTTGCCCAGACCTTTAGACAGCAATGCTCTTTGGGCTTTGTATGGTCACGATAAAGGTCTTTGTCCGCTCAAAATCCCTTTTGATAGCCCGATTTTAGGAGAAGAATTATGAACGCTACAATTAGTCTCGCAGCACAAGTCCCCGAAACACTTCACGAATCCTTGAAGAATTACTTAGAAACACATCCAGATTGGAACCAAGACCGAGTACTCACAGCCGCTCTGTCTTTGTTTCTACTTCAAAATGGAGATAGCGATCGTCGTGCAGCCCGCGTTTATTTAGAAACGTTGTTTCAAAATTTTTAGTACATAAAGGCATAAATTCAGAAGGCAGCTGTGCAAAAAAGTGTAAAGTCTTGTGAAACAACCAATTTAGCTGCTTTCTAATCGCTGATTTATTTCTTTGATGCTGTAATAGCAATTAAGTCACGAATTAAGTAATGGTCGATATGTCCCCTCATGGCACACAACTAAAAGGGAAATGCTTGTAAAAATATTTCCTTATCATAGTTGGGTGCTAATATCAAGGGATGTTATTATTTAATTACAGCTATAGACTCAAGTAAAAATAAAAAAATATCCTCCGAAAAGAGGATTAATTATAAAACTTTAAGGTTTAAATTTTTATTTAAAATAAAAAATTATTAAACAGAGAAAGCTAAAAATCAAGTAGATTCAAGACATTTATCAAGAATGTATAATTGGTTTTCCCGTTATGATTGGCATCTTGATGTAATTGAATTTGTCGTCTTTAAACTGATTGAGAGTTAAAAATACGTAAAAGGAGGTTTGACCTCCTGTTACATTAAAGTACTTTCTCAGGCTGCTGATCTGGAGCTGGGCATTCAAATTTATAGCCAACACCACGCACCGTCTGAATCAATGCAGGCTGGGCAGCATCAGCTTCAATCTTTTTACGAATTTGACCGATATGTACGTCTACGACCCTTTGGTCGCCAACATATTCATAATCCCATACCTCTTGGATAAGTTCAGCACGTCGCCAAACTCTACCGGGATGACTGGCTAGGAAATGCAGTAAATCAAACTCCAACGCAGTTAAAGGAACTGGTAGATTATTGAGTGAAACTTCTCTTCGCACAGGATCTATCATCAATTTTTCAAAAACCAAACGTTTCTGTTCCGCTGTGGTTACAACGCGCTGACGGCGCAGAATAGCTGCGACTCTGACTTCTAACTCTCCCAAACCGAAAGGCTTGGTAAGATAGTCGTCAGCACTTTAGAGAAGCCGCGAATTTTATCGGCTTCATCCGCACGACTAGTCAGCATGAGAACAAAAACACCGTTACGACTCTGCATTTCTTGGCAAAGATTAAACCCGATTACATCTGGTAAATTAACGTCTAAAATTACCAAATCCGGGTTAAATTGCTCGAAGAGAGCTAATGCGGTTTTGCCATCTTCGGCAGCTTCCACTTGATAGCTCTGCTTCATCAAGAAGCGTTGAATTAAATTTCTAACGGCAGGGTCGTCGTCAACTACAAGAATCTTGGCAGCAGGAGCCATGACCATCACTTTACAAAAAAATTCATAGGATTTACAGACGGATTGCATTTTTTAGACGCTAATATCCGTTTTTGGGCAATAATAATCTACAAGGCTAAAACTCTCCTAACCCGTTATTCCAAACACATACTAGTGTAATGCCTTGGCTTCGGTAATCAGAGCCTAAATTTTCTTTTTCATGCAACCCTGGGGATAAAACAACAATGCTCTTCTTGGTTTACAAGAGTATCTAACAATTATAGATACATAATCTAATATGCCACCGTGTTAATTGAAGATTAAACTAGAAAATAGTTTACTTCAAGTTACAAAGTCATTAAACGCTATCAATTTTAAATCTATATGCGGTTAAACGGCACAAAACAAAGAAAGAGGATTATGGATTAAAACCTCCCTCCGGAGAAAAACGACGGCTTCACATAAAACACAAAGTTTAATTTTTTGATGAAAAATCTTCGCTTTTTGTGTTTTTATCTCAAATTCTAGAGTAAAGCCCTTCAGACTCAACGGCATGAGGGGATACACGGAGTTATTGCGATATGTTAAAGTTACTTTTAGTGAAAATTACTTGTGTTAATTCCGTTCCTGTTATAGCCTAATCTAGGTAAGATTATTAAAATTGACTGTAATAATATTGGTTTCTACTAAAATAAATCATAAAATAGTTTTTATTAACCAAGAAACTGCTGCGAACCTCGCTATCAGTAATTAACTCCCATGAGCGACCAAAATCCCTACGAAAAACTTGGGGTATCGGAAGACGCTAGCTTTGAAGAAATTCAAGAGACACGCAATCGTCTAGTAGAAGAATATAGTGGCGATACATCGCGTATTGAAATTATTGAAGCTGCTTATGATGCCGTACTGATGAACCGCTTGCGGATGCGTCAGGAAGGCAAGATTAAAGTACCCGAACGTATTCGCTTCCCCGAAACCAGAGTGCAGGTGACTCCCGATTTAAGTCCAGTTAACAAAAAGCAGTCACCCCCATGGCTGCAACGTATGATAGACAAACCCAGTACCCTTGACATAGTTGTACCTGGTATTTGGTATCTTGGTTTGAGTGCCAACAGTTTGTTTTATCGAACTGGAGGTGACCAAGTTTTACAATTAATGTTGGTAATCGGAGTTGGAGTAAGTATTTATTTTCTCAATCGCAAGGAAAATAAATTCGGTAGAGCGGTTTTATTTACTTTAGTAGGTTTGATAGTTGGTTTAATTATCGGAGGACTTATAGCTAGTTCTCTTACAGAACCATTAAGTTCGGCTAATTTAACAACGAATCAGTTTGCTACGGTGGTAACGTTTATATTATTGTGGCTAATTTGTAGTTTTCTCAAGTAATTTGAATTGGGGAAAATAGGGAATAGGACTATAAATTCCCTGTTTTCCAATTTTTTCATTGTTACTTTTGAATATTAAATTATGATGTCGAACCTTTGAGCAAAAAATTCACCGCTTCTGTTAAATTTGTCACAATCATATCTGGATGACAAGCTTCGAGTTGAGCGCGATCGCGAATACCACATTCTACAGCGATCGACTTTACACCATGCCTTTTAGCAGCAGTGATATCAGCTTCAGTATCTCCAACCATCCAAGTTTCTTCTGCGGGGGGTAGTTCTTTTAAAGCCTGTGCCATAAGTAACGGTTTATCATCGATATCGCGGGTTTTTACGTAATCGTTACTAAGACAGTAACGACGATTTTCAGGAAAAAACTGGTATAAATCAAATTTTTGTAAAGCATATTCTAATTCCCTAACTCGGCGCATAGTCATTACCGCCAAATCAATTCCAGCTTGTTGAACTTTTTGCAAGGCTTCTACAGCGCCAGGTGCGAGGATGTCATATTCAAAATAAGGCTGGGTATGTACGGTTTGTTTGCGTAATTGAGCAAAATTTTCTGCTTGTGCTGATTCTAAACCGGACATGATGCCTATTTGTTTTTCTGGCACACGCGAACGTTTTAACTGCCAAAATTCATCTTTGGAAAGTATACGTATTTGTTGATTTTGATGATGGTTTTTCTTTAAAGAAAGTAAATACACCTGGTAATAACGTTCGGAAACATCGCAAATAGGTCCATCAAAATCCGATATCAATCTGATCATTGGCAATAAATGTAAAGTTTATTTACAAAATATCACAATTATTATCATATTCTGATTGTGAATATTTAATAACTATAAGTAATATTTTTGACTGAATATGCAAGTCCTTTTTAGCCATAACTACGTTCGCGTTGTGTAGACAATTATCCTATGATAAAGGCAACTAACATCTGAAGTTGGAAGCCCCAACTGGACTCGAAGCAGGTTGGGGTACTTCACGCTAATAGTAATCGCTGAAAGACTGGGAGTGGTTATGCTCTTAAGCATTAAACGCATTGATGTTCCACCGGGACAACGGGTTTGTTGCGTGATATCACCTGGGAAGAATTTGAAACAATTATTGATGAATTAGGAGAACATCGCGCTGCTCGTATTGCTTATGACCAAGGAATGTTAGAAATTATGGCACCATTGCCAGAACATGAAGACGATAAAGAAATTATTGGTGACTTAGTAAAAGCGCTTTTAGAAGAACTAAATATTGAGTTTAGAAGTCTGGGTTCCACTACTTTTAAAAATCAAATAATGCTTCAGGGAATTGAACCAGACCAATGTTTTTATATTGAAAATGAAAGTAAAATTCGCGGTAAAAAGCGACTTGATTTAACAGAAGATCCACCACCCGATTTAGCTTTAGAAATTGATGTTACTTCTCGGACTCATCCAAGTATTTATGCAGCGTTAAAAGTCCCCGAACTTTGGCGATTTGAAAAAGGTAAATTACAAATAAATTTATTACAAAATGATTCTTATATAGTGTCAGAGAAAAGCAAAAACTTTCCTAACTTACCTTTAGCTGAAGTTTTACCCCAATATCTTGAGCAGAGTAAAACGGCAGGTAGGAATACTGTAATGAGGGCTTTTAGAGGTTGGGTAAGAGAACAAATATAAAATTAACCTCACCCCCTTCCCCTCTCCTTAGTAAGGAGAGGGGTGGAAGGAGAGGGGTGAGGTTCAATGTATACTTCACTTAACCGAAATTTGCTATATAGTTACTAAAAATATAGTCAAATATTTCTAGCTTTATAAAGTTTGCACTTTATGGGATTAACTACAAACCCTGTATTCGGTCATTATCAAAGATAACTTTCCGAACTACCTTTATTACTAAGAAGTTCTTTATGCTGCCGCTCGACTATGTATGTTTTAGTTTACTTGATTTATAGGATTTCCTTGTCACACAGGAGTTATGGTTAGATTAATTCTAACTCTCCGCAGTCTCAAGCTAGGACTTTCACCTATAGTTCCTACGTGTCTACGCTTTTTGAACGTTAAATATTATTATATCAGGCTATAGGTGTGAATAAATGATTAAGTTTGACTATATTTTCGTTATTTAAATTAGATACTCAAAACAAAAATTATCTATCAGCTAATGCTTCCTCTATTGTGGAAATTTTCACAGCAGTATTAATAATATCCTGTCCGGTACCAAGATTTTTGATTTCGGCATTATTTACGCCAACAATATAGTATTGTGAATCAATGGTGGCGATAATCGGACCACCAGAAGAACCCCCAGCAGTATCGCAATCATGTAACAAAACTCCTTCTTCTTCTGCTACAATGCTGCAACCTTTTTCAAATCCTGCGATCATTCCTGGATTAAATTTGGGAAAATCACCGGAATATCCCACAAAAAAGAAAGCATTCTGATTACGAACAAGAACATTAGATGGTATAGATTTCCATCCTAAATAACCATATTTACGACCCAAAGGTTTATCTAATACTAAAATAGCCCAGTCTTTTGCGTTGTCTTGATTTCCATTTTTGAAATCAGTACCGTAAACAACTTCTTCAACTGAAGCAATATCTTTAGGATTATCAACTCTACCGTTGATAAAATTCGGTAAAAATTTAATATCTCTAGTTAATACACCAGTTTCTGGATCGATAACGCAATGAGAATTAGTGAGAACGAGATTATCGTAAATTAGAGTTCCCGTGCAATGATAGTTTTTAGCGTCAGCAGTTGTTCCCTGAACCCTACCAATTGTTGACCAAGGGTATTTATTGCTAGTCATGAGAATGCGATCGTCATAACCATCGGGTATTCCTCGACTTGTACTTTCATTTGGTTTGATTGATTGTTCTACATCATTTGGAATAAAAGGTTTTCCCTTACCTGGTAATTTAAAATTACCTCCCTCCTCGGATTGAATAAATTTGGGATTGGAAATTTTGGGATTATTTTGTGCTTGTACCGATGAACTTATGGCGATCGCACAAGTAATTACAGTTGTAAAAAATAGAGCAATAGATTTGTTGTTGATAGCGATATTCACGGTTATTTCTCCTTCCTGTTTGTAAACGTAAAATTAATCTCTTTACATCTCCCGCATTTCCCCCTCTCCTTGACAAGGAGAGGGCTGGGGTGAGGTTCATTTCCAATCCCCCTGCAAAGTAAAAGCCGCCCAATAATGGGGACTGCGCCAATCCGGATTAGCCCATAATTTGCGCTGTGCAGCCCGTAACGCTTCACTAGGAGTTTTATTCTCCTGCAACATCTGTTTATAAAACTCTTGCATCAATACCGATGTACCCTTATCGTCAACCTGCCACAACGACAAAGCCACTCTTCCCGCACCTGCATACATCAAGCCTCTTGTCAAGCCCACTAAACCTTCACCACTGACATTTTTCCCAAGTCCAGTTTCGCAAGCACTTAATACAATTAATTCTGCGGGATAATCTTGTTCAAATAAATCTGCTAAACGTAAATAACCGGGTACTTGTTTACCGTCTTGATTAACTAACGATAAAACAATTCCTGATAATTCTGGTTGATCGGGATTAACGAAACCGTGGGTTGCAAAGTGTAAAATTTGGTATTGATTAAGATTTTTACTTGTCGCCAAGTTATAGTTAACATCGAAGCTAAATGCTTGTAGTGTGTCGGTAGAAGGAAAGAGTTTTAATATTTCTTGGGCTTCTATTTGTGTATTTGGTAATCGACTCCAACCAGTACGATTAAGGCTTTTCGCGGAGCGGTTGAGGGCAGAACGTTCTAAATCAAGTTCGGGACTGATAGTTTCTTCTTTACCTGTAACTCGTTGGTCATTGGAACTGTATACTGGGTCTGCGAGGATAGCGATTTTTTTAGGTGCAATTTTACGTTTGGCGATTTTTTCCCGTTGGATAGCAATAGTTGATGCTGAAGGTAAATTAACAATTTCGTGATTGAGCATCAAAGGTTGATAATTAGTATTATTAATATTTACCCCTGGATTTGGTTCGGGAATCAGTCCACCTCTGGAGACTTTACATATAACGTCTCTACATTCGTTATTAGTTTGAGTTGAATTTTTACTATTATTTGGATCTGCTAATGCTGCAAAAGGAATCTGTTGCAACACACCATCAGCAACAATGACTAATCTTTTTCCAGTTATCTGATCTTTTACGGGTGCGAGAATAATTTCGCTGAGTTTTTGGGCTGAATCAACCGCGAAACCCTTGCTTGATAATTGACTGTAGAATCTATTGGCAATTTGCTCAATTTCTTCACCTTTTGGTAGTTCGTAGCTAGTCAGGGAAGTTGGTGTAACTAACCATAAATAACTGCGTTCTTTAGCAAGGGAATATTGTAGTAAAACGGTATCTTTATCTAATTGCTGTTGAATTTCAGGCAGTTTTAACGGTTCTGGATTAGTAATTTTATCTCGTTCTGGGTTTTGAGCGCGGATTTTTGCTTTCAGTTGTTTTTGTTGGTTGATAATATTTTGAATTTCGCTTTCGGTTTGTTTAATTGTGTCTTCTGGTAGTGGGGTTTGATTGATTAATGTGGAAAGGATTTTTTCTTGAGCTTGACGTTTTAGCTGTAATTCTTTTTCTTCAACAATGAATTTGGGGTCAACATTTTTGCTGATTTCGGCGTTAGCTTGAGCTAAAAGTTCGATTAAACCGCGAGCGCGGGAACGTTCTGAAATGTGTAGCGCTATAGTATCGTATCCTTGTGATGGGTTTTTCTTGTGTTGTTCCATCAATAGGTCGATGTAGAATTTATAGTAATGTTGGACTGTGGAGAAATAGGTGGTTTTTAAGTCTTGCTCGGTGTAGGTACCGCGTAACTCTTCGATTATTGCGATCGCGCTTTGGATGTGTTTGAGGGATGCTTGTAAATTGCCTTGTTCGCGTTCAAGTAGTGCAAGATTTCCTAGAAGTACAGATTCATTGTTCTTATCTCCCACGGCACGAGATAAAGGTAAAGCTTGGTTGTAAAATTGCAGAGCCTTCTGCTTTTCCCCTAAATGCGAGTAGACTACACCAATATTATTGAGTGTATTGGCTTCTCCACCCCTGTCTCCCACAGCACGATCTAAAGGTAAAGCTTGGTTGAAGAATTGCAGAGCTTTCTGCTTTTCCCCTAAATCCGAGTAGACTTTACCAATCTGATTGAGTGTAGTGGCTTCTCCACTTCTGTTTCCCACTGCATGATGTAAAGGTAAAGCTTGATTATAAAATTGCAGAGCTTTCTGGCTTTCTCCTAAATCGTCGTAGACTGCACCAATATTCGTAAGAGTAGCGGCTTCTCCATTCCTGTCTCCCACTGCACGTCTCAATGGTAAAGCTTGGTTAAAGTATTGCAGAGCTTTTGTGATTTTCTTCTAAACTTGAGTAGACTGCACCAATATTAT
>JAAUSO010000142.1 GCA_012033205.1 Richelia sp. SL_2_1 | reverse complement strand
GGTGAAGGCGGAATCTCATTTGGTGCTGGTTCCAACCCATTCGCTGGTGATGAAGGCGGCTTCGGCGGCGGTCTAATCCCTTTTGGCGGTGGTGAAGGCGGCTTGGCGGTGGTTCTAACCCATTCTCCGGTGGTGGCTTTGGAGGCGGTTCTAACCCATTCTCCGGTGGTGGAATGTCATTTGGTGGCGGTGGTTTCGGCGGTATTTAAGACAATTGAATCCTTGAGATTTAGCTAACAAGATGATACCGACTATAACTAATTATTTCATTAGTAAATAATTCACAGTTAATCAAATCATTTTGCAGCATTGTAGAGACGTAACAATGTTACGTCTTTTCTAAATTTATCCAAAATAACTTTATAATGAAAAATTCTCATTTTTTCTATAACTATTAACTGTCATTCCCAGGAGAATATTATCAATGGAATCTTTAGAGTTAAATTCTATTAATAAAATTAATAAAAAAGAAATTGACTTTACAGACACATTAATGAGTACTAGTAATTCTTTTTCTACTAGTAACAATTTAGCAAAAGGTAAAGTCAAATCTTCCCTTGACATTGGTAACATCATTATTGGTAATGGACAATGGATAATTGATGATGAAACCATGCGACAGTCGTTAATTTCGGAAGTAAAAACTGATATTGATGAAAGGATTGATTCTCTTTTTACAAAATTACGTGACAGATTGCCGTTGGATGAGAAAAAACAAGAGTCAGCAGGTAATCCCTTTACTGAAGAAAATCCTTTCGCTGATGGTAAAAATCCATTTGGAGAGGGAGAATTTACACCACCACCTGCTTATCAAGAATTACAATCAAGCATGGGAGAAAATTTCCCTTTACCTTCACAAGAGATTGTAGATAATATTAAATCTGTTCAAGATGAAGATACTGTTTTAGAAGAAGAAAACTTGTTTACAGATAACAGTGATGATTCATTCACAAATTATCAAGAATCTAATTCTACAGTAGATAACGAAGGTAAAAGCTCAGAAAATCAAGAAGTAATTAGCGAAGATATCAATCCTGTCGTAAATGATGAAGGTGCAAATCCGTTTGCTAGTGGAGAAATTGGAAATCCCTTTGCAGAAAACGAAAATGGAGAGGCTTCACCATCTTTTAATATAGTAGGAATGATTGCTGGTGAAGATTTACCATTCTTAAATGCTGGTGAAAACGAATATAGTTACAGCAGTATACCCAATCAATCAACAGCTAAAACTTTAAGAACTGTTAGAGATAGTCTATTAAGATTTAATGCAAATCTTAATTATCCAGATACTTTTGGTAATGGTAACAATACACCTTTACAAACACCAAATGATTTATTGACGCTGTTTCGTAATGATATGTTCAGCTTCAATAATTCTGCAAATTCTTTTCAGGAATTAGTCGGTGATGATAATCCCTTTGCTAGCGGTGAATTTAATCCTTTTGGTGAAGGTACCTTAGCGGAAGAAATTCCTTTTGATATCATCAATGTTGCTTTGGATGGTTTATTACCATTCAACGGTTCCGAAAATGTATTTAGCACTCCTGAAGGTGAGATTCCGATTGGTAACGGAAATCAAGATTTTGGTAGTGATAATGCAGTTATTGGTAATGCTAATTGGAATTATGGTAGTAATAATGCAACTATTGGTAATGGAAATTGGAATTGGGATGGTACAACTAATAATACAACCGTTGGTAATGGTAACTGGCATTTAGATTTTACTACTGATAATAAAACCGTTGGTAATGGTAATTGGTACTGGGATTCGAGTAGCGAAAATACAACCCTTGGTAATGGTAATTGGCACTTTGGAGAAAATAATACAACCATTGGTAATGGTAATTGGAATTTCGGTGATAACAATACAATAATCGGCAACGGAAATAGAGTTTATACCGATAATAGTATTGTAATTGGTAACGGAAATTGGTCGGTTATAATTGATAAATCAGCCGAGATTGGTGACGGTTTCTTGGGTGAATTAGAAACCATAGCAATGGGAATTGGTGTGAAGAAAAGTGCCGATATGCTTGTTGATTCAGTAATGAATAAAATGGGTGAAATTTTCCAACCATTAACAGAAGATTTTGATGATTCAGCGCTGAATACTTACAAGGAACAGTTTCTTACTTCCGGTAGTAATATGAGTTTTCTTTCTAGTTGATTGGGAGAGCAAAATAGTTTTTAAAAACCTTATTACTACTCCATCACATTAATTTTGATGAGTTAGTTCGTAGTTGAGTTAGCGAAGCGGCTGTGTAGCAGCTTTTATCGCTCAAATAAAGCTCTAAAGCCCAACTACAAACATACACAGAAAATATGCAGATAAAAAATACGAGAAATAAATCTTGTGGTGCGGGTTTAACAACCCGTTTTTTATGAAAAACTTTCTGTCTATACTGACTAAAGTTTCTCCATTAGCATAAAATTAAATCGAGCAGATGCTGTTACTGTAACACTATAAACTAAACAGACTTTGTAAGATATTCTTTTGTAACCAGCCTTCTCTAAATAAATGGGAATTTTATTCCAACTTTTAATTTTAAATTCCTCCTCATTCAGATTAATCAATAACTCTTCCAAATATCTATATAAACCATTAGATAAACTTACTCTTACTGAATTAGAATTTTTCGCTTGATAAACCTTCTGTGCTATTTCCCCAGGGCTATAACCACATAATATTCCTCGTAAAAGTTTCTTTTCTGTGGGAGTTAATCTCTTACCTTTGGCAGATGATAAATCTATATATAATTTATCCAAATCCCAATAATTTATTGCTTCAATAAATTCTTCTGATTGACAAGTAGAATTAATAGCCATCATATTCAATTATCTGAGAACACACTTAAGAATAATTTACCCTATTTATTTACACGCTACTCAAAGATGAATTTCTGAATTTCATTGTAAATTGTAATGGTTAGTAATATTTAGATGTGATAATGCAATGTCTGTATTCTCAAAATTCTGCATAACTCCGCGCTTTCCTTTGGGTTTCTCTGCGTTAAAAGATAAGTTATTTGAATCACAAAGGATTTGATATAATTTAGCGCTGAAGCGTAAATAGTACCCCATGAACAAAATAATCCTAGATACAGACCCCGGTGGTGATGATATATTTGCTTTATTGTGGCTGCAAAGTTTGGTAAAACAAGGTAAGGCAGAATTAATTGCAGTTACTACTGCTGAAGGTAATGTCGATGCTAAACAAACTTTTATTAATGCTAGTAAAGTTTTGAGTTTAGGAGGATTTGAACAAGTAGAATTAGGTCGAGGAGTAACGCTAAAAAACTCTAAAATTGCCGATGCTGCCTATATTCACGGTATGGATGGGATGGGTAATATTTCTGATGATTTACCCTCAGCTAAACATCATTTTGATAGTGCAATTTATTCCGATGATTTAATTATCGATAAACTTAATGCTTATCCTGGAGAAATTACTATCCTTGCAGTTGCACCTTTAACTAATTTAGCTGCTGCTGAAAGCAAAAGTCCCGGTATTTTAAAAAAAGCCAAGGAAATTGTCATTATGGGGGGTGCTTTTAAAGTTCCGGGTAATGTTACTCCTTACGCTGAATTTAATATTATATATAATTCACAAGCCGCAGAAAAGGTATTTGCTAGTCGTAATGATATTGTAGTTTTACCTTTAGATATCACTCACGAATTAATTTTTACTCCAGAAATGGCTGAGGATATAATTCGTAATTCTCAAAATTATTTGACGAAGTTTTTATCTCGATTATGTGATTTTATGACAACAGCTTCTCTGAGATATCGTCAAACTAAAGGAATAAAAGGTTTTCTAGTTCATGATGGTGCTGTCGTTGCCTATTTATTTTATCCAGAGACTTTACTCTTTCGTCGCGCTCTAGTAGAAATTGAAACTCAAGGTTATCATACTCAAGGAGCAACTCTTTTTGATGAGAGATTCAATGCTAAAACTCACGCAAATGCTTGGGTTGCTTTACAGGTAGATAAGGTTGGTTTGTTAGCGAGTTTGCTAGAAGATTTGAGTTTTTTAGGGAATTGGTAATTGGTAATTGCTAATTGGTAATTGGGAATTGGTAATTGCTAATGGAGAATTAAATCCGTGAAATCCATTTTAATCCGCGAGCGATTTTTTAACCATTAAACCTATACATTATCACCTTCGCTTTCGCATCTTCCTCCACAAACACTAAATACTCACCATTTTTACGTTGAAAAGCACGTACCCCATAAGGAATATCAACCCAACCAGTTTCCCCAAACACTTCCGCTCCTGGTTTCAAAACCCTCACCTGTCTTCCTGTTTTCGCATCATAAACGTATACTTCAGCTTTCTTCACAGTCACAGCAAATACATAATCTCCTGCAATACTCATTGCTGCCGGATTCAAGACTTCTGGAGGTGCACTTTTATCTACAGGAAGCACTATGCGCCATTTTGGGGTACGATTTCCTTTACTCCAATTGTCGTAACGAGCGATTTCCGAGCCGATTAATTTGGCATAATCACCGTTAATTGCAGGATTGTCTGGAGTGTAACCCGATAAATACATCGTGTCAGTTTCGGGAAAATATTCTATCCTACGTAAATCACCGAATATTTTTGGATGACCAATTTTTTCCATCTTGCTGTAACTGTAGATGGGATTTCCATGTTTATCTAATCCTTGTAAAGGAAAATGACGAATCCCTACACCATCTTGAGTACGTAAACTTTTCCAAACGTCGCCTTTACTATCTACCCACCATCCACCAATATAAGGATGATCTTTACTTTTATCATATTCATCCCGGTCAAATGCACCGTTACCATTTTTATCACGCCAAATCCATTCTCCTTCCAAAGGTTGAAAAGGAGGAAAATTGTTTCCTAAAGCTGGTTTACCATTTGGATGAGTACCGACAAACATTCCTGAAGGTATCGCAATTTCACCATCAGTTTGTCGATTAAAACGGTAAATTTGCAGCATTCCATTGTACATATCTGTCAGGTACAAAAAGGTTTTACCTTGGATATGACGAACAATGGTGCATCGGGTGCGGTATGCAAACGGGAGTCTTGAGGATATTTAAAAGCGTTTAAAGTGTAACCTTTATAAGTTGCTTCTTTCCCCGCTGATTTACTGTAATCCATTACAAAACGTTCATTCTTAGTATATACATCCAAACCGTTTGTTGTTGGGTCTACATCAGCGTTATCAATAAATTGCAATCCTAATAACTTCCATTCTAATTTACCTGATGCAGAAAATTTACGTAAATCTACTCCAGAACGTTCAAACCCATCATTACTAATATAAATGTTACCCCAACTGTCACTACCAACTCCTGAAATACCGTAAAATTTTAAATCTTTAACTTCTCCAGGAATTCCCGCATAAATTCCACCTTTAACACCAAAAGTATTAATTAGTTTCGGTTGATTAGTAATATCATAAATTAAAACTTGCTGCTTAATACCATTATCCGCAACCAAAAGTCTACCGCGATTATCAACAGCAACCGCACTGGGTTTATCTAACCCTAAAATCACTTGTGGTAATGACTTACCTTGCTTTGAATAATGAACAATCTTATTACCTCCAATTATCCATAAACTACCTTGTTTATCAACAGCAATATTTCCAGGTTTTCCTATATCAAAACTACGTAACTCCTGCATATTCTCGGTGTTATAAACACGCACCTTATTCGTCGCACTATCGCTGACAAATAGCTCACTACCTACAGTTGCGAGTCCTGTTACTTCCGAATCATTACTAACAATTAACATACTTTTATCCCACCCCTTACCATTAACAAAGGGTGCAGTTTTACCAGTCAAATCATAACGTCTGACACAGTACCAATTCGTTCCTTTCGGCGGAAATCCATCTTTTTTCTGATCAATTCCCGATTGCTTCATCGCAACATAAATATATTTTTTATCTGCCGTAATCGCAACTCCACCGTTTCTTCCCCATCCATGTAAATCCTCAGCTTTTCCAACTACATCCCCATTGCGATAAATCCCGACTTCCCTACCTGCTTCATCCCACAAACTATTCGTATAAATAGTTCCATCTGGTGCAACATACATCCCACTAACTTGAATTTGCACCCACTTATCACCACCTCCAAAACTATTCCCAATCCAGGAAGTTTTATAGCGAGATGAAGAAGCCGCAGGAGTTACTTTTCCATCCAAATGAATTGTAACTACCATCGAAATCGCGAATGCAACACTTAAAAATAAGAGAAATTTCTCCGTTTTACCATATCTAATATTGCCGTGAATAATTAAGTCTTTAATATATAAATATAATCGGCTCAATCTTGTTAAAAAAATATTTTTCATAATTTACCTTTATTCTTCTTATTTATAACAATTAATATTGATTTTCTAATTTAATCTCTAATTAAATCTCCCCTTATAGCGATATATTCAAAGTCATCTATCATTACCATCAATACAAACTATCAACACTTTACTAATTTATTTTTACAATAAATAGTTATAGTTAATCATCAAAAATCTGATTATCGATGGGTCAAACCCCCTAAAGAATCCATTCTCCCTTGTAGCTTGCAAAATTTTTCAACAGATTAATTTGATTTACATCTTACTTTTAGCTAAATCTAAATAATTATGGAGTAACCAGATAAAAACCAACAAATTCCAATTTTAATTTTGTAAATCCGCTGTAAATTCTCTCGACTTCATCTCCAGCCAAAGTTTTGTAATTCAGCTTTCATTAATCAGAATAATCACGAATCGCAAAGTAAGGATTTGTTTTACATAAAATTCATCAAAGTAATACAATATTTTTAAATTAAAAACGATTATTTTTATTTATAAAACACAAAAAATAGATAGTATTGATTGTATTTACGCAGCACAGAAGTATATATGTATCGTACAGAGCAGTATTAAGTTGTTCTTTGAGAAGAGGTTGGCAGTAAGTAAGTGTAAATGGTTTATTTTTATTCAGAGAGCCTAAGTAATATCTTGCAGTGATTAGAAATATTTTATTAGTTTTGTTTATATATATGGGAGCAGAAAAGTGATGTGTAATGAAAAGAACCATACATCAGTAAAGCCAGCATCAATACTTTGCTTGGGTTTAGGCTGGTTTCCCAAAACTCCCGGAGGTTTGGAAAGGTATGTGTACGAACTTACACTGAGATTAGCGAATAATAAAGACCAAGTAGAATTATGCGGAATAGGTTTACCGGAAGAAGAAACTAACCTACCGATCAAAATGACAAATTTAGCTGCACCAGACACAAGCATATTACAAAGATTGTGGTCGGTGAGGAATAACTTTAAAAAAACCAGAAAAACCAAGCCAGATGCAATAAACTTGCACTTCGCCTTATATAGCCTGCCAATATTGGACCTATTACCTCCAGATGTGCCAATAACCTTTAATTTTCATGGTCCTTGGGCATCAGAATCTCAGCAAGAAGGAGTGGGTAACATCAAAGCTTTGCTGAAAAAATCCTTAGTAGAAAAAATAACCTATCAACGCTGTCATCGCTTCATAGTTTTGAGTAAAGCATTCGGAAATATTTTGCATCAACAGTACCAAATTCCCTGGGAGAAAATTCACATAATTCCCGGTGGAGTCGATATTAATAGTTTTAAACCCGACTTATCAATCCAACAAGCACGCATTAAACTGGGATGGTCATTAGAACGTCCGACATTATTTACATCCAGACGTTTAGTACATCGTGTCGGACTTGATAAATTACTTGTAGCCATAGCTCAAATCAAGCCAAAAATTCCCGATATTTATTTAGCGATCGCGGAAGAGGACCATTACAAACGAGTTTACACCAACAAGTTACAGAATTAGGACTTGAAGACAACGTGAATTTTTTAGGTTTCCTACCCGACGAACTCTTACCAGTAGCTTATCAAGCAGCAGATTTCTCAATAATGCCTTCACAATCCTTTGAAGGGTTCGGATTAGCAATTGTAGAATCCCTCGCTTGTGGTACCCCGGTAATCTGTACTCCCGTCGGTGGAATGCCGGAAATTCTCGAACCGTTTTCACCCCAATTGATTACAGAATCAATAGAAGTAAGCGCCATCGCACAAAAATTAGAACAGGTATTAAATGGACAAATAACCAAACCTTCACGAGAGGAATGTCGTGCATATGCAGTTAACAACTTCGATTGGGATAAAATCGCTCTCCAAGTCAGGAATGTAATATTATTAGTTGACAGTTGACAGTTGACAGTTAAGAGTTATTAATTAAGCCATAGCAATCCTATTTGTATATATCGAAATCACGGTGTTCAGATCCCCGACTTCTTGAAGAAGTCGGGGATCTAAATTCTCAATTCCCAATTCCCAATTCCCAATTATATTTATAAAAATGAAAATATTATTTTTAGATCAAAGCGGTAAACCTGGTGGTGCTGAATTATGTTTAATAGATATTGCCAAACCTTATCAAAATAATTGCCTGGTGGGGTTATTTGCGGATGGTTCTTTTAAGGATTTATTAGAGAAAAATCAAATTCCAGTAGAGGTTTTAACTAATCAAAAAATACAAGTAAAAAAAGAAAGTTCTCTTACCCAAGGATTAGCAAGTATTACTCAACTTGCACCTTTAATTACTAAAGTAGTAAAAATTGCTCGTAATTACGATTTAATCTACGCGAATACCCAAAAAGCATTAGTTGTTGGTGCAATTGCTAGCTTTCTCAGTGGTCGTCCCCTAGTATTTCATCTACACGATATTCTTTCACCAGAACACTTTAGTCAAACAAACCGCCGTATTGCAGTAACTTTAGCAAATCGTGCAAAACTCGTAATTGCCAATTCTCAAGCTAGTAAAAAAGCCTTTATCGAAGCTGGAGGAAAAGCTGAATTAGTCAAAATAGTTTACAACGGTTTTGACCCACAAAATTATTTAAATCAAGAATCTCAAATTAAGCAACTTAGGCAAAAATTAGAACTCGATGATAAATTTATTGTCGGACATTTCAGCCGTCTTGCACCTTGGAAAGGACAGCATATATTAATTGAAGCACTAGCAAAATGTCCACCAGAAGTCGTGGTAATTTTAGTAGGAGATGCTTTGTTTGGTGAACAAGATTACGTCAAGCAACTGCACCAGCAAATCGATGAATTGCAATTACAAAATCGAGTGAAATTTTTAGGATTTCGTCACGATATTCCCCAGTTGATGGCAGCTTGCGATCTAGTTGCTCATACCTCCACCGCTCCCGAACCTTTTGGAAGAGTAATTGTAGAAGCCATGCTATCCGGAACCCCCGTAGTTGCAGCTGCATCTGGTGGTGCAATTGAGTTAGTACAATCTGGTATAAACGGCTTTCTCTCAACTCCGGGAAATCCCCAGGAACTCACCAAAGTGATTAACTCCTGTATTCAAGATAAGCAAAAGACTGCCGCCATTGCGGAAACAGCACGCAACACCGCCAGTCAGCGTTTTAATGTAGCAAATATTAATCAGCAAATCGCTCAATTACTACAAAAATTATAAATTGGTAATTGGTAATGGGTAATTGGGAATTAATAACTGTTAACTGTCAACTGTTAACTAACTTGATTTACGCTGCTTCTCGCAACTGAGGCTTTTGTGATACTTCGGGAAATGTGAACTGTAACTGTTCCGCTAGTGGTACTTTTTCTTGCTGCAAAACTTCTACATCAATATTTACACTGATCAAATAATTACCCCCATCAGCATCGACAGCTTCAGCAATTAATTTTGCAATATCGGGACGCTTAGAACTAAGCACGTCACGCAAAATACATCTATCCCATTCGTGCTTAGCTGTTGGGTTGATACTGAGAATAAAGTGTTTAACCATAGGACAAATTTTTGCTTATCTTCTCAAAGACTTCTATTCAGTCGCTTTCATATATTTTAGTACATTTGTATTGAAATGCCAATATTTCTTGAGGAGTACGCTGAGAAGTCGGGTTTTTGTAAAGGTTGTGTTGTCGTACAGAGATTTAAAGTAAAAACCGACTTCTTAATATTTGTTGCTAAGGGATGAGATGAGTTTATTCCTACAGTGAGAGTAAAGACAAAGCGGAAACATCTATTGTGTTTACTAGTACTCCTTGGGTTGTGGCTAACGCAATTAAAAATACTGCGAGTTCATTTGATTCCCCAGTCCTTGGACTAGTTAACACTCGTCAAAACCATAGTTTTAATTGTTGAAACCAGTAAGGAAAATTACCATGAAATTTAATAATTTGTCCAAAATTCTCTGTAGTAGTGCTTTCGCTGTTAGTTTAGCTGCTTTACCTTTATCGCTTCCTGCTTCTGCTCAAACAGGAAATTTAGATCCAGATACCACTGGAACGACCATTGTTAGAGAAGATAATGATACCTTTGATTGGGGATGGCTAGGTTTGTTAGGTTTGCTTGGGTTGGCAGGATTAGGAGGCCGCAACAAACGTAATGATACAGTAGCTTATCGTGACCCAAATGTTACTGGAAGTGATACCACAGGAACAACCACCAGATATTAAGTTAGTGATAATATGCCGATGGGGAATCAATCACAAACCATTGATTCCCTTGGTAAAGTCGCAGGAAGCTAAGAAAGCACAAAGTTACTGTTAATTGTTAGCTGAATTTAACCAAACCGATTGTTGTAGTACAGGAATAGAAATTCCGGCTTTATCGAAAGCAACTTTGAGACGACGACGGAATTCTCTGGCAACATCCCATTGTTTGAGGGGTTGGGTTTTAATCCAGACACGAATCATCAAACCGCGATCGCCAAAGTTATCGATTCCTAAAACTTCAGGTGTTTCAATAATTTGATTATCCCATCGGGCATCTCGATCCATTTCTAAGCCAACAGTTTCAATTAATTCTAAAGCTTGGTCAATATCAGCTTGATAAGCGATGGGAATAGTTAGGTCAGCCCGAGACCAGCGACTCGAAAGGTTGGCAACTATTTTTATTTCACTATTGGGAATTGTAATCAAGCGTCCTTCAGCGTCTCGTAATTGGGTTATCCGTAAGTTGAGATTTTCTACCAATCCTCCCACATCACCCACTGTAATTACATCACCCAAAGCGTACTGGTCTTCTACAATAATTAAAAAGCCGTTGATGGCATCTTTAATTAAACTTTGGGAAGCGAGTGAAAGTGCTACACCAACTAAACTTGCACCAGCTAACAAGGGAATAATATCTATTCCTAAAGCCGTCAGAGCTACCAAAATACCAATTGTCAGCAAGATTAATGCAGCGATACTTTTTGATACACCCGAAAAAGTAGAAACTCGTAGTTGCAGTCTTACAGAAGTTTCTGGAGTTAACAAAGTACTACTTTGGACAAAAGCAGATGTAAAACGGTCAATTAATATATAGATGAGGCGAATAGCTACATAAGTAGCGACTCCCACAATACCTAACCTCAAAGGAATTCGTAAGAATGTGATAATTGCAGCTTCAATGGGTCGTGTGTAAGGAAATAAACTCAGTATTAGCAAAGTTCCACCAGTCCAAATTGCAGCTTGAATTAGCTGAAAGACTCGTCGCTTAACTTCTAAAATATGGCGATTTTGCTGATGACTCAATTGTGTGGTAATCGGTTTATCGACTCGTGTATCGGGAGGGGGTGGCTTTAACATAAAATTTCGCTTGGAACGCCGTGAAAAGCGCTTAACTCCCCAACTCATGAGCATCATTCCCCCAGCAATAGCCACAGCTATTTTGCTTTGATTAATAAGAAACTCAGGTTGTCGCTCTACTTTACCTTGCCTCAAACTCTCTTCAATATCTCGTTGCAGATTCTCAGCCAAAATTTGAGGTTCGAGCTGTCGTAATTTTGCATCTTCTGGAGTAACAGTTAAAAGATATTGGTCGTTGACATAAATTACTGGTAATTCGTTTCGAGTCCGCACCTCAACATTAAGTTTGTCATCAGTTGAGCGAAAGTAATTTTTACTAATTTCAGCAATATTTTGATTTATATCTCGCAAACGCTGTTGAATACTGGCTCTGGGAGCAGTTATTTGGAACAAACGCCGACCATCTAAGTAAACCCAACCATTAATAACTTGATTTTCTGAGTCTCCAATATCCCACGAAGGTGATTGTAGTTGTAGTTGAGGTAAAAAGGGAATTTGCGCCATCCCCACTTCACTGCTTACCCCAACAGTTATCAATATGGAACATAAAGCGATAATCATAAATCGATAGCGCAATCAATATCTCCTTTTTTTTATAGTTAACTGAAATCAATTTTGACAAATAATTCTTGTAAATATACCTATCGATAGGTGAGTTTTAAATTACTTGGTATAAGCTAGTCTCATTTAAGACATGAGGATAATTTATAAATTAGTCAAAAGACTTATAGAATTTTCAAACTGAATACAAATCAATCTGCTTGTTTGCCAGACTTGGTTTAATCTAGTAGAGTGCGTTTAGTTAGACGCAAAATTATTATTAAAAAGAGGACTATTTAATGACTGCAACAACTCCCAGATTAAAGCACGAGGTTAAAGACCTTGGCTTAGCTGCTTTGGGAAGACAACGTATCGAATGGGCTGGACGTGAAATGCCTGTTCTCCGACAAGTTCGCGATCGCTTTGCTCAAGAAAAGCCTTTTGCTGGACTTCGTTTAGTCGCTTGTTCTCACATCACTACAGAAACAGCACATTTGGCAATTGCTTTGAAAGCTGGTGGTGCGGATGCATTGCTAATTGCTAGTAATCCCCTATCAACTCAAGATGATGTAGCTGCAAGTTTAGTCGCAGACCACGAAATACCAGTTTTTGCTATCAAAGGAGAAGATAACGCAACTTACGAACGTCATGTTCAAATTGCTTTAGACCACCGTCCCAACATTATCATTGATGACGGTTCTGATGTAGTTGCGACTTTAGTTAAAGAACGTCAACATCAACTTTCCGATATTATCGGTACCACAGAAGAAACCACAACCGGAATTGTGCGTTTGCGTGCCATGTTAAATGATGGCGTATTAACATTCCCGGCGATGAATGTCAACGATGCTGACACCAAGCATTTCTTCGATAACCGCTACGGTACCGGACAATCAACCCTTGATGGAATTATCCGCGCTACCAATATTTTATTAGCTGGTAAGTGTATTGTGGTTGCTGGTTACGGTTGGTGCGGTAAAGGCTGTGCGCTCCGTGCTAGAGGTATGGGTGGTAATGTCATCGTTACTGAAGTTGACCCCATCAGAGCTATTGAAGCAGTAATGGATGGTTTCCGCGTCCTACCAATGGCAGAAGCTGCATCCCAAGGTGATTTGTTCATCACTGTAACTGGTAACAAGCACGTAATTCGTCCCGAACACTTCGATGTGATGAAAGACGGTGCGATTGTTTGTAACTCCGGTCACTTCGACATTGAAATTGACCTCAAATCCTTGGGTGCAAAAGCGACTGATGTCAAGGAAGTTCGTAATTTCACCCAAGAGTATAAGTTGCCCAGTGGCAAATCGGTTGTTGTCCTCGGTGAAGGACGTTTGATCAACCTTTCAGCAGCGGAAGGACACCCCAGCGCTGTCATGGACATGAGTTTTGCAAACCAAGCTTTGGGTTGCGAATACCTCGCCAAAAACAAAGGTAAACTCGAACCCGGTTTGTACTCTATTCCCGAAGAAGTGGACAAGGAAATTGCTCGCTTGAAGTTGGAAGCCATGGGAATCAAAATTGATACCCTAACTTCTGCTCAAATTGAGTACATGAATTCCTGGACTTCTGGAACCTAATTTTAATTTAATTCCGAGTTGGGATTAAATCGCAATCAAATTTATTTATATATGGAACGGGCTACAATGCCCGTTTTTTGTTACTCAGTTTACAACGCTTACAGAGCAACGAGTTGAAAGCCCTCCGTTTTTAAACGAGGGATGAAAACGAGTTCATACTCCCTACTCCCTTTCAAAAGACTAATATTCACTGATTACTGGTAACTCAATGGTAAAAGTAGAACCGACTCCCCACTCACTTTGTACGTGAATTTGACCACCCATCATCTGACAAAAATGCCGAGTAATCGCCAATCCTAAGCCAGTTCCACCATACTTTTTAGTAGTAGAAGCATCACCTTGTGTAAATGGTTTAAATAATTGTTTTAGTTGAGATTCGGACATTCCAATCCCGCTATCTTTAACGATAAAAGTAATAATTTCATTCGGAACACCTGCAATCAAATCTTTTTGCCGTCTAATTTTCAGCATTACTTTACCATTAGTAGTAAATTTTGCAGCATTGCTTAATAAATTTAATAACACCTGTCGTACTCTTGTTTGATCGGCATACATTGTACCGAGTTCTCCATCGCAATCAATTTCTAATATGCTGCCATTTTTCTCTACAGTTGGCTTGATGGTAAGAACCAGATTGTTGATCAGTGATACTACCTCAAATGTCTCCGGATAAAGAGTCATTTTTCCGGCTTCAATTTTGGATAAGTCAAGAATATCGTTAATTAGTTCTAGTAAATGTTTTCCTGCGGTATTAATTGTTTCTAAATCAACAACAAAGTCTCCCGTTACACCCAAATCAACCGCATCTTCTTGCAAAAGTTGACTTAAACCAATTATGGCATTCAAAGGCGTGCGTAATTCGTGGCTCACGTTTGCCAAAAATTGACTTTTTGCTTTACTCGCCGCTTCCGCTAATTCTTTGGCTTTTTCTAATTCTTTAGTTCTTTGTGATACTCTTTCAATTAGTCTATTCAGTGATTTTGCTAATAAACCAATTTCGTCTTCCGTTGTAACTGGAGCGCGTAAATTAAAATTCGATTTGAGAGCCACTTGTTCGGCTACTTGAGTTACCACAACCACTGGTTCAGCTATAGCGCGGGAAGTTCGCCAAGCCACCACAACGGCGATCGCCACTGAAACTAGCATACTCGCGATTGTGATTGTTCTTTCAATTCCTTTAGAAAATTCTAAGTTTTGTGCCCTTTGCTTCTCTTGTGTCTGGGCGCTTTGAAGAATATTACTTAATGTATGATTCAATTGTTCTAAGCGCATAGCTGTTTGAGAGCGTGTCAGTTGAAGTAATTGTTGTTGAAGGGCAATTAGTTCTGAAGATTCCGACTGCTCTTCCACTTGGCTGATTATTGAGTCTAATTCTTGCGTGTAAGACTCTAAGTTGATTTCGTAATCGCGCAATAATGCCTGAAGAGTCGCTTCAGTAGCGGCTAATCTCCCAGGTTTACTGTGAATAAATTCGGAAATTTTTACTTCAACATCTTTAATTTCGTCAATATTTTGGGAAAATTCAGCTTTTTTACGAAAAAGTTTTTGGGGTTCTTCCACCAGTGCAGCCAAACTATAACTGTGCAATTGTGCTTCAGTTAAAGCATCTTTATAATCTGCAAGCATTTGGGTTTGATATTGGGCATGATTAAACTGCCTGATTTCTCGTGCGCGATAGTAGTTGGCAATTGCTAACCCAACAAGCGAACCAAAGAAACCAATGGCGATCGCCATAAAATATCCACAGCCAATTTTTTGATGAATGCGTCTAGAACTAGCCTTAAGTTTCCCGCTTGAAGGAAATTCTAAAGTAGGCAGCTCATCATTTGAGGGTACATCTTCTGACACTTCTTTACTTCGTGAACTGCTGTTAAGTGCGGTTGGCTTTTGAGTTCGCATTCCTCAAGTCTCCTTACCCTCCCGCCATAATTTATACATTAGTCAAGGCGGTGAAATTAATCAATATATTAACCAATATTTATTATCAATATTTATGATCATCTTCTTTTATAACAGTTACAAAAGTCTAATCGCTAGATACTTTGCAGGAGCTTTATACTACTCAAAGAATTAAGTGTGAAAACTTAACATCTTTTATTGCCACTCCTGCTGTTGTATTATGCCCAGTGAGAAACTGGTTTCGGTAATCAACAAACCCATCAGAATTAATCAATAATTATACCAAATACGATACCAAAAAAAAGTGAGGGATTACAAACCCCAAGTTTGCTCCTCACTTTCTATGTAAGTTGAAAATGTTTGATTGCGTCTTTCTGTTGAGAAAACAGCTACCCGTTCATGAAAAACGGGGCAATCTTCATTTAGGAAAGACTCAAAGCTTTAGTAGAATTTGGTATTGCTACCGAATTCAATTCGGCTATTTCTTGTTTTAATATCTGAGCTTTATCAGTATTTTCCCAAGGTAAATCTAAATCAGTACGTCCAAAATGACCGTAAGCCGCGATGTCCTGGTAAAAACGTCCGCCTCGTTCATTTGACAATTTACGCAAATTGAAGGCATGAATAATACCCGCAGGGCGCAGTTCAAAATGCTTTTGAACTAATTCGAGCAAAGTTTGCTCATCAACTTTACCCGTACCGAAAGTTTCGATCATTATGCTTACAGGTCTTGCGACACCAATGGCATAACTCAACTGCACTTCACATTTTTCTGCTAAACCAGCAGCAACAATGTTTTTCGCCACATAGCGACAAGCATAAGCGGCGCTGCGGTCTACCTTGGTGGGGTCTTTCCCAGAAAAAGCTCCACCACCATGTCGAGAATAACCACCATAGGTATCGACAATAATTTTGCGTCCAGTAAGACCTGAATCTCCTTGGGGTCCACCAATCACAAATTTGCCGGTGGGGTTAACTAAAAACCGGGTTTGCTCTGAAGGCTTAATGTCAATATCACCGAACACAGCTGCAACTACGTTATCCCACAAATCTTGTTTGATTTTTGCTTGCACTGCTGCTTCATCAGTAATATCACCAATAGTAGGCGTGTGCTGGGTAGAAATCAGGATAGTATCAATACCTACAGGTTTGCCGTCTTCGTAAACGATACTTACCTGAGTTTTGCCATCAGGACGTAGATAAGGTAATAGACCAGTTTTGCGAACTACTGCAAGTCTCCGAGCAATACGATGAGCAAGACTGATGGGTAAAGGCATCAATTCGGGAGTTTCGTTACAAGCGAAACCAAACATGATGCCTTGGTCACCAGCCCCAATTTTATCAAATTGTTCCTCGCTATCCTCTTGACGGGTTTCGTGAGCAGTATTAACCCCTTGAGCAATATCTGCTGATTGTTCGTCCAAAGCCACTAAAATCGAGCAACTATTGGAAGAGAAACCATTTACAGAATCGGTATAACCAATCTCAGCTATTTTCTTTCTAGCGAGATCCATGTAATTGACGTTAGCTTTACTGGTAATTTCCCCAGTAATCAGCACTAAGCCTGTATTAACCACTACTTCCGCAGCTACGCGGCTTGTGGAATCTTGTTCGAGCAAAGCATCCAAAATGGTATCAGAAATCTGGTCGCAGATTTTATCTGGATGACCTTCGGTCACTGACTCGGAAGTAAATAGATAGCGACGAGTCAAATTAAATTCCTCCTTTTTAGAGTATTTAGACTTAATTCATGTTGGCATTTTATTAAGTCACTTAACTTGCAATCATACCAACATTTTTGCAGCTAATAATCAGTATTATATTAACTTTTTAAATATTGATAGTTATCGTAACTAACTTGAAAATATCTATTTTTTTTGCTAAACGAGTTAATTGGCGCTAATTTATTTTTATTAAAAAAAGGACACCACTTAGATGTCCCGGTAAAAATAATTATGGTTTTCAAAAATGGTCAAAACTTTTTCAGACCCGATTAGTGACCAAAAAAATGGGATACAAGCCCCGTCCTTTTAGGACGGCTTTGTGATAATATTGAAACAAAGTCGGGATAGGGCATTGCCACGACTCTAAACGGACACAGAGAGAAGGTAAGACTGGTTCTCC
>JAAUSO010000024.1 GCA_012033205.1 Richelia sp. SL_2_1 | reverse complement strand
GTAAGTCGGAAACTGCTGGTACGAATGATGTAGATTTTGTTCTAGCTTAAGTCAATCTGTCAAAAGTTGGATTTTTTGAGAATATAGCAAATTTCAGTTGAGTCCAATACACTAAAACCTCACCCCCCTTCCCCTCTCCTAATATACGGAGAGGGGTGCCCGGAGGGCGGGGTGAGGTAAAATTTGTATTGCACCCAAATGAAAACCGCTATATTAATACTAGAAAAGCTTTAACTACAATATAATGGTCTATTTCCAACTATCAAATAATTGAAGTGGGCCGGGAGAGACTCGAACTCTCACACCTTTCGGTGGCAGATTTTGAGTCTGCTGCGTCTACCAATTTCGCCACCAGCCCTTGGGTTCAACTTCACTATTATAACCTATTTTTTCTAAATTCAACAACTTTTCATAATCTTTACTGCTTGCCCACCGATCAATTTCTCTAGCACGCAGTACTGGAACGGGATGCGTGAGTTGTGCGGTTCTGGCAACTTTGGCCATTTCCCCCAATTCGTTCTTACTGATATCATCATAAGCGCGGGCTTGTTCGATAAAAGCCTCAAGGTTGAGTTGTGGTGCAATGGTGGGAGAACCACCCGCTAATTTCATTAACACCGACATGACTACTTTGGGGTCTTGGGTTGCTAATAATGCAGCGCGATCGCAAGTAAATTCTGCACAACGAACCCATTCTAAAAGTTGGGCTTGAATGGCTTGTGCTAAAACTGCACCAACGGTAGGTAGAGTAGTTGCAGCCAATATTAATATATTTACTGGTGTCAGATAAACACTATGGTCACACTTAAGATGTCCTAACTCATGAGCAATCACTGCTTGAGTTTCTTGGGGTGTGAGCATATCAATTAGGGAAGTGTGCAGTACCACAAAAGGTTGCTTACCGCGCATTGCAAAAGTATAAGCATTGGGAGCAGGATGTTGCTTAATGTAGAGTTGGGGAGGCTCAATATCAAGTATTTTACAGGCTTCTAACAAAAGTTTGTGTAGATCGGGTAGTTGTTTATCACTGACCAAAACGCTAGAAGCAATATTTTCTACATAAAAAACTTGTTCTGCCACCGGACCTAAAAAATTCCGTACCATCATATCAATACCAGGAATCTGCTTCAGCGCTTCGGTAGCTTCTTTATCGAGAGGATGACGAAAATAGTCTGCTTTTAGACCAATTAATTGGGATTTGACGAATGAGGACATGGGAAGTTGCAAGCTCTACTAAAACGAAACTATGTTTTGGGGCTAGTCGTACAACAAGTCCCTCACAAATAGTATAACGACAATTACATTTACCTACATTTCGTATCAAACACAAAACTTTTGTAGAGACGTAGCACTGCTACGTCTCAGACAATGTGAAATCACAACTTCATCCGCATGATTAAACAACTAACCAGAAATAGAAGCAGCCCCATTGTTATTTTGAATAGAATTTTCTACATCTGCTTCAACCTTTTCTATACGCTCGATTTTTGCGCCTATTTTCTGCAATTTTAAATCGAGTCTATCGTAACCACGGTCAAGGTAATTCAATCCCTTGATTATAGTTTCACCGCTTGCTGCCAAACCAGCTACCACCATAGCAGCAGCGGCTCGTAAGTCAGTACCTTCCACAGGTGCGCCAGAAAGTTCTGATACACCTCTGACAAAGGCAGAATTACCTTTGACACGAATATCCGCTCCCAAGCGATTCAATTCCGAAGCATGACGCAAACGGTTTTCAAATACGGTTTCATTGATGATACTATCGCCGTTGGCAATGGCTAGCAAGGACATAAACTGCGCTTGCATATCCGTGGGAAAACCTGGATGAGGCATAGTATCAATATCTGTTGCCTTTAAAATGTCCGCCGGTTTAATACGTAAACAATCTGGTGCATCTTCAATTATGGGTACTCCAATTTCCTGCAATTTGGCAATTATCGGCATTAAATGCTCTGGCATTACGGGTGATAAAATTAATTCGGAACGAGTGATTGCTCCTGCAATTAAAAATGTACCAGCTTCAATACGGTCAGGAATTACGTTGTAATCGGTAGAATGTAATTGAGCAACTCCTTGAATCACAATTTTACTGGTTCCGGCTCCTTCAATTTTGGCACCCATAGAGATACAAAAGTTTGCCAAATCCTCTACTTCTGGTTCTCGTGCGGCGTTTTCAATAATTGTTTCACCGTCTGCTAAAGTCGCAGCCATCATTAATGTTTCGGTCGCTCCGACGCTGGGCAGGTCTAAGTAAATTTTGGCACCTTTAAGTCGTCCGCTGCCATCGCTAACGCGAGCATTACAAATACCATGTTCGATTTGAACTTCGGCTCCCATTGCTTGCAAACCCCGGACGTGAAGGTCTACAGGTCTTGCTCCAATAGCACAACCGCCGGGTAAAGGCATTTGCGCTTCTCCCAACCTTGCTAAAAGCGGACCGATCGCAAAGAAACTTGCTCTCAACTGAGTAACTAACTCGTAAGGAGCTTTGGAGGTAGTGATTTCACTGGCGTTTATGTCTATAATATTGCCATGACGTTGCAGACGCATCCCCAAAGCCGACAAAACTTCACCCATGCGCGATACGTCTGCTAATAAAGGAACGTTACGGATGCGACAATCTCCCGAACATAGCAAAGCCCCAGCCATCAGCACTAAAGCAGAATTTTTAGCTCCGCTAATGGTTACATGACCTTCTAAATTCCGTCCACCCAACACTTTCAAGACTGAGGAGTCTGCTAAAGGAGATGAATTTGTCTTTGGTAAACCGTTAGAAGTATTAATAATCCTATCCTCCATACAGAAGAAGTTAATGAAATTTATAAAGAAAGCAAGTTGGTTTTGATTCTACAGTAAAGATTCCATTTGTCTACATATCGGTGATACATATACTCAGGAATCTGTGACTACCGACGCTGTGGTTATCTCCAGAGCAATCGAGCTATTTTCTTTTTCCCAATAATTCCTTCCCAAAATTATTAACTTGACAAAACTAAATAATTAAGTAAAAATGAAAAACTGTCAACTTTCTTTGCGGAACTGGCGGAATTGGTAGACGCGCTAGATTCAGGTTCTAGTGCCTTACAAGGCTTCCGGGTTCAAGTCCCGGGTTCCGCATTTTGAGAGGGAAGAGGGAAGAGGGAAGAGGGAGCAGGGAGCAGGGAGCAGGGAGCAGGGAGCAGGGAGCAGGAAAAAATATTTATAATCTAAAATCTAAAATCTAAAATCCAAAATTGAATGTGCTAAGTAGTTTACAAAATCCTCTGATAAAACAAATTCGCAAGCTCCACTCTACCAAAGAAAGGCATAAGCAGCAGTTATTTTTGTTAGAAGGGACGCATTTATTGCAAGAAGCTTGCACCCTTGATTATCCCTTGGATATTGTCTGCTGCACTTTACAGTGGCAATCAACCCATGAACAACTTTGGCTGCAAATTCTCGACAAGTGCCATCGCGCTGTTGTTGTTAGCGAGGATGTACTCAAAACATTAGCTACCACCGTACAACCGGATGGTGTGGTAGCAACAGCCAAACGGGGATATCAGATTGCCGAAATACCCTGGAGCGGCTTGCAAATAGCCCTAGAAGCTGTACAAGATCCTGGTAATCTAGGAACTATGATTCGTACCGCTGCTGCTGCTGGAGCATCGGGTTTGTGGTTAAGTCAAAATAGTGTAGATTTAGATAATCCCAAGGTATTGCGTGCTAGTGCTGGACAATGGTTTCGATTACCGATGCAGGTAACCGAGGATTTGAGCGCAACAGTAATCACAGCTAAACTCGCTGGGATGCAAATAATTGCAACTTTACCAACTGCAAATTTAACTTATTGGCAGGTAGATTGGCAAAAACCAAGTTTAATTTTATTGGGTAATGAAGGTGCTGGGCTATCGACTGAGTTAGCAGAAATGGCAGATTTCAACGTGAAAATTCCGCTTCAACCAGGGGTAGAATCTTTAAATGTAGCGATTACAGCCGCCTTAATTTTATACGAAGCACAGCGTCAAAAAAATTATACTTGAACTCAAATTTATTTATCTTTATCTTTTTCTTTATTTTGAAAATATTGTTCAATATCAGCTATCGCATCTTCCCAATCAGCTAAATCAAATATTGCTGAATCCTCAACAGTTTGTTCTTCAAGAATGGGATCGACTGCTAATTCCGGTGCAATTTGTTCTGCTGTTTGATCTTCTTCTAACAAATCTTGCAAATGCTCCAAAGTTTCTTGGAACTCTTTTGCAGTACCTTGACGTTTTCCTGGCTCGTTTTGCTCCATAATCAATATCTCGTTTGGGATTAATCTTTTATATCATGTCCGGTTAAATACTATAAAGGGAATAGGGAATTGGGAATAGGGAATTGGGAATTGGGAATAACAACTAATCATCCGCACATGATATCAATACACTAATCGTCACAGCGAGAATTACACAATTTATCAGTGTATTTGTTTATGAAAATCTGACATGAGAATACGTTTAAGTTATAGTTACTGACTATTTTTTCAGTATTATTAATTACTTCTAAGTAAATTAGACTTATATCTAAAATATATTCTAGGCAGTTAATGCGAGATTTTATAATCCGTATCACCACTGAAGCAAATTGTATTTTTTATCGGGTATTAATTGAATATAGCGCTGTTACCCAAGTCGGAATTGATTGAGTAATGCCGCTTTTATAAAATTGTTTTTAGAAGGGAGACTTGAATAATGAATCGTTTTGCTTTGAAATCTTCTCGCTGGATTTTGTCTGCGGCTATAGTTTGCTCAATTGTAGGTGTAGCAAGTTCTGCTCAAGCACTTGTCATGAAAAGAGGTTCTACTGGTTACAACGTCAGAATTATCCAAAATACCCTTAAATCCCAAGGCTTCATGTCCAGCAGCGTTAACTCTACAGGATACTACGGTTCAATTACACAAAAAGCTGTAATGAATTTTCAACGCGCTCGCGGTTTAAGAGCAGATGGTATAGTTGGATCTCAAACCCTCAGAGCAATGGGATTAGCCGGTACAGGTGGTTCCATAGACTCTTCCCCAGCAGGTACCAAAGCAATTGTGAGAGTTAGTAATTCCCTGAATGTACGTTCTGGCCCTGGTACTGGTTACAGCGTTAAACGGAGATTATCTTCTGGAGAAGGAATTTTCATCTTCGCTGAAAGTAACAACGGTTGGTATCGGATTTCTAATAGTAACGAATGGGTACACTCTCGATATATCGAAAGAACTAATTAATAATTAAAAGCTTGATATCCTAACAAAAATTAACAGATTTTTACTATGAGCCTAGAGTTTTTACTCTGGGCTTTATAGTGTAATGCAATATTCATCCGAAAAGCCTTCTAAAACTATATTAATTAACTTTAAAGCAACTAACTATTCGTTTTATTCTTGCTCCTGCTGTAGTAACCTATCAACCTTATTTTCTATTGTATTTAGTGACACCTTCTTGTATATTTGCTAACCGCTTTACTGCACTTTGAAGCTGTACCATACCTTCGCGTAATTCCTGACGCTCAAATCGAGCTTCAGTCATTGCATCTAACATAGCTTGAGCAGTTCTAGCATTACTCTCAACTAGCTGTTGAAGTTCTTCATTTGTCATTTTACTTACGTTGAAAATATTATTACTACGAATTATAAAATATTTATTCCCTAATAATAATCAGGAATAGAGGCGATAAACCGCACCTTCACGGGGTGAACGGCATTTCTCAAAGTGTCACACACCCTACAATTACTTTTTTCTTGAATAAAAGCCTTAGAAAACAATATATATTTACTCCCTTTCTTCTCAGCGTAACTCTGCGTAAACCTCCGCGTACCTTTGCGTTTAAAAAACTATATTTATTGTAATTTACTAATATTTTTAAAAAACTATTTCTACAACCATTAAACCACTCCTTATCCGACAAAAACTTAAATATATTATAGTAAAAATACTGAAGCACCATGTTCATAATCAAAGTTATATTCAAAACTCGGCATAAAAACTGTGCAAGGAAAAGGGTGTATCTATCTACTTATTATGAATCAACCCCAAACCCCATCCTGGAAACAGGTTCGCGCTACATTCCAACAAATTTGGGGTTATGAAGATTTCCGTCCACCCCAAGGCGAGATTGTTCAAAGTCTACTCGCAAAAAAAGATACCATAATTATTATGCCCACGGGCGGAGGTAAATCAATTTGCTTCCAACTTCCCGCACTTTTGCAAACGGGTTTAACTTTGGTGGTTTCTCCCTTAGTAGCGTTGATGGAAAACCAAGTACAGGAATTAAAAGAACGCAAACTTTCCGCAGCACTATTACACAGTCAATTATCTCCTTCCCAACGTCGTCAAACTCTACAGGCTTTAGAAAGACAACAACTGAGATTGCTTTACCTTTCTCCAGAAACTTTACTCAGTCCCCCAGTTTGGGAAAAATTATCTCACCCAGAACTTGAAATTAACGGTTTAATATTAGATGAAGCCCATTGTTTAGTACAGTGGGGCGATACCTTTAGACCAGCTTATCGAAGATTAGGGGCAGTAAGACCAGCGCTACTCAATTCAAAAAGAAGAGGAACAAAAATAGCGCTAGCCGCTTTTACCGCCACCGCTGACCCTTTAGCCCAAACTTTAATTTCAGAAACTTTGCAGTTACAGCAACCTGCTGTATTTAGGTTGAATCCCTATAGAAACAATCTTAACCCAAACGTCCGGATTATTTGGACTCCCCAAGGAAGAACGCAACAATTATTAAAATTTATTCAAAAAAATCAACAAACAACTGGATTAGTTTACGTTCGCACACGACGAGATAGTCAAGATTTAGCTGCATCGTTGACACAACTTGGTTATAGCACCGCTAGTTATCATGGTGGATTGGCAGCCGAAGAAAGACGCGAAGTTGAAGCTAAATGGTTGAGTGGAAAAATACCCTTTGTAGTTTGTACCTCAGCTTTCGGTATGGGAATTAATAAACCCGATGTTCGATGGGTGATTCACTTTCAAGCTCCATTATTACTATCGGAATACGTGCAGGAAATTGGGCGTGCTGGAAGAGATGGGAAACCAGCAGAAGCACTAACATTAATTAGCGAACCTACCGGATTATTAAATCCCGAAGACAAGCAAAGACAGAGATTTTTTGAAGACAAGCTTCGCGAACAACAACTTACAGCAAAACAATTAATTAAAAAATTACCACCGATTGGAGAAGTAGACGCAGTAACGCGAAAATTTCCTGAAGCTGCGATCGCGCTTTCTTTACTGCATAGCATGGGTAAATTAACCTGGACTGACCCATTTAACTATAGTATTAACAAAGACGGAAAAAATCAAAATAAACTGCGATCGCGATCGGAAAATCAGATACAGCAGTATTTAACCACAAAAAAATGTCGTTGGCAATTTTTATTAACTGCTTTCGGATTTGAGAAAGAAGCAGTAAATCTACGTTGCGGACATTGTGATAATTGTAAAAAGTAGATAGTGGTTGGTGGTTAGTGGATAGTGGTTGGTGGATAGTGGTTGGTGGTTAAGATTCAAGAAACAACTATCAACTATCAACTATCAACTATCAACCATCAACCATCAACTATCAACTAATTTAAAACTGCCGTAAAAACCGCAAATCACTAGTATAAACACGGCGAATATCATCTAGTTGGTGTAACACCATTGCGAAACGCTCCACACCGAAACCAGCGGCGAATCCGGTATATACTTCTGGATCGTAACCTACAGCTTTCAAAACATTTGGATCTACCATGCCGCAACCCATCACTTCTAACCAGCGTCCATTCCAACGTAAATCAACTTCTGCGGAAGGTTCAGTGAATGGGAAATAACTGGCACGGAAACGAATATCTTCTACCTCACCGAACATCGCTTCTAAAAACTCTTTGACAGTGCCTTTAAGATCAGTAAAAGTTAATCCTTCGTCAACTGCCAAAAGTTCGATTTGATGAAAAACAGCCGCATGAGTTGCGTCTACATTATCTCTTCGATAAACTCTTCCTGGTGCAACAATCCTAATCGGTGGTTCACTTTCTTCCATAAACCGAATTTGCACCGATGAAGTATGAGTCCGTAACATATTTCCATCAGGAAGATAAAAGGTATCCTGCATATCACGGGCTGGATGATCTGGGGGAGTATTTAGCGCTTCAAAATTATAATAATCGCTTTCCATCTCCGGACCCGCAGCTACCGTATAACCCATACCGACAAAGATATCCAGCGCTCGGTCAATTACACCATTTAACGGATGAATCCTACCTTGAGGACGAAAAACACCCGGCATTGTTACATCAATCGTTTCCGCTTCAATCTGGGCTTGGATTTTCGCCGTTTCCAAAGTGATGCGCTGTTGATCTAAATTATTTTGTAAAGCTTCCTTAACAACATTGGCGATCGCCCCAATTTGGGGTCTTTCTTCCGCGCTTAATTTCCCCATTTCCCGCAGTATAACTCCCAATTGACCTTTTTTACCCAAATAATCAACCCTGAGTTTCTCCAGAATTTCCAAAGAATCAGCATCGGCGATCGCTTTTTGAGCTTGAATACGTAATGCTTCTAATTGAGATTGTAAATCGCTAGTCATTAGTAGTTAGTTATGAGTTATGAGTTATGAGTTGTGAGTCATTCAAAACTAGCAAACCAACTCACAATAGTAATAATGCCATTGATGAGTTAAAAACAACCATCAAAAGGGAATTGGATATTGGGCATTAGAGAGTTTAAATTTATAGGTCAAAGGTCAACTGTCCACTGTCAACTGTCAACTGTCAACTCATAACTGTCCACTGTCAACTGTCAACTGTCAACTCATAACTGTTAAATTGACTAATGACAGTTAAGACTTCGTAATAATAATGAAATTATTAATTTCTAACGATGATGGTGTTTATGCTTTAGGTATACGTGCTTTAGCAAATACTATGGCAGAAGCTGGTCATGATGTAAGTGTAGTTTGCCCGGATAGGGAACGTTCAGCTACGGGACATGGATTGACTTTGCATACTCCGATTCGCGCTGAAGTTATCAAATCTGTGTTTCATCCTAATATCAAGGCTTGGGCTTGTGATGGTACTCCCTCGGACTGTGTAAAATTAGCGCTGTGGGCTTTATTAGATTCACCTCCGGAATTGGTTCTTTCTGGGATTAACCAAGGTGCTAATTTGGGAACGGAAATTCTCTACTCTGGTACTGTTTCGGCGGCGATGGAAGGTTTGATTGAAGGAATTCCCAGCATTGCATTCAGCCTTACTAGTTACTCTTCCAAAGACTTTGAGGGTGCGGCGAATTTTGCCAAAATACTTGTAGAACAACTTGCCCAAAAACCCTTACCTTCAGCGATGTTACTCAATGTTAACGTTCCGGCAGTGGAATCGTCACAAATTAAAGGCGTTAAATTCACTCGTCAGGGAGTGCGACGTTACATAGACGTATTTGATAAACGAGTAGATCCACGGGGTAAAACTTATTATTGGTTAACCGGAGAAGTTCTTGAAGATGTAGAACCACCCGTTTCGTTTAACTTATCCGAAAATATACCGATTGATGTCCATGTTATCCGTGAAAACTACATCAGTATAACTCCTTTACATTACAATCTTACTTATCCCAATGGACTCAATGATTTACTGTGTAGGGAATTCAAGTTTGATTAATACATTTAATTCATAAATTTACAGTTTTTTCGGAGGTTAAATGCATTACTAAAAAATATAGGTTATAAAGTAAAAACATCTTTAGAGATTATCTTTAGATGTATAGTTAAATTACTTATAATCCAAGTATAAAAGAGACTCGCTTACCGATGCGAAAAAACTCTTGAAAAACATATGCTGTATTTATATGTATTTATAATTTATCCTTCCACAAGAACGGGTAAAACAGCATTAGTGAAACTATAGCGGAGTAACATTTTTTTTAATGTTCGCCCGCTGAATCTTGACAAACAATACCCATGTCTAGGATGGAGAATCAATTTACCGTAAAATTTTGGGGTGTTCGTGGCAGTATTCCCTGCCCAGGGCTACAAACCGTCCGTTATGGAGGTAATACTCCTTGCGTCGAGATGCAAGTGGGCGACAAACGCTTTATTTTCGATGGGGGTACGGGAATTCACGTTTTAGGACAATCTTTGTTGCCTAAAATGCCCTTGGAAGCTTATCTGTTCTTCACTCACTCTCATTGGGACCACGTACAAGGATTTCCGTTTTTTACTCCTGGATTTGTTGCAGGCAATAAATTTCATATTTATGGTGCAATAGCACCTGATGGTTCTACTGTAGAACAACGTTTAAACGACCAGATGCTGCACCCGAATTTCCCTGTGCCTTTGCAGATTATGCAGTCCAATTTGGATTTTTATGAGGTAAAAGCTGGAAAAACAATTCATATCGAAGATATTGCGATCGAAACTGCACCATTAAACCATCCAGGAGAATCGGTAGGATATCGAGTTAATTGGCAAGGCGGTTCTGCTGCTTATGTTACAGATACCGAACATTATCCCGATAAGTTGGATGAGAATGTTTTAAGGCTTGCTGATAATGCCGATATTTTGATTTACGATTCAACTTATACCGATGACGAATATTATTCACCGAAATCGCCTAAAATTGGCTGGGGACATTCTACATGGCAAGAAGCCGTCAAGGTTGCCAAAGCCGCTAACGTTAAAACTTTAGTAATTTTTCATCACGATCCAGCTCATGACGATCAGTTTTTAGACGGTATTGGACAACAAGCCATCAATGAATTTCCCGGTGCAGTCATGGCAAAAGAAGGAATGGTACTAAACGTTCCGATGAATGTCGCTTTATCAAAAACTTTTCCTATTAGTCGGTCTTTGACATAAAGCTTTTTTCTCAAATTAATCATAGATTTGGATTAAATTGGTATTCGAGAGCCTTAGTTAAACTATGGCGCATTGGGAATAGGTAATGGGTAATGGGTAATGGTTAATGGGTAATGGGTAATGGGTAATGGTTAATGGGTAACGGTTGAAATTCCAATTCCTCACTCCTAACTCCTAACTCCTAACTCCTAACTCCTAACTCATAACTCATGACTCCTACTCCCGCTATTGATCAACCTCTCGTCCCAAAATCGACGTGCCAAATCTGTCTCAAAATGGGTGTTCTGTGTGGGTTACTTGTTCAACCGAATTAATTAAAACTCCTACTGCTGTTGCCCTTGGTAAGTTTGATGGCGTTCATCGCGGTCATCAAAAGGTAATCCAGCCAATTTTGCACAAACCAGCAGACGCAGAACGCATTTATTCAACAGTTGTGACATTTTTTCCCCATCCTCAAGAGTTTTTTACGGGAAAACCCAGAAGATTGTTGACTCCTTTGGATGAGAAAGTCCAACAGTTAGAACTACTTGGGGTAGAACAACTTGTATTAATCCCCTTCAACAAAGAATTAGCCGCTTTGACTCCCGAACAGTTCGTAGAGCAAATTATCGTGGAAAAATTGCAAGCCTCTAGAATCAGCGTCGGACAAGATTTTTGTTTTGGTTCCCAACGTAGCGGTACCGCAACAGATTTACAGATAATCGCCGCTAAGTACGGTATTCCCGTTACCATTGTTCCTTTGGAAACTCACCCAGATGATTCACCTCTTATAGAAGATGAAACTCGCATCAGCACTTCACTTATTCGTCAAATTCTCGAAGTTGGAGACATTGAAAGAGCCAACCGACTGTTCGGAAGACCTTATACTCTTATCGGTACAGTAGTTAAAGGACAGCAGCTTGGTAGAACTATCGGTTTTCCCACAGCCAACTTGCAATTACCACAAGATAAATTTTTACCCCGAAAAGGAGTTTATGCTGTCCGGGTTAGCAGTACAATCGCCACCAATGATATAACCTTGAAAAACCATTGGGCAGTAATGAATATTGGCGATCGCCCTACCGTCAATGGTACTAGTATCACGGTAGAAGTACATCTTTTAGATTGGTCAGGAGATTTATACGATCAAAAACTGCAAATACAATTAGAAAAATTTCTCAGACCAGAACAAAAATTTAGCACTTTAGAAGCACTCAAAACTCAAATTCAACTTGACTGCACCATTGCCAGAAAATTTTTCACTACCGAATGTTAGTTTACTCCAACTCTGGGAACAATAAATGAAGTTAGGAGTTAGGAGTTAGGAGTTAGGAGTTAGGAGTTAGGAGTTAGGAGTTAAGAGTTATGAATTTTGACCTTTAACCTCTAAGCTTTAACCTCTAACCTCTAACCTTTAACCTCTAACCTTTAACCTTTAATCTTATTTGGTGCATGAGAGATAAAATTGACGTTCTGACAGAAAATCTAGCTCGTACCATTGTTGGTAAATCTGAAGCTATCCGCTTGGTGTTGGTTGCTTTGTTGGGTGGGGGACACGCTTTGCTTGAAGATGTTCCCGGAGTGGGTAAGACGCTACTAGCGAAATCTTTGGCTCGTTCTATTGATGGTAAGTTTCAAAGGCTACAATGCACACCTGATTTACTACCGACTGATATTACGGGTACAAACATTTGGAACCCCAAAACTGGTGAATTTACTTTTCTCGAAGGTTGCATTTTTGCCAACGTGATGTTAGCAGACGAAATTAACCGCGCTACACCCCGGACTCAATCGGCTTTGCTAGAAGTGATGGAAGAAGGTCAAGTAACAGTTGATGGTGTTTCTCGTAAGGTTCCTGCACCGTTTTTTGTCATCGCTACTCAAAACCCGGTTGAATATCAAGGTACTTTCCCTTTACCGGAAGCCCAAATGGATAGATTTATGTTGTCCTTGAGCTTGGGTTATCCAACGGAACAAGAAGAGTTGCAATTACTACAACGACTCCAGGTTGACAGTAATTTTACGGAGGTACAACCTTGCATCACCTTGGCAGAAGTGGAAAAATTACAGCGAATTTGTGCTGGAATCAAGGTGGAAAGTTCATTGCAGCAATATATGCTTGACTTGGTACGGGCGACGAGATGCGATGAGGAAATTACTCTCGGTATTAGTCCGAGGGGTACTGTAGCATTACACCGCGCTACTCAAGCCTTTGCGTATCTTTGCGGACGGGATTATGCAATTCCTGATGACGTGAAATTTATCGCTCCTCATGTTTTGAGTCATCGTTTGATTCCTGTAGGAGGGAGGAGAGCGCAAAGTATTATGGAACGTTTGTTACGGGTGGTAGCGATTCCGTAAGTTAAATAGTAATCACAGAAGTCGGGTTTTTAGGATTTTCTATTGGTAAGACGAGAAAACTAACTGTTAAGAGTTCCCTATTATCTATTAGACATCTCCGGAAATTAATTATGCGTTGTCCAAAACCTTTGTAGAGACGTAGCATTGCTACGTCTCTACATCTTTCCGGAGATGTCTATTACCTATTACCTATTCCCCCCAACCCTCTTCCCTCATCCGACATAATTACTTAGATTGTTTTGTGGGAATAGTAATGACAAATTCAGTTCTTATCCCCGGCGTAGAAATACAATCTAAGGAACCATTGTGTTTTTCGACAATTATTTGATAACTAATTGATAGTCCCATTCCGGTACCTTTCCCTACAGGTTTAGTGGTAAAAAATGGGTCAAAAAGTTTTGTTTTAATGTTTTCAGGAATTCCTTTACCGTTATCAGATATAGAGATTATTACTTGTTTTGATTCGACTAATTTTGTGGTTATAGAAATAGTAGGATTATTTTTTCCTGTTTCATCTTCTAATGCATCAAGTGCATTCGCCAAAATATTCATAAATACTTGATTTAGCTGACCAGGATAACATTCTATCTGAGGAAAAATACCATAATTTTTAATAATTTCAATTCTCTGACAGTCGTGTTTGGCTTTGATACGATGTTCTAAAATCATCAAAGTGCTGTCGATTCCTTCATGAATATCTACTACTTTCATTTCAGCTTCATCCATCCGAGAAAATGTACGTAAAGAAGCTACTATTTCCCGAATTCTTTGCGCTCCTACTTTCATGGAAGCCAAAAGCTTTGGTAAATCTTCTACTAAAAACTCTAAGTCTAATTCTTTTGACAATTCCTCTATTTCTGATGTGGATTGAGGATAAGTTTGGCGATAAATTTCGATTATTTTTAATAAATCTTGAGTATAGTTATTCGCATGGTTGAGATTTCCATAAATAAAGTTTACGGGGTTGTTAATTTCATGGGCTACACCTGCGACTAATTGACCTAAACCGGACATTTTTTCGCTTTGCACTAGCTGTGTTTGGGTGCGTTGCAGTTCCCGAAGCGCATTTTCTAAATCTTGGGCTTTTTGATGTACTTCGGTTTCAGCTTGTTTACGAGCAGTTATATCATTACGAATGGCAATGTAATGTTCGGGTTTACCTTGTGTGTCTAACATTGGTACAATCGTTGTGTCTACCCAATAAACAGTTCCATCTTTGGCATAGTTTTTAATTTCTCCTCGCCAAACTTTACCACTACTGATGATTCCCCACATTTGGGTAAAGAAGGATTTAGGATGATAACCGGAGTTAACAATCCGATGGCTTTTACCAATTAATTCTTCGCGGCTATATTGAGATATTTCACAAAATTTATCGTTAACGTATTCTATTGTTCCTCGATTATTAGTTATAACCACGATAGCGGCTTGATCTAAAGCAAACTTGATATCAGCCGATTCTTTTAAAGACTGTTTTAATGCTATTTCTGCTTGTCTACGCTCGGTAATTTCTAAAGACGTACATATAAGTCTGTATACTTTTCCAGAACTATCTTTTAAAGGATTAATGGTATTTAAAAACCAAGTTTCTTTACCGATAAAAGTCAAATATTCTTCAAAAGATAAAGCTTTACCAGTTGCTACACATTGCTGATATTTTTGACTGAATGCAGTACCTTCTACTTTTCCAAATAATTGTTCGGGTGTTTTTCCAATAACTTGGTTTTTATTTAAACCGCTAATTCGTTCTGCTGTTGAGTTAATTTCTACATAGTAAAAATTGCCATCTTCGCTAACATCGACAACAATTAAAGAGTTATCAGCACCATCGTAAACTGTGCGGAGAAATTGTTCTTGCTTTTGTAATTTTTCTTCGGCACGTTGACGTTCGGTAATATCTAATGCCATTGAAGCAATACCAATTACTTCAGCATTAGCAGCTATTAAAGGATAGTTATACCATTCACAAATAATTTTTCTACCATCTTTAGTTAAGTTTTCATTGGTGCTGAGTATCCTTTGTTTTTTGTCGATAAATTGATTAAATATTTCTGATAAACGAGTTTTAAAATCATCTGCAACTAAAAAATCAAAATGACGACCTAAAACTTCACTTTTGCTGTATCCAAATATGCTTTCTGCGGCTTGATTCCACTCTTTAATTTCAAAATTACGATTCCATTCAATTAGCGCTAAGGGTGTTTGTTCGAGCATCAAAGCCAAACGTCGCTCTTGGGATTTTATTAATTCAGCTTCTTGTAATTTACGCTTTGTGATATCTTCAATACGACAAAGCATACCAACAATTTCGCCATTAATATTATTAATCAAAGGATGTTTACGGATATCTAACCAGACTTGTTTACCTGAAGCCACCGAACACAAAGTATGTTCAAAATTGGTATTATTATTAATAATATAATCATCCCCTGCAAAGCTAATGTTTTCAAGGGGATTTATTAAAGTTTCTAATATTTGATTGCTCGAAGGTAATTCCTTATCTGTTTTACCGATAATCTGCTGCGGAGAAGTTAAACCTACGGCTTTTGCAAAAGCTAAATTACAACCTTCAAAAACTAAATTTTTATTTTTCCAATAAATCAATTCCGGTAAATTGTCAATCACCAATTGACACATTAATAAAGAATTGAGTATATTTTCCTTGGGGAATTGCAAAGACTTGAATTGTGCCGGTAGCATAAGTTAATTTAGGAAACACATTACTTTTATATTCAGTATTCCCAAATTTGCTGTATGAATAAACAATTATCAATTATTAGCTATTAGTTATTTAAAGTTGATTACAAATAAGATTTCAGAAACTTATAGCTGTAGTAAATACTTAATTTCTGTATTTTTACCTACATTTAATTAAACAATTATTTTAAATTTGATGATAATTTAGATGCTTATTTAATAAACCAATGACAATTTCCGGTGTTTCTAATTGTGGTAGTACTCCAGTATCAGGTATAGGATGAAAATTTTGAATTGTATTAGGATTTAAATCAGCTAAACGTTTTCCTAAGTTCATATCAATAAACTGTGCTTTTTCACCCCAGACTATTGTTGTAGGTACGGTGAGTTGTTTAATATATAGACTCAAATCAAAATACAAATCACCGCGTAAAAACGCTAAAGCAGCAAATTTTGCATCAGGTTGCTGTGCTGAAGCTAAATAAACTTGTACGATTTCTGATGATATACGTGCAGGTTTTGCAAATAGGAAACTTTGTAAAAAATTCCTGACGGCAAACTCATTTTCCGCACCCAATTTATAAATCAAACTATCTAAAATTGGTGTATTTATAACCTCTAAAGGAAGTCTACGTCCGCTACTTTGTCCAAAATCATCAAATCCAGAAGGGCATGATAGAAATAAGGTTTTAAATAATTGTGGTTGTTGAATAGCAAGACGAATAGTCAAAGCAGCAGTCAGAGAAGAGCCTATAACTGTTACAGATTCTTGACAAGTTTGTTTAATAAATTCTCCGATAGTGGTGATATAATCATTAACTTGATAATTGCGTACCGGATGAGAAGATTCACCCCAACCGATTAAATCTGGTGCAATAATACGGTGAGTTTGAGCAAAAGCAGAGTATACTTTCGACCATTCATATGCAGACGCACCACCACCAAAATTATGTAGAAAAATTAAGGGAGGTAAATTTTCATTAATATCCCAAGGTGCAGCGGTTTGAGTGTAATAAACCATTGTTCCAAGGGATGTTTGAATAATTTTATGCCCAAAGCCAGGAGGTTGAAATTGAAGCATAGGAGTTAGTTGACAGTTGACAGTGAGGAGTTAATAATTTTGACCTTTGACCTTTGACCTTTGACCTTTGACCTTTAACCTTTAACCTTTAACCTTTAACCTTTAACCTTTAACCTTTAACCTTTAACCTTTAACCTTTAACCTTTAACCTTTAACCTTATTTACTGATTTGCACGAGTTTGTCGAGATTATCGCCATTAATATCATAAGCTGCTCCGAATCCAATTACGAAACGACCTTTATGAGGAGTTAGCTTAAAAATCCGAAAATCGGCTAAACCACGCAACATTTCAATAATTTCACCAAAACGAGTTTGGAATTTATCCACTATTTTTTCCATTCATCAGTTTCGCGCTCGATCAAACTCGCGCTACAATCATAACTGAGTCTCCGACGAGCAAATATTTGTGAGTTTTGGCTTCATCTTCAATAAACAAAACACTTACCCTAGGATTAATGTTGAGATTTTGCGTATGTGTTGAAAGCCCGCTAACGTAAATATAAATATTTTTCAATTCGTCCATTACAAAAGGAGTATAACTACCGTTAGGCATTCCCTGATTGTTTACCGTACTAATAATAATACTTTGGATTTCTTGGGTAAACTGCTGGTATTCTGCTGTGGCTTTTTCTAATTGATTCATAAAATTAACTTAACGAGTTTTTGAAAGAATTTCGGAATTTGCTAGAAGTCAAAGCAGAAGGCTATATATTAGAAGCTAAACGAAGCTACACTTACACATTTAAAGATTTTAAATCGGGTTTGTGGTTTTAGGTACTATGTTTGTTTAAACTGTACAAATTAAGTTACATAATGAAAAATCTTAAAGTAAATCAATTCATCCATTTGAATGTAAGTTCATTTTAATATACAATTTTTAATGTAAATCCGATTTTGCGAGCAAGAATTATAAGTAAAAATTAACATAAATCTAAATTTGGTACTCAGGAGTATATTTTTCATATCATAGGTATGATTACTTTAGTCGTGCATGAATCGAAATTTAATTGAATTAAGAATAATTGAAAAATGATAATTGAAATATGTGGAATTTAAACAGATTTGTTAAAACTATAACCTTTTTTGAAGTAATCCCTTTACTTAACTGGGTACAGGATTTATTCGCAAGTGATAAGGAAAATAGAAATCAATTAATTGGAGCCAAAGAAATGGGTGCTGTATTAGTAGCAGGTGCAACGGGTGGTGTAGGAAGAAGAGTTGTCAAACGGCTAATTAAAAAAGGTTACAAAGTAAGATGTTTGGTGCGCGATATTGATAAAGCCAGGTCAATAATTGACGATAAAGCAGATTTTGTAGTTGGAGATATTACCAAACCAGAAACTTTAAATTCCCTATTAACAACGAATATCCAAGCCGTTATTTGCTGTACTGCGGTAAGAGTCCAACCAGTAGAAGGAGATACAGCGGATAGGGCAAAATACAATCAAGGCATTAAATTTTATATGCCAGAAATTGTTGGTGATACTCCAGAAAATGTAGAATATAAAGGTGTAAAAAACTTAATCGAAGCTGTTAGTAAAAATTTGCCGCCATCAAACGAAAAGTTAATATTTGACTTTAGTAATCCATCTATGGAAATTAAAAATATTTGGGGTGCTGTAGATGATGTAGTTATGGGTGGAGTTAGTCAGAGTAATATTCAATTGTCTTCAGATAAAGCTGTATTTTTTGGTAATGTTTCCACAGAAAATTCCGGTGGATTTGCGTCAGTTAGAACCAAAAATTTTGACCCATCTTTTAATTTATCTGGTTATCAAGGTGTAGAAATACGAGTTAAAGGAGATGGAAAACGCTACAAAATCATTTTACGTACAGAAACGAATTGGGATGGTATGGGCTATTGTTATTCCTTCGATACTCAAGCAGATACTTGGATAAATGTGAAAGTTCATTTTACAGAATTAATTCCGGTTTTTCGCGCCAAAACTGTAAAAGATGCTTCGACAATTGACGTTAATAAAATTTGTTCTTTTCAATTAATGTTGAGCAAATTTGAATATGATGGAGAATTAAATCCTCACTTTTCTCCTGGTGCTTTTGCTTTAGAAGTCGAAACAATTAAAGCTTATGGAGGACAAACCTTACCGCAATTTATTTTAGTAAGTTCAGCAGGGGTAACTCGTCCAGGAAGACCTGGTATAAACTTAGAAGAAGAACCACCAGCAGTCAAATTAAACGACCAACTTGGAGGAATTTTAACATGGAAATTGAAAGGAGAAGATACTTTAAGAGCAAGTGGAATTCCTTACACTATAATTAGACCATGTGCTTTGACTGAAGAACCAGGTGGTAAAGAATTAATTTTGGAGCAAGGTGATAATATTAGGGGAAAAATTAGCCGTGAAGATATTGCTAAACTTTGTGTACAAGCTTTACAAGAACCATCAGCTTATAATGTTACTTTTGAGGTAAAACAAGGAGAAAATAACGCAAGTTATATCGATTGGGAGCAATTATTTAAAACTGTGAATAGGGATTAGGGAAAAGTTAGGAGTTAGGAGTGAGGAGTGAGGAGTTAAGAGTTAAATTCTCCTCATCTTTCCATCTCTCACTTGTTTACTAATTTATCAAATAAATGTTGAATTTCACGAAGTTGTTATTTAGAGGATTTTTAGTAATTATAATTTGGGGTGGATTATTTTCCGATATCGCTGTTTCTGGATTGGTTGAATCGCGTTTAAATAATTTAGAATCGAAATTTTACCGTTTAGAATCGCAAGTAAACAGAATAGAAACACAGATAAATCGAGGTAGTTCATCAGCAAAAAAGCCAAATAATTCTTTACCATCTCAGCGTGCTTCCAGAAGATTATCACAACCAGAACGTGATAAAATGTTTGAGAGATTAGCAACTTTAGTAATTGAATTAAAAGAAGATGTGAAAAAATTAGAAAAGCGAGTTTCTCAATTAGAAAATACCGATAATTGATCGACTGTATCCGACAGATGAAAAATATTCAAATAATCACTAATAACTAACATAGTTGTTTGAAATTTAAACCAAAACTAAAAAAATGGTCGCATCCCCCCAACAAAATTACATTACTCCAGAAGAATACCTCCAATTGGAATTAGAAAGCGATGTTAAACACGAATACATCGATGGTTACGCTTACGCAATGGCTGGTGCTAACGACGCTCACGTTACCGTTTCCGGCAACTTATTCGCACTTCTCCGCAGCCATGTCAGGGGTTCTGGTTGTCGAGTTTACATTTCCGATATGAAAGCTCGCATCGAAAAATCAAATCGATATTATTATCCTGATGTCATGGTTACTTGTGATCAAGGAGATCAAGAAAATACCACAGAAAAGAAATTCCCTTGCTTAATTGTAGAAGTTTTATCTGATTCAACAGAAGCATTTGATCGCGGTGATAAATTTGCCGATTACCAACTATTAGAAACTCTGCAAGAGTACGTTTTAATTAATGTTAAACGTCAGAGAATTGAATGTTTTCGTCGTAACGAAGAAGGGCTTTGGGTGTTGCAATCTTATACTTTTGAAGACAAATATTTTCAATTACAAAGTATTAATTTTGAAGGCGAAATAAGCACACTTTATGAAGATGTGGTATTTGGTTGATAAATTGAGAAAAATTTTCCAGTCAACTAACTTTTACGGATATGTCTCTACGACCATAGTAGATAATTAGAAAACCAGTAATATACATAAATAAACTATAAATTGCCGCAGGAATTGCCATATCAGGGTTATTTAATAATCCCGCAGTTATAGTAATTGCTAAAGTTCCATTTTGGAATCCTACTTCTATAGCAATGCAAATTTGTTGAGGAATACTTAAGTTAAATAACTTACTAATATAAAACCCTACCATCATTGCCGAGATATTTAACAAGACAACTGCAATCCCGACTTGAGCGATAAACCCCGGTAAACGCGACCATTCACGAATAATTAAACCAGAAATTATCAAAATTAGAAACGCGATTGCAATTTTACTGGTAACTTTTTCTAACCTGAATGCAAATTCGGGAAATCGTTGTTTGATTGACATTCCCAAACCGATTGGTAGTAAAGTGATCGCAAAAATTTGTAACATAGTTGTGCTAATTGGTAGCGCAATCGCGGCTGTTGTGCCGATAAAATATTGCAGCGCTATATTTGATGCAATCGGGATTGTAAACACTGTAATGGTGCTGCTCAAAGCCGTGAGAGTCACAGAAAGTGCTACATCCCCTTGAGCGAAATAAGTAATTAAATTCGATGTAGCTCCTCCTGGACAAAGCGCCAAAATCAACAATCCAACTGTGATATAATTTGGCATCGGGATAACTTTGGCAATTACAAACGCGATCGCAGGTAAAATTATTAATTGACTAATCAAAGCTACCGCGACAGCTTTGGGGTACTTTGCGACGCGCAGGAAGTCATCAGGAACTAAAGATAAACCCATTCCTAGCATAATTATCGCTAAAGCGATGGGCAAAAAAACAGCTGTGAAAAAAGAAGCTTCCATCGTAATTAATTATGACTACTTAAATAATATAGTTTGATTACAACAGAGGTTATGCAGTCATTGTCAAGGTGTTTTTATAAATTGCGTGCTTCGCGATAATTCTGCACATAATCGGGAACTTCAATTCCTTCAATCAAGCGCTCATCATCAATAGCTTTACCCGCAACCATTTGTAACGGTAAAACACCAGCCCACACAGATAAATTGTAATCTGCTTCATCATCCACAGGATTACCTGTTCGTATCTTTGCTGATGCTTCATTTAAAAGTAGAGAAAGCACTAAAGTTCCCTGTAACTCTTGTTTATTTGGTTGACGTATTTCCTTCCATCTTTGAGGTATTACGTGTTCAGTAAAAGCTTGCAGCGCTGCATTTTTTTCTTCCATATCATTAACTAAATTTGCCGTACCAAATATGACTACAGAACGATAATTCATCGAGTGATGAAAAGCAGAACGTGCTAATACTAATCCATCTAATAAAGTTACCGTCACGCATACTTCAATACCTTGAGTTAAAGTACGCAGCATTCTACTAGCAGGTGAACCGTGAATATAAAGTTTATCTTCGACTCTTCCGTAAGCAGTAGGAATTACAAAAGGTTGATTGTTTGCGATAAATCCTACATGACAAATTAACGCTTCATCTAAGATATTGTAGATAGTTTGAGTTTCATAATTACCGCGTTTGGGTAATCGTTTAATTTGAGTTCGTTGAGTTGGTAAGAGTTGTTGATTGATTGGATTATTTGAAGTAGTCATAATTAATTAGCTAGATTTATTGATGAATTTAGACAAATAAATAATTTAAATTAAATCTAATTCCATAGCATTAGTTAAAGAAAAACCTAAACTTTCATAAACAGATTTACCTGCTGGTGAAGCATTTAAAATAGCTTTTGTACAACCAATAGTTTTTAAATACTCAACCGTCGCATTAGTCAATTGTTTAGCGATTCCTTTTTTGCGGTAAAAAGGTTCAACATAAACACCCCAAATGTATCCATATTTGCGATATTCATCTTTCAATACATTTGGATATAAACCTGTAAAAAGCTGACAGCTTGCAGAGCCAACAATTAGATTATCAATTTCTGCAACAAAACCTTGATAAAATAAATTTTGACGAGCTTCTTTAATAAATTCCATAGTTATATTACGGTGATTAGATTTAATATAACTTTCCGGAACACCTATATCTAACCACAATTTACAAAAATGCTCTGCAATTATTGAATCTTCCTTAGAAATAGTTTCCCTAATATTCAAATTCATCTCTCTTCATTCTTCCTCAGGGTACTCTGCGTCTGAGGCGGTTATTACTTACAATAAATTAACTTCATCACCAACCTGAATAATTTGATTTTCAAAATTACTAACTAACCGAGTATTCACCGTCAACTTATAAAAATGATTGAAACAAGATTTATCAACCCATTCCGGTAAAGTTTCTCTACGTTTGTTGATAAATATCTTCTGAAAATCCGAATTAACTTCCCCAGTAACAGCATCACGAGTAGGAACAACACAGCGCTGACAAGGATTTACTCCTACAAATTGGAGATTCGCAACTTTAAAATTAACCACATTATCACTTTCAGAAAACAATTTATCTTCCCAAAATGCGGGTATTCCATCTATTTCTAAAGTAGTACGCATTCGACGACGGATATCATCTTCATTTAAATCTGAATACCAAGAAGCAACTTCTTTTAAAGTCGCAGTACTAACAATAGTTGGTCCCGGTGAAACGGTATCATCAGGAAAGCCAGTAACTAAGTTTTTTGTAATTTTATATCAAAACCAAAAAAGTCACTCAAGCAAGCTTCTAATTGTGGTATTTCCCTTTCTAAATTGAAAGTTTCTTCTGTATCACTATCTGGAATTTTTAGCGAAACAATTTGACTTTCTAAATCAAACTTTGACCGTAATAAATGTATTTTTGCATAACGTTTAGCATTGACAAACTTACCTTGAGCATCAATAATGGCATATTGACGGTCATGCTGTAACGCACCACTTTGTAATACAAGAGCTTGTGTTACTTCTACCCCATCAAGTGATTTAATCGGATAGATGCAAATTTTGCTTAGATAAGGCATATTTAGGCTTCCATAGAATCATTTAACTTGAACTTAAGAACAGCATAATTGAGATACTGGTTAGTTACAATAGCCAATTTTTTGATTTAGTACCAGTCCAATTTTGGGTAACTTTACAGTAAAGCTGAAAAATCAAGGGATTGGGGAGGAGAGAATCAAAATTTTTAATTTTTAGTACAGATGTGGAAATCATGACTAATCATCCCGACATCACATAACACATATTTTTCCCAATTCCCTATTCCCAATTCCAACTTAAATTGTGTTTTTTTGTCCGAGGATTTGGGAATACTAAATCTAGAAGCGTTGAGGACAAAAGCAGTATGATTAGTATTAGCGGATATTCTATCAAAGAAGAACTCTACAACGGTTCAAGAACCTCAGTATATCGAGCGGTTCGAGAACATGATCAAAAACCCGTTGTGATTAAATTGCTCAAGAATCTCTATCCCAATTTTAGCGAGTTGTTACAATTTCGCAATCAATATACCATAACCAAAAATCTCAATTCACCTCAAATTATCCAAGCCTACAGTTTAGATAGTTACCAAAATAGTTATGCATTAGTAATGGAAGATATGGGGGGAATTTCTCTGAGAGAATATTTTCATCAATACACAATATCTTTAGAAGAGTTTTTCAAAATAGCTATTACCCTATGTGACATCTTAGATATTTTATATCGTCATAGAATAATTCATAAAGACATTAAACCCGCCAATATATTAATTAATCCGACAACAAAACAAGTTAAATTAATTGATTTTAGTATTGCATCTTTGTTACCAAGAGAAAGCCAAACTTTAGTTAGCCCGAATATTTTAGAAGGAACTTTATCCTACATATCTCCAGAGCAAACTGGAAGGATGAATCGGGGAGTTGACTACCGCAGTGATTTTTATTCTTTGGGTGTGACTTTTTATGAATTATTAACTAAAGAATTACCGTTTAAATCGGATGATGCAATGGAATTGGTACATTGTCATATTGCAAAAACACCTCCGTTGTTAGGGAATAGTATAGAAAATCCTCAAGTTTTATCAGCTATCGTCATGAAATTAATGGCGAAAAATGCAGAAGATCGATATCAAAGTGTTTCGGGAATCAAGCATGATTTAGAAACTTGTTTAAAACAACTTCAAAAAACTGGTAATATTGAATATTTTGCAATTGCTCAAAGGGATATTTGTGATAGATTTATTATTCCTGAAAAACTGTATGGGAGAGAAACCGAAGTTGAAAAATTGCTGGCAGCATTTGATAAAGTATCGAAGGGGAACAGTCAACTAATGCTGGTTACTGGTTATTCTGGAATCGGTAAAACTGCAATTGTTAACGAAGTTAATAAACCCATTGTTCAACAGCGCGGCTATTTTATTAAAGGTAAATTTGACCAATTTAATCGTAATATTCCTTTCTCAGCATTTGTCCAAGCTTTTCGCGATTTAATGAGGCAATTATTTAGTGAAACTGATGCTCAATTGTCAATTTGGGAACATAAAATATTGCAAGCATTAGGTGAAAATGCACGAATAATTATTGATGTTATTCCCGAATTAGAAATAATTATTGGACAACAACCACCTGCACCAGAATTATCGGGAACAGCCGCACAAAATCGGTTTAATTTGCTATTTCAAAAGTTTATTAAAGTTTTTACTACTAAAGAACATCCCTTAGTAATTTTCTTAGATGATTTACAATGGGCTGATTTGACATCTTTGAATTTGATGCAATTACTGATAAGCGAGTCGGAAAGCAAATATTTATTATTAATTGGTGCTTATCGAAATAATGAAGTATTTGCGGCTCATTCTTTAATGTTGACGTTAGAGGAAATTAGTAAAACGGGAGCGATAATTAATACTATTATTTTAAATCCATTAACTGAAGGAAGCTTAAATCAATTAGTTGCAGATACTTTAAGTTGTTCCTTGGAAATTGCACAACCGTTAACACAACTTATATATAAAAAAACTAAAGGTAATCCATTTTTTAGTACGCAGTTTTTCAAATCGTTGTATGAAGATGATTTGATAAAATTTAATTTTGAGCAAAATTTATGGGGATGTAATATTTCTGAAGTTAAGAAGTTAGCTTTAACTGATGATGTTGTTGAATTTATGTCGTTACAGTTGCAAAAATTGCCAGAGCAAACGCAGAATGTTTTGAAATTAGCGGCTTGTATTGGCAATCAATTTGATTTAGCAACTTTAGCAATAGTTTGTGAAAAGTCGGAAGCTGAAACTGCTGCGGATTTATGGAAAGCGTTAGAGGAAGGATTGATAATACCGCAAAGTGAGATTTATAAATTTTATCTTGAAATAAGACAAGAAATTCAGCCGGCATCTCAAATTATAGATTATAGATTTTTACATGATAGAGTACAGCAAGCGGCTTATTCTTTAATTCCCAATGAGCAAAAACCGATAACTCATTTAAATGTTGGCAAAAGTTTATTAAAAAATATTCTAAAACCAGAATTATCAGAAAATATTTTTAATATTGTTAATCACCTCAATATTGGTCAAAATTTAATTTTAAATGATTCCGAAAAACTTCAACTTGCCGAATTGAATTTATTAGCAGCAAAAAAATCGAAGGATTCTACAGCTTATAGTGCAGCGCTAATTTATGTCAGAATGGGTATCAGTTTATTAAGTAGCGATTGTTGGCAAAATAATTACCAATTGACATTATCACTGTATGATTCTGCTGTAGAAGTTGCTTATTTAACTGGTAATTATGAACAGATGCAACAATGGGCGGATATTGTCTTAAAACAAGCCAAAACAATTTTAGATAAAACTAAGACTTATGAAATGATCATTTTAACTAAAATTGCTCAAAATCAACTGATTGAAGCAGTGAAATTTGGACTAAATGTATTAGAATTATTTGGAGTTAAAATTCCAGAATCACCAACTTCTGTAGATATTCAGAAAGATTTAACTGAAATAAATATTTACTTACAAGATAAACATATATCGGATTTAATTGCACTGCCTTTAATGAAGGATGTTTATCCTTTAGCAGCCATGCGATTATTATCAATTGTTTGGTTTCCCATAATTGCTGCCGCACCTACATTAGTGCCGCTAATAGTTTTTTCTCAAGTTAATTTATCAATTAAATATGGAAATGCTCCTTCATCAAGCTTTGCTTATGCAGCTTATGGGTTAATTTTACAAGGATTTTTTCAGGATGCTCAAAGCAGTTATCAATTTGGTAAATTAGCATTAAACTTATTGCAAGAGCTAAATGCTTTAGAATTAACACCTAGAACCCTATTTATGATAGCTGTATCTACAAAACACGGTAAAGAGCATTTGAAAACGACTATGCCACTTTTTCGAGAAGCATATCAAAGCGGAATCGAAAATGGAGATTTAGAATACTCTAGTCATGCAGCGATAAACTGGTTTCAATATTCGTATTTTATAGGTGAAGAATTAAATTCTCTTCAGCAAGAAATGGCGGCTATCAGTGATGTTTTAATTCAATTCAAACACACAACTACTTTAAATCAATATCGAACAATTCAACAGGTTATCTTAAATTTGCTCGGTGAATCTCAACAACCATATATTTTAATTGGAAAAGCTTACAACGAAAACGAAATCTTACCGCAGCAATTAGAAGCCAACGACAGAATTGGACTTCATTTTGTTTACATTCATAAATTTATTCTTTGTTACTTGTTTGAAGAATTCGAGCAGGCTGCGACAAATGCACGGCAAGCTCAAATATATTTAGACGGAATAGCCGGATGTTTTTATGCTCCCCTATTCTACTTTTATGATTCTTTACTACAATTAAGTTTATATTCAGATATATCCCAAACGGAAAAACTTCAACAAGTCATAAAAAATCAAGAAAAAATCAAAAATATTAGCCATCACGCTCCAATGAATTTTCAGCATAAATATGATTTAGTTGAAGCTGAAAAACATCGAATTTTAAATGAAAAAATCAAGGCAATAGAATTATATGAAAAAGCTATTGCTGGAGCCAAAGCTAACGAATATATCCAAGAAGAAGCTTTAGCAAACGAACTCGCAGCTAAATTCTACCTGAATTGGGATAAACAAAAAATTGCCGCTATATATATGCAGGAAGCCTACTACTGTTATGCAAAATGGGGAGCAAAAGCCAAAATTCACGACTTAGAAAAACGCTATCCCCAATTACTTACACCAATTTTACAAACACAAAAATACAGTTCCTCAATCAACGAAACCTGCATTCAACCCAATCAAACTATTCAAACAACTCGCTCTAGTAGTAGCATTTCAGAAGCCTTAGATTTCAAAAGTATTCTCAAAGCAACCCAGGCTTTATCAAAAGAAATTCAATTAGAAGAGTTAATTTCCACTTTACTCCAAATAGTAATTGAAAATGCTGGAGCCCAAAAAGCTGCTTTAGTTTTTCTCAAAAACGATATCTTAACTTTAGAAGCAGTAGCTACTCAAGAATTGGGTGTAACCCACTTATCAATCCCATATGAAACTAGTAATCAGCTTCCTAATACAGTTATAGATTATGTGAAACACAGTTTAAAAACTATTGTATTGGATAATGCCACAGTTCAAAATGATTTGCTCACCGACGAGTATTTAATACAACAGCAGCCATCTAGTTTATTATGTGCGCCGATTTTGGATAGAGGTAAATTAATTGGATTGTTGTATTTAGAAAATAAATTAATCAAAGGTGTATTTACACGAGAAAGATTGGAAGTAATTAATCTTTTATCTACTCAAGCTGCTATTTCCTTGCAAAATGCTCAATTATACGCTCAACAACAACAAAAAACATGGGAAATTGCTCAAAAAGAGGAAGAGTATCGCAGTATCTTTGAAAGCGTCAATGATGGATTAAACATTTGCAATTTAGAAACAGGAAAAATCATTGCTGTTAATCCTACTTTTTGCCAGATGTATGGTTATTCTCAAGAAGAATGGTTTAATCTCACACCACTAGATTTCCTACATCAAGATTCGGTATCTGATTTTAGTAATTACTTAGAGATTATGAGAGCGGGCAAAGAATTTTATATTAAAAATATTAGTAAACGAAAAGATGGGACTTATTTTGATTCAGAAATCAAAGCAGTACCCTTTATGTACAAAGGAAAGTTACATGGATTAACGATTGTTCGAGATATTAGCCAACAACAAGCAGCACTCAGAGAAAGTGAAAAAGCAGAAGCATCCGTAATTCAGAAATCCCAACAGTTAGAAAAAGCTTTACAAGAGTTAAATCAAGCTCAATTACAAATGGTACAAAATGAAAAAATGGCAACTTTGGGTAATTTAGTTGCAGGAGTCGCACATGAAGTTAACAACCCCATCGGATTTCTTAAAGGTAGTATTAATAATGCTAAAGAATACATTCAAGATTTATTTGCTCATATAGAATGCTATCAACAACATTATCCTACTCCCACAGATGCAGTTTTAGAACACGCTGAAGAAATTGATTTAGAATTCCTGATAGAGGATTTACCAAAGTTAATAGATTCGATGAAACTAGCAACAGAAAGGATTAAAGACATTAGTACAAGTCTTCGTACTTTCTCTAGAGCCGATACAGATGAAAAAGTTGCTTGTAATCTTCATGAAGGAATTGATAGTACAATTTTAATTCTCAAATATCGCCTCAAAGCTAATGAGAAACGTCCAGCAATTGAAGTTATTAAAGAATATGAAAAATTACCACCTGTAAAGTGTTTTTTAGGACAGTTAAATCAAGTATTTATGAACATCATTGCTAATGCTATTGATGCTATCGATACAGTCAGTGAAGGAAAAACATTTGCCGAATTACAAACTAATCCTTACAAAATAATAATTAAAACTGAGTTTTTTCCTGAGAAAAATACAGCATTAATTAGTATTAAAGATAATGGTATGGGAATGCCCGAATCAGTTCGAGAACGTATATTTGATAATCTTTTTACTACAAAAGATGTCGGTAAAGGTACTGGATTGGGACTTGCTATTGCCCTCTCAATTATTGAAGAAACTCACAATGGTAAAATTAGTTGTAGTTCAAAATTAGGTGAGGGAACAGAATTTTTTATCGAACTACCTATAGATTAATTAGATTTAAATTAATCATCTAATAATCACTATCAGCTACACAAATTCCTTTGCATTTAATGCCATTAGTAGCCGTGCGTTTACAGTGGGGACATAAAATTTTTTCGTTCTCTGCTGTATTAGTATTCACTTCTGATTTATCTTTTTCATTCTGGGGTTTATAAGTCATAATAAGAGCAAATTTTGTGAGTTAATTTGGTTTAATTTTATTTAGTTTAATTTAGTTTAATTTAGTTTAATTTAATTTAATTTAATTTAATTTAATTTAATTGAATTGAATCTTAGATTATTTTAGATTAGACATTTTGCGAGCAGCCGCACAGGTGCGCCTCTTGCCTTTCCGGGGCGTGTGCCTATCGCGATGATTTTCTATTGAGTTTCCTCATTCACAGATACATTAATATTGCTTATCTCAATTGTGAAGAGTTCCCACTTATAACTTATACAGTACAATTAATATACGAATTACATACTTACGTAATGTTAGTATAACCCTTCTGTTTACGAATAAAATTCAGATAAAATCCCGTTTGTGAAAATATTGTGACAATAAATACATGAATCGGTGCATCAATCCTGAAATAGTCAATTTGCGAAGAAAAACGAAAAGCAGTTGTAAAATATTCAAGGGGAGTGGACATCATGCGAGTTTTATTAATTTATCCTTTATTTCCCAAAACTTTTTGGTCTTATGAAAAAATTTTAGAATTAGTAGATAAAAAAGTTTTACTACCACCATTAGGTTTAGTTACTGTAGCGGCAATTTTACCTCAAGAGTGGGAATTTAAATTAGTAGATAGGAATATTCGCTCGGTGAGTGAAGCCGAATGGGAATGGGCAGATATGGTAATTTTATCTGCAATGATAGTCCAAAAACAAGACTTATTCGACCAAATAAAAGCTGCAAAACAACGAGGTAAATTAGTCGCGGTAGGTGGCCCTTATCCAACTTCTGTACCCGCAGAATCTCAAAAAGCTGGGGCAGATTTTCTCATTCTTGATGAAGGAGAAATTACTTTACCAATGTTTGTAGAAGCGGTAAAATCTGGTCAGAAAAACGGTGTATTTCGCACGCAAGAAAAACCAGATGTGACTACAACACCGATTCCTCGTTTTGACTTGTTAGAAAGAGATGCTTACGACATGATGTCGGTGCAATTTTCTCGTGGTTGTCCGTTTCAATGCGAATTTTGCGATATTATCGTACTTTATGGTCGTAAACCCCGTACCAAAACTCCAGGGCAACTTTTAGCTGAATTGGATTGTTTGTATGAATTGGGTTGGCGCGGCGGTGTGTTTATGGTGGATGATAACTTTATCGGCAATAAACGCAATGTTAAATTATTGCTTAAAGAATTAAAGGTATGGATGAAAGAACATGAGTATCCATTCCGCTTTGATACAGAAGCCTCAATTGATTTAGCACAAGATGCAGAATTGATGGAATTGATGGTTGAGTCTGGTTTTGCTGCGGTATTTTTGGGTATTGAAACACCAGACGAAGATAGTTTACAACTGACAAAGAAATTTCAAAATACCCGCAATTCTCTTGTAGAATCTGTACAAGCGATTATTAAAGCCGGTTTGCGTCCGATGGCTGGGTTTATCATTGGTTTCGATGGTGAAAAATCCGGTGCTGGATCTCGCATTGTGCGTTTTGCAGAACAAGCAGCCATTCCTTCTACAACCTTTGCGATGTTGCAAGCATTGCCCAATACTGCATTATGGCATCGTTTGGAAAAAGAAGCAAGATTGCGCGACTCTCAAGACGGAAATATTAATCAAACTACATTAATGAATTTTATTCCCACTCGTCCTTTAGAGGAAATTGGTAGGGAATATATTGAAGCCTTTTGTGCTTTATATGACCCAATTTCTTATTTAGATCGTACTTACCGCTGCTTTTTAATGATGGGTAAACCGACTTGGAAAGCACCTGCTAAAATGCCAGAATGGAAGATAGTGAAAGCATTTTTAACGATTATTTGGCGACAAGGTATTAAACGGGAAACTCGTTGGAAATTCTGGCATCATTTATTTAGTATTCTCAAACATAACCCCGCAGTATTAGAACATTATTTATCTTCCTGCGCTCACAACGAACATTTTCTGGAATACCGTCAAATTGTCCGTGAACAAATCGAATCTCAACTTCAAGACTATTTAGCACAAGGTGCAGAAAAGCCTTATGTACCCGTTAAAAAAGCTGAAGTCGTCAAAGTGTAAGACTTGATATCTGTGGGGTAAGAAGTCGGGTTTTGATGAAGATTTTCTGATGTTACGGATATTTATATGATAAAAACTCGACTTCTGTAATATCTGGGGTAGGAAACAGGGAACTCTTGACTCTGAAATGTTATTATTATTAGACTACTGTTAACTGTTAACTGTTAACTGTTAACTGTTTTATGGAATTAGCGATCGCCCTCAATAATAATTCATCAAAATCCTTACACCAACAACTTTACGAACAACTACGTCAAGCAATTCTCAGCGGAAGATTAACACCAGGGGAAAAAATTCCTTCAACTCGTTTTTTAGCAAAATCTCTGTCAATTTCTCGTTTCACAGTTACCACTAGTTACGAACAACTCTTAAACGAAGGTTATTTAGAAACGGTTACGGGTTCTGGTACTTTTGTTTGTAAACAGCTTCCTGATGATTTAATTTATTCAAATCCAATCGAAACTATTGATAAAATTAATCGTTCATCAATTAAATTATCGATGTATGGAAATACTTTAGTTAATACAGCAAACGTTCCCAGAATAGCAGAACCAAAATTACAAATAAACTTCCGTTACGGAACACCAGCATTAACGGAATTTCCGGTCAAATTATGGCGTAGATTGCTATCACGTTACTGTAATACTAACTTGAATTGGCTAGATTATTCAACAGAGCCTAATGGTTATCAACCGTTACGAGCAGCAATTACACATTATCTTACTCGTTCCCGTGCGGTTAATTGTCAACCGGAACAAATATTAATTACCAACGGTACCCAACAAGCGCTCGATTTGATTTTGCGTTTATTAATTGAACCCGGAGAAACCGTAGCTATTGAAAATCCCGGTTATTTAAGTGCAAAAATTATATTTGAAACACAAAACGCTAAAATTTTACCCATTTCAGTAGATAATTCAGGTTTAATAGTACAAGAATTAGTAAATTATACGCCACAAAATATCCGTTTAGTTTACATTACACCTTCTCATCAATTCCCTACCGGAGCAATTTTACCATTACAGCGACGCTTAGAATTACTCAATTGGGCGCAACAAACCGGAGGATTAATTATTGAAGATGATTATGATAGTGAATTTCGTTATGGTGAAAAACCAATTCCCGCATTACAAGGATTAGCTCAAAACGATTCGGTAATTTATATTGGTACTTTTTCCAAAGTTCTATTTCCATCTCTACGAATCGGTTATTTAGTACTTCCCAAAAGTTTAGTACCTATATTTACCCGTGCAAAGTGGTTGAATGACAGACATTTACCAATATTAGAACAACAAGTACTTACAGAATTTATTAACGAAGGATATTTAGAACGTCATCTGAGAAAAATGCGTTCCATCTATGATAAACGTCGTCAAAGTTTAGTCAAATCTTTAAAAGAACACTTTGGAAAAAGCGCTGAAATATTAGGAGAAAAAGCCGGAATTCACTTGATGGTGCGCTTTAAGACTAATTTGAGTGACGAAGAAATTATTCAACGCGCTGCTGAAGTTGGAATCGGAATGATGTCTGCTAATCCCCATTATCTATTAAACCATTCTAGAGGTGAATTTATCTTCGGTTACGGAGAACTCACAGAATCCCAGCTGACGGAGGGAGTTTCTAGATTAGCTGAAATAATCTTGCCATTGCCAATATCTATGGTAGTGTAACCAACGGCAGCAGTTGGAAATTCCTTAAACTATCGGAAATTGAACTGTTGGCAATGCTTACAAGCGACTAGAAATCAATAATTACAAGAAGTCGGGTTTTGAGATTAAATATCTGTCTAAAAACCCGACTTCTCCCTACTCTTAACTATGCAGTTATTTGCTGCTTCTGTTTGCTCAGTAACGCTCCATACAACTTATTAAGTGCATTTACATAAGCCTGTGCCGATGCAACAATGATATCTGTATTTGCCGAACGACCTGAATAAATCTTCTCTTCATACTTCAATCGGATAGTTACTTCCCCAATTGCATCAATTCCGGCTGTTACCGATTGTACAGAAAATTCAATCAAGTTATTCGGTACATTTACTACCCGGTTGATTGCTTTATATACAGCATCCACAGGTCCCGTACCAATTGCTGCATCGGTTAATTCTTCCCCTTGGGGGTTGCGTAAAGTTACCGTTGCGGTAGGACTTGCATTGCTACCACAGGAAACCTGCACCAATTCCAATTTAAATAAATCGGGTGTTTGTTGAATTTCATCATTAACAAGAGCTTCCAAATCCCAATCGGTAATTTCTTTCTTTTTGTCAGCAACTTCTTTAAACCTAACAAAGGCTTTATTCAAATCATTTTCTGACATTTCAAAACCCAATTCTTTCAAACGAGTCCGAAAAGCATTTCTTCCGGAATGCTTACCCAAAACGATTTGATTTTCTGTCAAACCAATTGACTGAGCATCCATTATTTCATAGGTAAGCTTATTTTTTAATACCCCATCTTGATGAATTCCGGATTCGTGAGCAAAGGCATTTGTACCAACAATTGCTTTGTTTGGTTGCACCAACATTCCCGTTAAATTAGAAACTAAACGAGATGTTTTATATATCTGTTTAGTGTCAATATTTGTTAACGCCGCTTCCGAATCAACATCGCGTCCTAAAAAGGGATTAAAATATTGTCGTCGCACGTGTAAAGCCATTACCAACTCTTCTAAAGCGGCATTTCCAGCACGTTCTCCAATACCATTGATAGTACATTCTAATTGTCTGGCACCGTTTTTTACAGCTTCTAAAAAGTTAGCAACAGCTAAACCCAAATCATTATGTCCGTGAACCGAAATAATCGCTTGATCGATATTAGGAACATTTGCTTTAATACCCTTAATTAAACCTCCAAATTCACTGGGAGTTGTATAACCAACAGTATCGGGAATATTAACAGTTGTTGCTCCGGCTGCGATTACTCGCTCTAATACTTGGTAAAGAAATTCTGGATCAGAACGTCCTGCATCTTCTGGAGAAAATTCGATATCATGAGTAAAAGTTTTTGCATAAGCTACCATCTCTTCAGCAATTGATAACACCTCTTCTCTAGTTTTTTTCAACTTATATTTGAGGTGAATATCAGAAGTAGCTAAAAATGTATGAATTCTACCTTTAACAGCTGGTTTTATGGCTGCTGCTGCTGCTTTAATATCATCTTGTTTAGCTCTTGCTAAACTACAGATTACCGGACCATCTTCAGTTCCTACAACTTGGGCAATCTTGCTGACAGCTTCAAAATCTCCCGGACTTGCAAAAGCAAAACCCGCTTCAATTATATCCACACCCAAACGTGCTAATTGCTTAGCAATAGTTAACTTTTCCTCAATATTTAAAGTTGCTCCCGGACATTGCTCTCCGTCACGGAGTGTGGTATCAAAATAATGATTCGTTCTGGATTTGTCTTCATAACCATGTTCAAAGTGGATAATTTTTTTGTGCCTAACAATACTTTCTACTTTAATTTTTTTTACTATTAATTTTCTAAATATTTGTAAAGATTATTAAGCTTCAGTTTTTTCTATAAGGTTTCGGATTTCATTCAAATCTATATATCTATCGGTAGCATTACGTAACTCTCGTGCGATCATTCCCTCTGTTGACACGACAGTTATATGAGTGTTTTTCGAGCGTAATAGTTCAATAGCTCTTTCAAAATCTCCATCTCCACTAAATAGAATTACTCTGTCATATTGGTCTACTGTATTAAACATATCTACAACAATTTCAATATCTAAATTGGCTTTTTGAGAGTAGCGTCCTGATGAATCATCATAATATTCTTTGAGTATTTTAGTTCTTACTGTATATCCTAAACTAATTAGAGCATCTCGGAAACCTCGTTGATCCTGTGGGTCTTTTAAGCCAGTGTACCAAAATGCATTGATTAAATTTGTATGTGTTTGTTCGTATCTGAAGTATTCTAATACTCGTCGTGGGTCGAAAAACCAGCCGTTCTTTTGTTGAGCATAGAACATATTATTTCCGTCTACAAAAATAGATAGACGAGTCATATGAGATTCCATAGGAAATTACACCATTAATATAAATGTATTCAGATTGAACAATAGATTATAGCAATAATAAAATGACAAATTCGCTAATATATATAAATTATATTGTCATGTATAGCTTTTATCTATCATTTTTCAATTTAGGAGATTGACTAAAACATTAAACTGTGGTTGACATAACGAGAGAGCTTTTTCGCCCTTAACTAAATATGCTTAATTTGCACCCTGTAATCAAAATTTACCAATAAAATTGACTAACTAACAGCATTTGTAACTGTATATTAGTTAAGTTTACTCCTAAAGTAGGTAAGTAACTCGAATCCCATGAGTTAGAGCAAGAGTATGCCGTTGATAGCCAATAATCGTGGTTTTTATTATTTTGAATAAACACGCTCTGTTGTTGATATCGAGAAACAAGAAAAACGCAAAAATGCGTTATTTATCTTCGAGTATCTCAAAAGCAAGGATTAATGCAGATTTTTAGATGCGTTGTTAACTGAGCAAAGTATATCTAATTACGTGTTCCTGACTAAAGGCTAGCCTCAATATTGTATTATCAAGGTATAGCGAAGCTTTATAGGATTTCTCTAAAATATTCTTGCTTTAATAAACTTGCTTGTAAAAATAACTGTTACTCAAGGATAAATTAGCCAATTTTTGACTAGCTCAGAAACTGCAAAGCTTACAGGTCGATGGAAGATATCAACCATCAGTTAACATACCGGAACTTGTATAAGCCTTTCAACTGATTCCAGAAGTCCTCGGAGATCGAAAATCTCAAAATTTGATAATTTCTTTGAATTTACGTCTCTTCTGACATAATTACAATCCAATCTGCAATAACCCCAGAGCATTGATTTTGTACTAGAATATTTACTGATATATCACGACCAAAACAAACACCAGATGACAGTGGAGAAAAGTATAATATTTTCATGTGTATAGACTTTTGTTTAAGTGTTACCGATAGAGTAGCTGACACTAAATAATGTGCAAACTTTCTCGAATTGTTCTACATAAATTAATTCATAATACAATATGGCAGAAGAACCTGCATATAACATAACCAAAAAATATGTGTCTGCTGCCAGAAAACTGTTTAGCTTTTCCAGACAAGCTACTTCTACGGTATCGGCACATCAATTCAAGATGATGGCTCGTTTAGGTCATCTGCTTAGTGGTGCTTCGGTTGTTGGGGCTGTGCTGTTAACAGCTTCTGGTAGTGGTTTTACAAGTTTGCTCGAAAACCAAGCAGAAAGCTTATTTTATCTGTTCCGAGGAAAGGTAACTCCACCCAAAGATATTGTAATCTTAGCCATAGATAATGAATCGATATCACTTCCCAAGGAATCCTATGAAATAGATCCGGTTAAGTACGGTTATTTGGAACCACTGAAATCTTTTCCCTTTCAACGTCGAGTATACAGCGAAGCCATTGACAAATTAATTCAAGCTGGTGCGCGTCACGTTGCGGTAAGTATACTTTTCGATTCCCCCAGTAGATTTGGAGAACCCGACGACAAACAGCTAATTGATGTGTTGCAGCGACATCGGGACAAAGTAACTTTAGCTGCACTCTACGAAAAATCCGAGTTACCCCAGGGAGATTCTTGGCAATTAATTTTACCACATCAGAAATTCCGCACGGGTTCCACGTCTATTGGTTATACAAATTTTCCTCTTGAGATAGATGACAAAGTTCAAAAATTAGGAAGTTTATTACCCAAACAGTTAGCAGCACAAGATAGTATAGTTCCCAGCGTTATGCCATCATTTGACCAATCATTACTACTAGCTGCCAATATAAAATATCCTCAACCAAAAGGCGATCGCATTTATTTTTATGGAGAGTCACAGACTTTTAATACTTTTTCTTTTTGGAATGTATTTGAGCCAGATTTCTGGGATACTAACTTACAGGGAGGAAAGGTTTTTAAAGACAAAATTGTCTTGATCGGCTTTACGGCGAGAGTGCAAGAAGGAGAAGACTACTATCCGGTACCTGTATCTTCAAACTGGCTATCTCCCGAAAAAATGTCCGGAATCGAAATTCATGCTAATGCGATCGCAACTTTAATGTCGGGGAAAGCAATTGTTGCTCCACTTTCTAATCCGTTACAGCAAGGTTTATTTGTACTAATTTTAGTTGGTGGATGTACGCTAATAATAGCCAGAATTAAACGAAGTACAAATAGATTTGTAGCTAGTCTTGTCTTCGGGATCATCTGGGGAGGAATTAGTTATAGTTTATTTGTTTATGGACAGTTAATTGTTCCTACTGCTATTCCAATCATGGCAATTTCTACCGTTGGAATTTGCTATTTAGGAACCGAAGTATTTCGGGACAAATTAAGAAAAAGTCAACTAGTTAGTATTCTGCAAAAGCACGCTTCTAATCGTGTTGTACAAGAGATAATATCTCAACAAGAAGACTTGAAAGATTTACTCGGAGAGCGTTTAAAAGAGATATCCGGTAAAGTATTAGATGGTAGATATAAAATAGTTACAGTTTTAGGTTCTGGTGGATTTAGCGAAACTTATATTGCTGAAGATACCAGACTTCCAGGCAATCCTTTATGTGTTGTCAAACAGCTAAAGCCAGTTAATAATAAATCAGAACAACTGCAAGTAGCCAGACGCTTATTTAAATCAGAAGCGCAAACCTTGCAAATGTTAGGAAACTACAATCAAATACCCCAACTTCTGGCTTATTTTGAAGAAGAAGAAGAATTTTATTTAGTTCAAGAATACATTGTCGGTCGTCCTTTGAATCGAGAAATCACAGGTGAACCTCTTGGGGAACCAGCAGTGATTGAAATGCTTAAGGATATACTGCAAACACTAACATTTGTACATAGTAAAGGTGTAATTCACCGCGATATTAAACCCGGCAATATTATCCGACGCAAATCAGACGGTAAATTAGTGCTGATTGACTTTGGTGCTGTAAAACAGGTTTCTACCCAAGTAATTAATTCTCAAGAACAAACAGCTTTTACAATCGGTATTGGTACTAAAGGTTATGCACCACGAGAACAATGTTTAGGCTATCCGCAATACAGTAGCGATATTTATGCAGTCGGAATGATTGGTATCTTTGCTTTAACTGGTATACCACCTCACGAGTTACCAGTAGATGAAAATCAAGAATTGAAATGGACTGACAAAGTAAATATCAGTATTGGCTTGACAAAAATCCTCAACAAATGGTAGTTGATAATCATCATTCTAGGTATCAATCAGCCACAGAAGTACTTGAAGGGCTTCACGAACTGACAGGTTCTACTTTTCCCGACCATTTATTCACAGACAACTCATCAACAACTCTCCTACCTCCAGACGATTCCGATGCTCCTACCGAACCTTGGAATTGATGCTTTTGGTAGGGTGTGTTAGCGGAGGGTAACACACCATTTTATCTAGGTAGATATCGGAGGTGGTTCCGGAGTAGTTGGTTCCGGAATAGTTGGTTCTGGAGTTTGTGGTTCCGGAGTCGGAATAGTTGGTTCCGGAGTCGGAGTTGGTGGATTTGCAGGAGTTTGGGGAATAGGTTTGTTGTTATTAACTGGTGGATTTGAAGGAGTTTGGGGAATAGGTTTGTTGTTATTAACTGGTGGATTTGCAGGAGTTTGTGGAGTCGGTTTATCTTCACTTTCCTCTGTATTATTTAAAATAATTTCTCCGGTGTCTACCAAAGAATTCACAGGTAAAGCATCCTGAACAACCTCTTCATCTGGTACATCTGAAGAAACAGGACTCAATTGGATAAAAGATGGATTTTCAACAACATTTTCACCTGTAATAGGCACCTGTTTTGATAGAGCTTCAGAAGTTTCTGCTTGAACACTAGCCATCGCAGGGTCTGAAGAAGGTGTATTATTCGGTTTAGTTAAATCAAGTCCGCGCACTAAATCGCTTGTATCGTAAAAACTTCTCAGGTCAAAATTATATAATCCCTGAATTTCTCCCTTAACTAAAACTATCAACTGTCCCGCTTTAAGTACCCGAGAGCGAGATTCATCTTGGTTAAAAACTTCTATACCGCTATCGGTCAACGAACCTACAACCGTGGTATCTGTTTGCTCATCATAGCGGACAAATAAAGCCGAACCACGAATCGTTGCAGCAGCACTACGAGTCCTAACCTTTGTTTCTCCCCGTCCCGGTGGTATGAGCAATAACACAGTTCCGTTTGACAGTGTAAATGTTCGACTTCGAGGCACAAAGCGAAATACTGCTCTTTCACCAATCCTTGCCAAAGAACCATCGTTAAAACGCAAATCCGCCAAAGAAGCCTTACCCGTGGATAATCCGTCTCCAGGAGTCATAGCGTCTTTAATTTGCGCTCGACGCTTTGGTCGGCTTTGAGGCATCAGTTGCACCCAGTTACGCAGGCTCTTAACTACAGCCTGAGTCAAAGGAGTTGATGCGCTTGCTGGTTGTGATGGAGACAGTACCACAACTCCCCATAAACTGACAACTACCAAAGGAAATAACTTGCGGAACATAATTGTGTACGCTGCATAATTTTACAATTACCCCACCAGCCGAGACGACCAGAGGAATCAAAAGTTCGAGCTTGTAAACTGTTATAACGATTTTCTTTACGTAAATTTGCTTAAATCATCTTCAAAATTAAATATATAAAATAGGGGAATCTACTATATAGTATTAACTTTAAAATTATTTGGCAAAACAAAAATAATTCTTATCATAGCTGCTAAATATGATGATTTTTACTTATGAATGTATTTAAGTTTGAGTGTAGATATTAAAGTTAAGCAAAATTTTCGATTTCACAGAGGATATTCAGAATTCTAGCTTTTGAATTTAGCCAAATTAAATAAATTTTATTTAATATGAAACCAAAAAACCGAAAAAATTTCTTGTTCTACCTAATATTTGCATCCAGTAGCACAATCTGGTGTTGTACTAGCATAAAAGTGGTAAAAGCTACCCATGTAGACAAACAGACAAAACAGAGAGAATATGTATCAAAGATATCATTTTTAGAAGATTCAAACTTAATTCCCATTGGCGATCGCGCTAAAGTAAACGATATATCGGTAAACTTGCAGCCGTCCATAATTTACACCAACAGCTTTGAAAATAAAACGCAAGGATTAAGTCAGGAGGAACAGAGCATCCTAATTGTAGACAAAGATAATTGTAGTGGAAGCAAAATGCTCCCTATGACTTCCAAATCTCTACCGGATGCGATTAATTTGCAATACAAACAAGATACCTTTATAAATCCAGATTTCACAGATTTAGGATGTGCAGATTTATTAATTTCCAATAGTTCAAATAGGGAATCACCGAGCAATATAATACAGATAGCGCAAAACGCAGAACCACCATCACCACCATCACCACCCACTCCAGAAAACGTTGAAAAAAACCCTCCACCTTTAGATAGTCAGCCAACAGACTTACCAGCACCTTCTCCTGAAGAAATTGAGAAAAAGTTAGATTCCCTTAAAAACGAACATTCTAAAAGATTAGAAAGATTATTACAGCGACTTGCAGAGAATAAAAAAAAGTCAGAGCAGCCGAACAACGGGGAATTGGGTATTATTAGAGCGCAGGAAATTCCGATAGAAACACCACAACTTCCAGAGCAAAAACTACCACCACCAACAGAAAAACCTGTAGCAAAGATTAAACCCATCGGTTATTTGTTAGGTAATGTTGGTTACTTTCATACAAGCAATATCTTTTCTTCTGAAACCAATGCAATTGATGATGGTTTAATCTTTACTGGACTGACACTTGCCGCAGCACCCTTTAAAATAGGAACAAAAACTTACTTAAATGGTTCGATTAATGGCAGCATAATTACATACAGCGACCAGTCGGAATTTAACTACAACCAACTAAGATTTAACTTGGGTGTTTTACAGCAATTGAGCAATAGAATGTACAGTGAAATTGGATGGAGTAATCAACAATTATTTTATGCAAAAGATAGCGATAGCTTTAACTTTTCATCAGGAGATAAATTTTTAGATGAGAACTCTTTTCGCTTTTCTCTAGGAAGAAGAGACCCAATAACACCAAAATTGAACTTAGATAGCTTCTACGAACTGCGCTTGAGTATTACAGACCCACCCGAACAACGCAACCGAATAATTAACTATGTTTGGTTATCTTTAAACTATAATTTACAGCAGTCATTGCGAGTAGGTATCGATTATCAATTTAACTTATCAAACTTTTTAGAAAGAAGCAGAGAAGATCAATATCATCGATTATCTGCTAACTTAAAGTACGGAATATCAGATTTAAGCAGCATTAACTTACAAAGCGGTTTTACTCTAGGTGGTTCCACAGACAGCAATGTTGATTTTGACGGTTGGTTTTTTAGCGTTAATTACAATTTAGATTTAGGAAAGTTTTAAAAGAGTTAGTTTTGTAGAGACGGGGCGTATTGCTACGTCTGTACGGGAGTTAGTACCACCGGAGTTAGTTGACAGTTAATAGTTATTTATCTCCCCATCCCCATTCCCTATTCCCCATTCCCCCCAACCCTATTACCTATTCCCTCATTCCCCATTACCCATTACCCATTCCCCCCAACCCAATTCCCAATTCCCTATTAAATATAACTAATCCAATCACTCCAACTACCGGGATAAAGTCTACCAGTGTGAATCCCAGCTAATTCTAAGGAAAGTAAATTAACACAAGCAGTAACACCAGAACCGCAATAAACTATAATTTCTTGATTATTTTCTAATTCTGACCAGCGATGGCGCTGCTGTTGTTGTGGAATTAAATAACCATACTCGTCGGTTACTTGTTTCCAAGGATAATTAAGCGCACCTGGTATATGACCAGCTATTTTGTCAATTGGTTCTGTTATACCTTGATAGCGATCGCTTTCTCTTGAGTCTACTAAAGTTGTTTGAGGTAAATCTTTGCGATTTATTACAGCTTCTCTATCCACTATCATCTGTGGTTGGGGCTGAGGTATAAATTTACCATTACCTTGAGAAGGAACCTCTACTGTAACGGGATACTCAGATGCCAGCCATCCGCTAAAACCTCCATCTAAAACCGCTACTTGTTCGTGTCCTAAATAGCGTAATAACCACCATAAACGAGATGCAAAAGCAAAACGAGAATCATCATAAGCTATAACTAAGGTTTGCCCCAAATTTACTCCCATTCCTGATAATTTTGCGGCAAATTCATCAATATTCGGTAAAGGATGTCTTCCTCCATGTTTTTGTATACTCGATGAAAGGTCTTGATTTAAATCTAAGTAATAGGAACCCGGAATGTGACTTGCTTGATACTCCAGTTTTCCCTGTTGTGGATTAGCTAGAGAAAAACGACAATCAAATACAGCAAGATTTTTATCGTTTAAATGTTCAAAAAGCCATTGATTAGAAATTACACAAGTGTCTTTCATGAATTGCCTATAAATGCCTATAAATTATTGGCTGAGTTGAATTTTTTATCTAAATTTTTAGCATACTATAGACCGATCAAAATTTTAGAAGTCGGGTTTTATAAAATTTGTCAGGATGTTACAGATATTTAGGGTAAAAACCCGACTTCTAAGAATGGAAAAGGTTATTGAGAGGTCGTTTTTTTTGAAAATCGTAGCAATCTACATTCCAGAGCGGGGTAGTCAGGTAAAATTAATCTGGTGTTTAAACAAAAAATAATCTAAAATCCAAAATCCAAAAATCCAAAATTGAATGTCCGATCAAGATTTTACACCTCAGTTGACAGCAGATGGCTCCAAAACTTTCTTTTCTGAAGAATTTAATGAATTATTTCACAGTCATTTTGGAGCGAAACAAGAAAGTTATTTTAAATATGTTGTTCCTACCTTATTAATAGAAAAAGCTCAATTACCAGCTTTACGAATATTAGATGTTTGTTATGGACTAGGATACAACACGGCAACCGCTATTCAAAAAATTTGGGAAATTAATCCTAATTGTTATATAGAAATAGTTGCTCTGGAATTAAATCCAAAAGTACCGCAAGCTGCGATTACACATAATTTATTCGACAGTTGCAATACTGATTTGGTAAATATTTTGACAACTTTAGCTTTTGAACACCAAATACAAACAGAAAAATTCAAAGCCACACTGGTAATTGGTGATGCTAGAGAAAAAATCAACCAAGTGTATCAATCTGCTTTCAAGGCTGACGCAATTTTTCTTGACCCTTTCTCACCGCCTCAGTGTCCTCACTTATGGACTATTGAATTTATTAAACTAGTTTCTCTGTGTTTACAACCAGATGGTTTGTTAGCTACTTACTCTTGTGCTGCTGCTGTACGCACGGCATTTTTAAACGCTGGATTAAGTATTGGTGCAACCCCACCCATCGGTAGAAAAACCCCTGGAACCATTGCCGGATTTAGTTTAGATTATTCTCCAGATCAATTATCTCTCTCTCAACAGGAAAAAGAACATTTACAAACTCGTGCTGCTGTTCCCTATCGAGATTCAGCACTAACCGATTCTCCATCTGTAATTATTCAACGTCGCCAATCCGAACAACAAACTTCTAACTTAGAACCTACTTCACACTGGCGTAAACGCTGGCAGATGGTAAATTAATTGGTATATTAATTGACAAGGTTTGCGGTAATTGCTTGTATCCTATCTATCTAGCCATAACCGCAACTTCTCCCATTACTTATTCCAAATCTATAGTTAAAATTAATACTTATTAAGTAGTATGTACAGCGAAAAATGTTTGATTATGATGTGACTTAAATCACATTTAATTTAATTGAGTATCACTGTCATAGTGTGTCCGACATAGTTGAATGACTATATTGTTTAGTCGGCAAAACTCTTATAAATGCTTTACTTAATATTGTTTGCTTTGATAAAAAACCTGAACAAATTGATATAAATAACTCGACTTGAAGATAATGAAAAAGCTGCTATTACCATAAACCTCCGTGTAAAACCCGATTTAACATTGGTTTTAATTGACGATACTATAATTGTAGAATCGGTAAAGTTGTCGGCAACTTTATCTATGTTCTTAAAAAAAAAGATTAAAAAAACTTAGTCTTGTGTTTTGAGAAAATTATTTAGGCATAAATCATAAAAAGCCTATAAAAATGCTTTTTTAAATACCTTCAAGTACTAAACTAGTTTTTGAAACATTGCATTGTTACTATAAAAATGGAGTGCCTTTGTGATTCAATGGAAATCCAATTATACAGGCTCTACCGAGCAAAAAGTTAGTGGGTCAAACCCCACAACCTTATATAATAGAGCTGATAAAAATCATCCCTTAACAACAGAATCAGAACGTCATACACAGGAGTTAACCAATCGTGACTTGAAAGTTAAAGAAACTGATAATGAGGATTCTAGTAATTATGTTCGTGTTGATGGCGATCGCCACACCAACAGTACTGGCGATCGCGATTCTCAGGCTTCCACAACGTTACAAGTTAAAGGATATCCGGTTTCATGTGTCGAAAATGATGTACCTAAAGTTTTGGTAGTTGACGATCACGCTGCGAGTCGGATGACAGCAGTAGCCGTTTTAGGAATGGAAGGCTACGAAGTTATTGAAGCAGACAATGGTTCTGCTGCGGTGCATTTAGTCAGCGAAAAGCAACCGGATTTGATTTTGCTTGATGTAATGATGCCGGAAATGGATGGCTTTGAAGTTTGTGAATTGCTCAAGCAGGACGAACAAACAAGGTTAATTCCGGTGATTTTCATTACAGCTTTGAACGATAAGCGATCGCGAATCCGAGGAATTGAAGTTGGAGCGGATGATTTCTTAAGCAAACCTTTTGACAGAGTGGAGTTGGCTGCAAGAGTTAAGTCTTTAGTGCGCCAAAAACGTCTGAATGAAGATTTAGACCACGCTGAAAAAGCGCTGTTTTCGATTGCTAGAGCCATTGAAAGCCGCGATCCGAATACCGGCGACCATTGCGAACGTTTGGTCAATTTTGGCAAAGCCTTTGGCGAATATTTGGGTCTTTCTCGCTATCAAATTAGGGATTTGATGTGGGGTGGCTATCTTCACGATATTGGTAAGGTGGGTATTCCGGATTCGGTGTTGCTCAAAAAAGGAAAACTAACCCCTGGAGAGTGGGAGGTAATGCGACAGCACGTTTTGATTGGGGAAAGAATCTGCCAGCCATTACGCAGTATGCGGGGAGTAATTCCGATTATCCGCAGCCATCACGAACGTTGGGATGGTTCTGGATATCCAGACGGACTCAAGCAAGATCAAATACCTTTCTTAGCCCAGGTGTTTCAAATTATTGATATTTATGATGCTTTAACAAGTGAAAGACCTTATAAAAAAGCTTTTACACCATCTGAAGCATTGTCAATTATCAACGAAGAAACAAACAAAGGCTGGCGTAATCCAAAATTAATCCAGCAGTTTACTGAATTTATTACCACCATAAATAACAGCTAGTTGTAAGCGAATAACATTTCGGGAAGGCTATGTAATCGGGTATATTTAAGCCGAAAATGAAATTTGCATTTGTATTTACTTATAGCTGTTGACTAATTATGGTAGTTGTAGCAATTTTAGCGGCTGGACGCGGTACAAGAATGAAATCAAACCTACCCAAGGTTTTACATTCTGTGGGAGGAAAATCGCTTGTAGAAAGGGTTATTCAAAGTGTTGAACCACTGCAACCAGAACGTCGGATCGCAATTATTGGGTATGAAGCCGAACAGGTAAAAACAGCCTTGCAAGCTATTCCCGATTTAGAATTTGTGGAACAAACCGTACAATTGGGAACAGGTCATGCGATTCAGCAGTTACTACCTCATCTAGAAGGTTACAATGGCGATTTGCTGATACTTAATGGTGATGTTCCATTATTACGTAGTGAAACTTTAAAAAACTTCTTGCAAATTCACCAAGAAAATCAAAATGCAGCAACTGTTCTAACAGCGAAACTTCCCAATCCTCAAGGCTACGGACGAGTTTTTTGCGATGATAATAATGTATTACAACAAATCGTTGAAGACAAAGATTGTACTGCTGCTCAAAAAGAAAATCAGCGGATTAATGCTGGAGTGTACTGTTTTCGCTGGGAGGATTTAGCAAAAATACTGCCTCACTTACAAGCAAATAACGCTCAAAAAGAATATTATCTTACCGATGCCGTTACTCAAGTTGCCCCAGTGATGGCGGTAGATGTAGAAGATTACCAAGAAATTGGTGGTATCAACGACCGCTTACAATTATCCGCTGCTTACGATATATTGCAAGCAAGAATCAAAGAAAAGTGGATGAAAGCTGGTGTGACTTTGATCGACTCTGCCAGCATTACCATCGATGAAACAGTCGAATTAGAACCAGACGTAATCATTGAACCCCAAACTCACTTACGGGGCAATACAGTCATTAAAACAGGAAGTCATATCGGTCCAGGAAGCTTAATTGAAAATAGTCTAATTGGCGAAAACGTCACCGCCAAATATTCAGTAATTTCCGATAGTGTAGTCCAAAATGGTAGTCTAATTGGACCTTACGCTCACTTACGCGGTCATGCAGAAGTTGGTGAAAACTGCCGTATAGGTAATTTTGTCGAATTGAAAAATAGTAAAATTGGCAATAATACCAACGCTGCTCACCTCTCTTATCTTGGAGATACAACCACCGGCACCAAAGTAAACATCGGTGCAGGCACAGTTACCGCTAACTACGACGGTGTAAAAAAACATCAAACTATAATTGGCGATCGCACTAAAACAGGTTCTAATAGCGTTTTAGTTGCACCAATTACCTTGGGTAACGATGTATACGTAGCAGCAGGTTCAACCATCACAGAAGATGTCCCTGATAATAGCTTAGTCATCGCTCGTCAGCGTCAAGTTATCAAAGAAGGATGGGAGATGAAAAAGGAATAAGAGATGGGGTGATGGGGAGATGGGGGGACAAGGAGACAAGGGGATGGGGAGAAATTAACTGTCAACCAAAAGGCAAAAAGCAAGAGGTAAGAGGCAACTGTCAACTGTCAACTCCCCTCCTCCTAACCTTTAACCTCTAACCTCTAACCTCTAACCTTTCCTACCTGCATCTCTTCTGATACTTCTAATGTATCGCCAATATTTTCGCCGTCATGGTAAGCAGCAAGCAATATTTGGCTAGTTTTACCCCAAGCAATCGTTCCTTTAGCATCAAGGGCGATCGCCCCTAAGTCCCGCTTATTTTCTTGTGATTCAATAAATGAGCGCTGCATCGCATCTTGAAGATTCATACCATCACCGACGCGCACTACAATTCGAGGTGCTAAACATTCATCGATAATATCTTCTCCAATTCCCGTACAACTTACGGCTGCATCTTTTGTAGCATAATTACCAGCGGGCATAGCAGAATCACTGACACGTCCGATGCGTTCAAAACCCTTGCCGCCGGTGGAAGTTCCTGCACAGAGATTACCTTGACTATCTAAAGCAACTACGCCAATAGTACCGCGTCTGGCATTGTTATTTGATACTAATTCCTTTTGAGCTACTACTCCAGCCATTGTTTTCTTAAAATTATCTTGACGCTCCTGTAACCATTCTTCTAAGCGCGTGTCAGTTAAAGGATTGTAACTAGGAATACCTAATTCCCGTGCTAATTCAGCGGCACCATAATCCGAAAGAACTCGGTCTGGAGAATCTTGTAAACTTAGTGCTAAATCAATGGGATTTTTAATTCGCGTAATATTAATTACACCGCTAAAACTTTGTGCAGTACCATCCATTAAAGCGGCACTCATGCGGATTTGACCATCGGATTGTAGCACTGAACCAGTACCGGCATTAAAACAAGGGTTATCCTCTAACATTTGACAACCTTTAACTACCGCTTCATTGGCGCTAGCCCCTGATATCAGCAGAGAATATACTTGTTCAACTACTTGATAAAGAGAGCGGCGTACCGTTTCGATTCCTCCTTTATCTTTAAGAGAGCTACCAGCCCCACCGTGAATAATTAATTTAGGTTTCACCAAGAGATTCATTTTTGTGATGTTGATTATTTTTGTGTAAATCTGATCGAGCTTAAAGGCTCATTGTTTCTACTTACTGCTGGAAAATATCAGTAATTATAAGTAATTAATAGATTTAATTATCATCTCATTTTTCAGCAATTAATTTTCATTGTTTATTAGCTTCTGAGCGCCGACGACGGCAACGTTCAGAACAATATTTTACGTCATCCCAACAATCTGCCCATTTTTTGCGCCACGTAAAAGGACGCTGACACACTGGACACATTTTGGATGGTAAATCCGATTTAGAAATCTTGCGTCCCATAAGAGTAGTAAGATTTACAGAAATTAATTATAACCACAGAACAGTTGACAGTGGACAGTGGACAGTGGACAGTTGCATGAAAGCCTCTTGCCTTTTACCAATTACCAATTACCAATTCCCTATTCAATCGGTAAAAGCAAACGACTAACTATCCGACTATCTGGTAATTGATAAAAATCCAATTGTCCTTGAAGTTTTTTTATGAGTTTTTTACATATTATTAGGTGTTTCATTGGTGGTTGTTTGAGTTTGGAAGGAACAAGTATATCGGAGTTCATATCTTGTTGTAATTCTTCTAATAACTGGGGATGAATGGAACCGTTATCTGTAATAGATATTTCTATAATTTGCTGTTCTAGACGACGACACCAAATATCGATTCTTCCACCTTCTTGAGAGCGGTGACAAGCAGCGATTAATAATTCGCTGAGAATTAATTCAATTTTCACAATGTCGCCGTTTATGGTTAGTTGTGAGTTAGAGTTCAGGGAATCATCATCTATATATGATTGTTCATCTTCTAATTTTTGTCCCAAACCATGTACTCCAACCCAGAGTTTATGTTGTTTGAGTAATTTGTTAATTCCTTTCAAGCAATGTTTGATTAAACTTGCGATTAATATTGTTTCGCGATTAAAAATTAGTTGCCACTGCTCCAGCTTTAATAACGCAGTTGTAGAAGCAACGGTATTATCTAACTGTCTTAATAATTGCTGATGGCGTGTCAAAGTTAGTTGGTTATTAGGAATACCTAAATCGTGCATTTGACTGAGTAACATCACTACATTACTCCGGATATCTTCAAAACGTCGATGTTTGTACCAGTTGAGTTGTTGTAATTCCTCAGTTTTGCAGTGAAGAAGTTGTGTAACTTGTTTTTGCCGACGCAACCAGGCTAGTTGGTTGACGAGAGTTTTCACCGCATCCAAAGTTTCTGGCAACCATTTGCGTTGGTGGTAGTCTGCCATTAATATTACGCCGGTGGGTTGATATTCAGCGGTGCGTAGGGCTATGACCAAAATTTCCCCGATTGCGCTACCGCAAAGCCATTGTTTGGTAGATTCCGGTAAATCTCTAGTATTAACGCTTACTAAACCAGATGTAGTTATAGCTGAGTGAATCAGTACATCAGTGTGGATTGAGATAGTCGTATCGGTGTTTATGAACAAGCGATCGCCAGCAACAAATCCAGGTATAATTTGGGCAAATTTTTCACCGGGATTCCAGGATAATAGTGCGGTTAAGGGACAGTTGAGAATTGCCGCTATTTGTTCGAGGATTATAATTTCAGGTTGTTTTTCTTGTTCACTAAGGTTTGTATTTTGAATGGGTTCGAGAATGCGTAGACTTTGCTCAAAGGTGTGCCAAATTTGTTGTTGATGTTGATTTTGTTGAATCAGTTGCCATTGACGGACAATTACTCCTAATTGTTGAGCAACGACTTGGATTAATTCCTTTTCGGTTGTTGTCCATGAACGATTGTTTTCGCTGGCAATCATTAAAATGGCATTACTTTCCTTTTGATTGGTACAATTGCTAACTAAAATTGAACGTACTCCCGCTGCGAGCAAAGATGAACGCCAGTTAAAAAATCGTAAATCATCTTCTAATTTCTCTACTCCTACAGCTTGAGTAGAACGTTCTAAAAGTTGTGCATCTACCTCTTTTAATTTATCCAAACTAAATTTTAAACATCGGCGATTATGCGGTTGACTTTGGTAAAAAAAGTTGTATTCAGATTCTTCGCGCTCACGAAATAATAATAAAAATCGAGTTGCAGCTAATCGATTTAAAACTTTTGCCGAACAGCTATGTAAAGCTTGTTCGATATTTTCATCGTTATAAATGCTTTCTACAATCTGACTTTTAAGAATCGCGTCTTCTTGAATTTGTTGGATACTAGTTTCCATCTTTTGGGTGAGGGAAACCAAAGAAATTAAGCCCGCAGCACCTTTAACAAAGTTTTTATCTGCTTCAGACCAAATACGAGGTTCCTTACCTTCTACTGCTAAAAATCCCAATAAATCTTTTTTCCAAAGAATCGGAGCAACCAGAAGACTGCGGACATCAAGACGCTTCAGCAGCTTTTGGGTACTATAACTTTTCAGGGAACTACGCCCTTCTCCAATCCAAACTAGTTGATTTGCCGATAATGCATAATAAAAGTCGCTTAAATCTTCTACAGTTACGGCATTTTCGGCTTTATTTTGACTTAATTTACCGATATTCAAATGTTGAGTACTAATCCTCCGCCAAAAGGAATGTTCCTTGGGGTCAAACCAATAAACATTCGTCCGGTTGGGAATGATAAATTGATGAGTAGCAGATACTACAGCTTCTAATCTTTGTTCTAAAGTTGCTAAAGTTCTGATTTTTTCCAACAGTCGCAACAATACTTGATCTGGGTGCTTAGTTTGTTTGTGTTGTAAATCCATTTCCAATCGAAAAAGTGCCGCACCCAATTCTCCTACTACAATCATTAACATTGCCTTAGCTTCGCTACCGATTAAGTAACCCCAGCGTTTGGAAGCGAGCATAAGCACACCCAAACAACGGTCTTTGTAGCGGATAGGTAACATAATTGTTCCTTGGATATCTAACTTCACGGCAATTTCTTGCCACCCTTCAGCCCGTTTTTCCAATCGTAAATCAGCTACACCCATCGGACGCTGCTGAATCACTACTTGTTCTAACAAATCCCCCGGACTCAAAACCACCCGTTGCTGTAAATAACTATTATCATCACTTGAGGGTATCACACCGCCTTTACCGAACAATATATGATTGAGACGGTCATAAAGAGCAATCCAAATTAAAGAATAATCAAACTGCTCTTTGATATATGAAATAGTCGTTTCAATCAGAATGTCAGCATCATCCTCTTCCCTCAAAGTCTCAAGGATGCGCCCCAATGTCAAGATTTGCTGTTCGGCGACTGAAAAATTTTGATGCTGCCTCATCTGATTCTCGGTAAATATAGCCTGTTAATATATAAGATGCCCAGAAAACCTAGCAAAATCATACGGAAGCGTCAAAGCAGTGTAGTGTCCCCGGACAGCGCGTAACCCGGCTATCCCCCTTTTTAGAAGGCAGATTGTGGTTTTCTTCTTTGAATTTGCGGTTTGAAGCGTTTATGGAAAGCAGTTCGCTACAACGCCGCTTAATTGTTAAAGATAATCGGAATTCAAGTATTCTAATTAATAATTAAACTAACGTATATTTTTTATTTATGACCCCGATAACTTTTTTGTTTTTGGCAGCAGGAATAATATTGCTAGTAATCGGTGCCGAATTTTTAGTCAAAGGTGCATCTCGCATTGCTGCTATTTTAGGAATTCCTCCTTTAATTGTAGGATTAACTATTGTCGCTTATGGTACAAGTGCGCCAGAAATGTCGGTTAGTATTATGTCCAGTTTTGCAGAACAATCAGATATTAGTATTGGTAATGTAGTCGGCAGTAATATCTTCAACGTTTTATTTGTTCTCGGTATATCCGCTTTGGTTGCCCCTTTAATTGTGACTCGGCAATTAATTAGGTCTGATGTACCAATTATGATCGGGGTATCCTTGTTGCTTTTATTATTTAGTTTAGATGGGCAACTAGGTCGAGTTGATAGTATTATTTTGTTTGCTGGTGGGATAGCCTATACTTTGTCTTTGATCTATCAAGGTAGCAAACAAAAAAATGATGCTAACAATTCAGAAGATGATGAATTTGTTAGAGAGTACGGTGATTCAGAAAATAGAACACCGTTAATTTGGCTCAAAAATCTAGTTTTTGTTGTTGGTGGCTTGGGGTTATTGGTATTAGGTTCTCGCTGGTTGGTAGATTCGGCGATAGCCATAGCCAGAAGCTTGGGATTAAGTGAATTAATTATCGGCTTAACAATTGTTGCTGTGGGAACATCTTTACCAGAACTTGCTACCTCTGTTGTCGCCAGTTTGCGAGGAGAAAGAGATATTGCAGTCGGCAATGTTTTAGGTAGTAATATTTTTAATATTTTGGTGGTTCTAGGAGTTTCAGGAATAATTGCACCAGAAGGTATTCCAGTTAGTATAGAAGCAATTCAATTTGATATTCCAGTGGCGCTCGCTGTTGCCTTTGCCTGCCTGCCTATTTTTTGTTCTGGAAGACGAATTGATCGTTGGGAGGGAATATTATTTTTATTTTATTACGTAGCTTATACAGGATATCTTATTTTATACTACACTAAGAATCGCGATGTTTTATCTACCTACATAGATATAATGCTTTGGTTTGTTTTCCCCCTAACTGCTATTACCTTGATTGTTATTACTATTCAAGAAAAACGAGCAGCTAGAAAAAGAAAAGAAAGTTCTTCTTAATTGGGCAAAACTACCAATTACGCGACTATGTTACCGCGAACGGGTGAGATATCTATTGAGCAAATTTAAGTGTTCGAGTACTATTAGTTTTCCCGGAAATTTTGGGAGACGTTGCATTGCAACGTCTCTACATTACGTCGGTAAACAACCTAAATCTGTCAAAATTAATGGGACAAACTATTAGATTGTTTGGTTTGATCAACAAATTTTGTGTAATTACAAAGATGATAAAATTGAACCATTTAAGTTAAGCTATCGATCAGTTAATTGGATATTTATCAAGTTGTATTTCGTCCGCTATTATTCAATCTGTTAAAAGCAGATCCCGAAAATTTGCATTCTCAAACTATTCGCACTTTAGAATGGTTGGGACAAGGTGATAAACAACCTTTGGCAAATTTGGTCAAAAAGCGTTTGCAGCAATCCTTATGCTTACAAGATTCCCGGTTGTCACAATCGCTGTTTGGACTGCAATTCCCCAATCCTGTGGGTTTAGCTGCGGGATTTGACAAGGATGGTGTGGCTATTCCCATGTGGTCTAGTTTGGGTTTCGGTTTTGCAGAAGTCGGAACTGTCACATCTCTGGCACAACCGGGAAATCCCCGTCCCCGCTTGTTTCGTTTACCGAAAGACGAAGCCGCTCTGAACCGTATGGGTTTTAATAACTGCGGTGCGGCTGCAATGGCTGCACGTTTGACAAAACTCACTTCCAAGCCAGACTCCTTAATTCCTATAGGTATAAATTTAGGCAAGTCTAAAGTAACACCGTTAACAGAAGCCGCCAATGATTATGGTCATAGCTTTAAATTACTGAAAAATTACGGTGATTATTTTGTAGTAAATGTTTCTTCGCCTAATACGCCAGGATTGCGAAAATTACAAGATGCAACTATGCTCGCTTCAATCTTGGATGCTTTACGAGCAGAAAATGATTTACAAAAACCCATATTTGTAAAAATTGCGCCGGATTTGGAATGGGAAGCAATTACAGAAATTGTCTCTTTAGCTCAAAGTTATCAATTAGCGGGAATTATTGCCACCAACACTACCATCAAGCGTGAACAGTTAAAAACTCAAGTACTCAAACAAACTGGTAAATTAATCTCAGAAGAAGCGGGTGGAATTAGTGGTAAACCAGTGCGTGAACGTTCCACGGAGATAATTAAGTATATTTGGCAGCAAACCCAAGGAGAAATGCCCATCATCGGTGTTGGTGGTATCTTCACCGCAGAAGACGCTTGGGATAAAATTACTGCTGGTGCAAGCTTAGTTCAAGTTTATACTGGTTGGGTTTACGAAGGTCCCGGAATGATACGTCGGATTCTCCAAGGTTTGCTGTTGAAATTAGAACAAAATGGCTTAAGTAATATCTCGGAAGCTGTGGGATTAGCAGCTGATTCAGAAGCCGGGTTTTGAGGATGATTGTCTGAGATCACAGATATAGCAAATTTCAGTTGATTTCAATAGACATCTCCGGAAATTAATTATGCGTTGTCCAAAACCTTTGTAGAGACGTAGCATTGCTACGTCTTTTCCGGAGATGTCTAATACAACCTCACCCCCATCCCCTCTCCTTGTCAAGGAGAGGGGAGCAGTACGGCGGTTCTGGTAAAATTTGTATTCCACCCAAGTTAAAACCGCTGTACCCAATTATTTCATACACTCCCGACTCAGTATACGTTGCCCATTCTCCAAACGATAAACCCCCGATGGTTCAACAATGGGATCTCCAATTTCCCAGCGACGACGCGGCTTTTCAGATATACTATTTGTTACAGATTGCACTCCAATGGTAGAGTAGACAGAAGGTACTGCATCACCGGGACGATAGGGGAAACCTTGACTACCAGTAATAAAGAAAGTGCCGTTTCTTTCGCGACTTCTGACTACGCAACTAGTTGCAATTAAAGCTTCGCTATCAATTGGGTTTTCTAGTAATTCTGTAAGGCTATTCTGGATATTGCTATTATCTGGAGTAGTGAGATTAACATTTCCGGGAACTCCTAATTGGGAACTGGCTGTAATATCGCTTTGAGCAGTTTGCTCTGTGCGGGGTTCGATACCAAAGATACCTTGAGAGTTAATTTGAACATTGCCACCAGTACCCGTGAAAGCATTGGCGGTGATGTCGCTATTTTCTTTGGGAAAGGCGACGATAAAACCATTAGGGGCGTTGATTGTGATGTTGCCACCATTACCACCTTGTTGAGTAGTACCTGTATTGGTGGTGATTTGACTACCGCGACGGAGCAGGAATAATTCACTCACGTTGAGGTTGATGTTACCACCGTTAACGGATTCCGATTCGGCATTGAGTATACCTTGGTTATCTAGGGTGATTTTGGGGGAGTTGATTTCGATATTGCCTGTATTGCCAGAACCTGTGGAACTGACGAAAAAGCCACTATTAGCATCATCATTCTCTTCAAGAATATTGAAAACACGTTCTGGTAATTTAGCAAACCTGTCGCTGAAATTGGCACTATTATTAATTATTATTTTCTGAGTAGCGTTGACTGTAATTTTACCTGCGGGTCCATCACTTGAGGTAGTTGTGATGACTTGTCCACCGTTAAGCGCTTCAAACACTTTCACGTTTACCGTAATATCACCACCCTTCTGGTTATTTTCTGTGGGTGCATTTAATATAGCGCCATCTCGTAATTTCAAAGAATCTGCATTAATGGTAATGTCACCCCCCTTGCCTTCTGTACCTTGTAGTACACCGCTGCGAATCCCACTGGAAAATCCATCTTCTGTGCCAGCAATATCCACAACACCCGAAACATTCACATTCACATTCCCCGCATTTCCCCTACCTCCTGGTTGATTATTAGATTCTTCACGAGTAAGAGTTAGTATTACACCAGCATCTTGCAGTGTTAGGTTTGCAGTATTGATATTGATATCGCCACCTTTTCCTACAGCCCCTGCTTCTACCGTGCTGAAGATAAAAGCACTACCTGTAAGGGAAACTGTATCATTGGCTGTTAGTGTCACATTCCCGGCATTCCCTTTTCCGAATGTTGCGGCAGAAAGCCTAGCACCTTCTGTTAAGTTGAAGGAACCGGCATCAACGGTAATATTTCCACCATTACCCACACCACCTGCTTGCACTCTGTTGAAGATATTAGCATCTGTAAGGGAAACAGTATCTTTGGCTGTTACCGTCACACTCCCCGCTTTTCCTTCTCCGAATGTTGAGGCACTAAGTGCAGCACCTTCTGCTAAGTTGAAGGAACCGGCATTAACGGTAATATTTCCACCATCACCCACACCACCTGCTTGCACCGTGCTGAAGATATTAGCATCTGTAAGGGAAACTGTATCATTGGCTGTTAGTGTCACATTCCCGGCATTCCCTTTTCCGAATGTTGCGGCAGAAAGCCTAGCACCTTCTGTTAAATTCAAGGAACCGGCATTAACGGTAATATTTCCACCATTACCCACACCACCTGCTTCCACTCTGTTGAAGATGCGAGCATCTGTAAGGGAAACAGTATCTTTGGCTGTTACCGTCACATTCCCCGCTTTTCCTTCTCCGAATGTTGAGGCACTAAGTGCAGCACCTTCTGC